>CAYQUC010000011.1:32586-61416 GCA_964420605.1 uncultured Thioalkalispiraceae bacterium | reverse complement strand
ATTTTTACCATTTTTATTTAGTATCGTTAAATAAGAATAAGACTTTATTATGAATTAGCTTTATTATATGTAAAATTATAAAAAGCTGTGATACATAATACGGCACAGTTTTACCTGATCAAAAATAGAATATTTAACAAGACAAGGAGTAGTTTATGAAATATCTCGATTTTAACATTCGAAGTAACATCACCATTTTATTTATATTCTTTATTACAGCCGTCACGTTGGCTAGCTGTGCTAATACTAAAATTATATCAGAATATGATAAAAACGCAGAACAAGAAATAAAGCAAGTGGGTTCTAAAGTTGATGAATTTTATGAAAATTTATTAGCGGCAAATCAAGACGACAGAAGTTATCAACAATACTCCGAACAGTATCAGAAAATCCAAACTGAATTACGTTTACTTTTTGACAAAAACAAAGCACGAAAACTAAATGAAGAGTCTACAAAAATATCAGAATCTATTTTAACGCTATGGGTTAAGTATAAAGAAAAACATAAATTAAATAATAATTACACTAATGGTAATGTAAAACTCGATCGAAGTAGACTTGCTCGACTTTTTTCAACTGCGACGGTTGCTGAGTTAGGAAAAAAATCACTTTAGTTTTAATGTCGTAATTTAAGCGTGCAATAAATTACGCAATTATAAAAATTATTATAACAATTTAGGAGTATTAAAATGGTTTTTGATATTAATAAAACAATGGATGAAATGTTCACAGCAATGTCAGGTAAAATTTCTGATAAATCACCTGAAGTTCAAAACTGCATTAAAAAAGCACTAAATGATGAAAAAGAAGCATTGATCAATATTTCTAAGGCGCGAATTAAAAATGAAATTACAGACGAGGATGTTCAGTCACATTTGGATGATGAAAAAATTGCACTAGAAGGCGCTTTGCTAGCTTGTAATGTAAAAGCAAAAGAAATGGCGCAGAGTGCAGCAGGTGCATCAATGAATGTTTTAAAATCGGCGATAGCAGCCGTTCTTTAGAAATTAATACTTGCGTATTGTTAATTAAAATTTTATCCTTAGTCTAAATTGGATGAACTGATTAGTTGTTATGTAATATTCTTATTGGTGATATTTACTAGGCGATATTTACTATTTGTTTAATCAAATTTAACTGTATTTGATTGATAAATAAACTTATATTGTGTGCATAAGCCTATATAGTTCATTGGACTCCGATAAAGGATACGTTACAATGGCTGCTTTTATTGATCAGTGGAGAAGGTGATAGTATGAAGGATTCTATGATAAATATGATGTTGGCAATGATGCCTTACATGAAACCGTTTATGTACTTTGGTGTCGCGTTTGCAATCATTGGGATAGTATTATTATTGATAAAGCTTATGTCAAAGTCTGATTCAAACAAAGGTATTGTTTGGTCGATGCGTATTGTGTCTGTAACGGCAGTATTTTTCTTAGCTGCTCAAGCTGCGGGCGTATTTTTAAGCATGTCACCAACTGTTAACTTTGGAGATTCAAGTAAATTTGAATTTAACTTAGTTAGTTTTTGGCAAATCGGTTTAGCATTTTTAATCGCAGCAATTGTATTAAAAGTGTTTGGACGTTCTAAAGAGCAATCTGCATCATAATTGATATAGATACTATTTAGTTATATTGCAGGCATAAAAAAACCTGAACTTTCTGAGTTCAGGTTTTTTTAACTTTAAATTTTAGCTTACAATATATCTAAAATTTATAACATCGTTATTTAATACGAGTGAATTCACCACTTGCACAAACGTTAGCATCAGTACAGCCGTCTAATTTCCAAGTATCAGCATTTGCCATTGTTAATTTTGCGTTGTAAGTATCACCAGTTTGAGGATGAGCTACTTTACCAACAAAAGCACCATCTTTATCTTGTAACTTAGATTTAATGATATCCATTCCAACATTTTTTGGTCCGGATACTACTTTTGCACAGATTTCAGTTTTATCACATTTTTCTACAACAATAACAAATTTTTCCCATTTCCATTTACCTACCATTTTACCGATATCACCGGCGAATGCTAAATTTGAAGTACTTAATGCGATTAAAGCAAATGATGCTACGATAATTTTTTTCATGACAGCTCCTTAGTTTTTTAGAATTATTCCAAACATTTTTTACACTCTTATACATTTCATTATTAAAAAGATACGAGCGTAAAAGATTAGGGCATTATAATTTATTTGATTTCGGAGTCAACAACTGACTCCACAATTTTGAAGATAATAATGACACTGTAAAATAATAATTAACACATCGATTGACATCATCCAATTATGTTAAGTCAGCTAAATAGTCTGGTTAATAAATTAAATACTACTAAAGAATTTATTTATAATTTTACAATGGTATAAAAATTGTAAAATATTAAAGTACGATGGGAGATAGCAATAGATTACTCTATTGAAGCGCTAGACGATTTTTGCAAAGTACATATTTGAATGTAACAGGATGTACTCATGATACATTTACGGATTTTTATCTAACTCTGCATGGATGCTCGCAAAATTTCGTGGCCACGGTTTTGCTTTTTGTAATGAGCTTGATAAGCTAGTACGAGCCTTTATGGCGCTACCTTTGTCAGGATAGACACCATATACTAATGCGAACCAGTCTTTGCCCTGGCGTTTAACGTTAAAGTATATCGCTTTGCCTTGTAGCTTATGCAGTAACACAAATTTTTTAACACTGCTCTCAGTTCTTGTGCCGAGTAGCTGTAAGGTGTAGTGGGTTGGGCTTTGTCCCCATAGCCAGCTTGACTGTTCTTTAACGGATTTTGGAACAGACGTTGCTGTTAAAATTGGGCTGACAGAATCAACAGGCGTTGATATCTTGGTTATCGCCTTGTTTTCTTTTTGTCGTTTTATTGCATTTTGAACATCACGCATTGGACGTATCCAAGGTTTTCCTATGCCTATTTTTTTTGGGATTGCTTTAATGGCATTTAATGCTTCGACTTTACTTTGGTAAGAGCCATAAATTAAATGATACCAAACTTCGCCATTTCGAATGGATGTAAACATGGCGTATTGCTCATTTAATTTTTTCTTGTTTGCAAAATTGTTAATATCGGCTTTGTTTTTAGCGCCGAGTAATTGCAAAGTAAATTTATTTTTATTTTGGGATAAAATCCAGCCTTCGTTTTGAATGGTTGCTGAATTAGCATTTTGTATTTGTTTTTTAGTTTGTGTTACCTGAAATGACTTGCTATTTGATTTGCCATTCTTTGGGTGCGTAATACTTATGGTCCATGTTTCAGGTTTTAATCCTGTGGTTAGTGAAATTTCAATTAACTTGTCATTAACAATTTTAACTTGATGCGATGATAAACGTTTACTTTTACCTGACCAACTAACGGTGGCATAACTGCGTTGACTAAAACCATTACCCTCTATCGTAATTACTTGCGATTTTTTACTGGCTAAAATGACTCGTGGTTTAATTTGTGTCAGTTTAGGTGGGGTTGGTTTTTGTTTTTTTGCTGGTTTTGTTATTTCAGCCTTAGTTGCAACAGTTTTATTCGTTTGCGGTTTGTTGGTTACTATTGCAGTATCGAGTGATTCTGATTCTATTTTTGCTGATTTTAGCTCTTGGTCAAGCAGAATAATTCGTTCTTCAAAATTTGGGGTAGATTTACTATCTGGCGAAGGTGTTTTAGTTATAGTAACTTTGGCTGTTGTTTTATCCTCTACATCAGTTTCGGTTTTGATTTTAATATGTTTTTGGGTATTGTTCTGAATTTCGTTTGTAGCAACAGTTTTTTTATTGCTTGCTATTTCAGGCTTTAACTCGGTTGTGTTGTTAATCGTTTTTTTAATAATAATTTCAGGTGTGACAGTTGTAGTGGTGTTTGTAACTCTATTTTCGATAGGCAAGCTTAATACAATTTGTTCGCTATCGTCGAATAAATTATTAAGGGTATTTTGAACGGTTAATACCACGCCAATTATAATTGCCGCAATTGAACCAAACACTAAGTATTTACGCGTAGGAAAATGATAGTTAGATTCACTAAATAGAGCATCGTTATTTGCACCGTCGATGCCTTCTTGTAGTGCGATATGGGTGAGTTTATTTATTTTATTGGGATAACCATCCGAGCTACGATAAATACGACGTAATATTTTATGGTCGATTGGATTGCTACCTTTTAAACCCGCAACGTTGAGTCGGTGATAAATGTATTGTTCGGTTTGTTCTTCGTTAAAAGGTGCCAACTCCATGCTATGAGTGATGCGTTCACGTAAGTGGCGAATCTTGGATGATTTTAAGGTAACATCAATCGATGGATCCGAAAATAAAATAACGCGTAACAGACGTTGATCATTTAACTCGGTATCGGCAAGCTGAAATAATGTTTCGAGTGTATCAACGGGTAGTTCATGCGCATCGTCTATGATTAAAATTGGGACAAAACCGCTGTGTTTTAATTCGGATAAGTCTTCAATAAATAATTGTTGGACGTTACCCGATGCGGCATATTGTGTATCAAACCCGAAACCACTAATGACGTGTCTTATTAGTTGATTGGTATCCATTAAAGCGTTGGCTTCAATGTTACAAATGCGCCAATCATCATCAGCCATTTTTGCAAAACGGTGTAACAGGCTGGATTTTCCGATGCCTTGTTCACCAGTGACAATTAATAGTAGATCACTGTACTGTGTAAGGTGGTGCAGCATGTTTAACCGTTGCACACGATCGGCATCTAGAAATATAAAATCGTCATCAATATCTTGCTCAAATGGCGCATGATGCAAATCATATCGTGCTAAATAATTTGGTTCGAGCTGGTCCAAAGGTAGGTTGGAGGCTGCATTTTCGGATTGGTTAGAAAAATTCTTCATTATGGACAATCCATACCTTTCATGTATACGACTTTAAAACCACGTTTAATTTGTTTATCGCGTGACAATATCATTAGCTCCAAAGCGTCATCATAACATTCATGATGGGTTCGCAGAACCCGTCCAGCTTTTCCTTGATGTCCAGATTCGCGTATCAATGTCCAACCTCCAATAAGATCGGGCTGTATTATTAATTGATAAAACCGGGGTGGCTTGCCCTCTAATGCGGGTATTTGAAGGTACAAACGCATAGTGATTTCCGGTTTTTATGCAATATGCTCAATTTTAAATAGTAGTAACAAATACTAATACTAATGGTAAGTTAATTGAGTTTAGGCATTATTCCTATGCAATTCTCATGTTAAGTTTAGTGTTTATCCAAGTATACGCCACATAAGCCGATGATATATAGTGATAAAGTGACTTTAAGCCCAATTTTTTTTTGAACATTTACAGTGTTTTTAATTTTTAACAACAATTTAATGTAATTACCCCTCAATGATTATAGTAACTTGGTCGATACTATTAGTAACGACTCATTATTGCTATGTTACTGTTTTGTTTAACGAATCATTATGAAATTAACGGCGTAAATGTTGAGAATCTCTGATCACCGACTGAACTAGCTGGCCATCGTTACTGCTCGATTTAAACTACATTAGTACTATGGTGTTGGTATGGTTTAGAAGCATACTTTTAGTTTGCAAATGCAAAATTCACACGGGAGAAAGCCGATCGGGTTATGGCTAGCGAGAAACCTCAAAACATTCAAAGTCACGTAACACCTGTTGTTGCGATTCCTGGATATAAAATTATTGATGTTCTCGGACGCGGTGGCATGGCTATTGTGTATAAAGCCATCCAAGAGAGTGTGGGGCGCACCGTGGCGATCAAAGTACTTGCCCCTAATCATACTGATGATACCTTTACTGATCGGTTTTTACGAGAAGCTCAAATTATTAGTAATTTAACTCACCCCAATATTATTACCGTGTTTGATGCCGGAGTGCATAAATCGCATCACTACATGTCAATGGAATATATTTCGGGTAAAACGCTACGTGATGCTCGAGATGATTTATCACGAAAACAAAAAATAGCAATTTTAAAACAAATAGCAATGGCGTTGGATTACGCTGGTAAAAAAGGTTACGTGCATCGAGATATCAAGCCAGAAAATATTATGATACATGAAGATGGTCGTGCGGTTTTAATGGATTTTGGTATTGCACGTGGTGACGACACAGCTCGCGGGTTAACTTTAACCGGAAAAGCGATTGGCACACCTTATTATATGAGTCCCGAACAAACCAAGGGCATAAAAGTTGACTTTCGATCAGACATCTACAGTTTAGGGGTGGTGTTATATCAGGCACTGACAGGAAATGTACCTTATGACGGAAATTCGTTTGTTGATGTTGGTATGAAACATATCACAGAACCGATCCCAACATTGCCAAGAGGCTTGGAATCATTTCAACCGATTATTAACAAGGCCATGTCGAAAGATCCTGAGCATCGCTATCAATCGGCATCAGAATTACTTGCAGCGTTAAATAGTATTTCAATGGCAGAATTAGATTATGTTGATTCTAAGTCGGCCGTCATTAGTAATAAAGCTATTGATTATGATGCTGCAACATTGGTTGGTTCTGATATAGCACCACCACTTAAAAATAAATCAAAACTTAAAAGTAACATTAAACCCGGGTTACAGATACGAGGAAAAACTGAGTATCAACGAAAATCCGTTGCAGAAAAAATGGATATCACCACAACAAACGAATATAAAAAAACAAAATGGCGTAACCGAATTTTATTTTTGTTATTAATCAGCAGTATCACGTTTGCAGTTTATATTAACCAGAAAACGATTGAACCGTATTGGCAACACTACGCACTTCCTCTTTTGCACAAATACCTTCCAAGTGAAATTAAATTAAAAATTGGACTAAATGAAACAGCTGTTAGCGCAGCTAAAAAAGAAAAAATAACGACACTACAAATTAAAAAAGTGATTATTACTCAGTTCCCTGAGTCATTATTTAAATTTAGTAATTTTTTTAAAACCGAAACAGATTTATTAGCCAGTAATATTACTGAAGCAGAGCAAGTAACACTACAAGCTAATTTGGATCAGAAACCAGGCAATGCTAATGATTTAATTGGATATTATAAAAAAATACTAAGCAGTGATAAAAATAATGTCAAGGCACGCAAAGGTGTGGTGTATTTACGGCAGTGGTTTAGAAGGAAATTAAATGCCAGTTTTAAGAATGAAGATATTGTTCAAGCGCGATTACTGTTAAATATTTTAAAAATACATTTTCCTCATGTTGTTAATGATGGACGTTACCAAAAAATGGAGAATGTAGTATTGCAACAGGAATCAATTAAAACTCACCTACGCTTAGCTAAAGCCTTTATTAATAAAAAGCAATACATTACACCCGTCTCAGAAAATGCCTTGGAAGAATTACTTGTGGTTTTAAGTATTGAACCCAAAAATATCAGGGCTAAATCATTACAATCTGAGATGTTGGATATTTTTGTTGAACAAGTGAAAAGTCAACAGGCAATTAAAAATTATGAAAGCGCAATACTATCGGCAGAATCGGGTCTTAAAATTAGTAAAAATGATGCATTTTTAAAATCATCTTACGGCAATCTAAAAAAATTGTTAAAGGCGCAACAACAAGTTGATAATTTATTAGTTTTAGCCAATACACAAATGACGAAAGGCAATTTTGTGACTCCGGCGAATAACAATGCCTTTAAAATATACCATTCAATTCTGACGTTAGAAATGAACAATAAGATAGCAATTGGAGCATTAACTGATATTGAATTAAAGTTGGTTGAACAAGCGACACAGGCTATAAAGTCCAATAATATTTCCAATGCAAAATTAATATTACAATTATTAGAGCAATATTATCCAAACAGCGAACACATAAAGAAAACTCAAACTAAATTAGCTGAAGCTATTGATTCAAAAAATCCGGCTGTAACAAAAATTGTATTTAGTGATGTGTTAATGAGTTCAATGGTTAAAATGGCTGATATACGGATACAGTCAGGTAAAACCATTTATATCGGTATTAGCTTTAAACATTTTTCAAAAACGGCTACTTATTTATTAGTGAGATTATTGGATAATACGGCGGTCAATAAACTGATTCAAAAAACGGTTAAAATTAATGGTACTGCAGGAGAACAAATATTTTCAATTGACATTCCAGAGGATGGCTTATCCCCTGGAAATTATTATGTTGAACTAAAGTTAGGTAAAAGAAGTTTAATAAAAAAATCTTTTCAAATATTTAAACCGTAATGATTATTTATTCAAATAGTTCAGATTCCATTTCTAAAAAAACGCGATAGGCATTACCTTTATTAGCAGCAGTAAAGGTTTTAACATTTTTATATTTAGACCAATCCACATTTTTATATGTTTCTGCAAAACCATTTAATTGCTCAACCGCATCGCCCATGGTTTTTCGTAAAAATGTTAGGTAATTTTTAGTAAACGCAATTGAACGGGTTGGATTGGTATCGGGAACGCCATGTCCAGGAATAATTAATGTTGGAGTTGGTTTAATCTGCTGTAAATAACTTAGACCTTTGAGCCAATTTTTAGTGTTAACATCTTCACCGCCAAGAAATGGCAATCTGCCAGCAAAAATTAAATCGCCTGAAAACACCACACCGTATTTTTTAATAACCATAATTAGATCATCGGGAGAATGGGCAGTACCGGCATGGATTAATTCGATTTTAGTATCGCCCATATCGAAGGTTTTATTTTTCGAAAATGTTTTATCGGGTTTTACGATATAGGTTTTTTCATTAACCCACGGGAATAATGATTCACGGCGTTGTTTAAGTCGATTCTCTGCAGCTGGATCATTTATATAAATAAAGGCCGACTTGTGGGCCCATAATGTGGCTTTCGAGTTTTCTTTAAATGCCTGTAAACCATAAAAGTGATCGGCATGGTAGTGTCCGGAAATAACATGTGTTATTGGTTTATCGGTTATTTTTTTAATCGCAGAATAAAGCAAATACCCTAAAATCGGTGTTCCGAGGGTGTCATATACGACAACACCTTTTTCAGTAATAACAAAGCCGGCATTCGAGGTATGGCCTTCATTCTCGGCCCCTGGAACCCCCGATTGACCAATGACATAGTAGACCGGTGTCTTTTTAAATTGCTGTACTGAAAATGCAATGTCGGCATCACCGTACGGCGTTGTTACCGTAGTGGCCGCATTAATTGCTGAAAGTGTGAATAAGCCTGTTACCGAGACTAGTATTTTTAAGACTAATTTCATTTGAACCTCGAATTTGAGCCTTAAGGCTCAATTTTGTTTATTGTAGTTTAGCATCGACCTTGAAACAGATTGAATTAATTTATATTTTAGTTACTATGAAGCGCTTGTGTAGTGCAAATAGCAGCTAATCGCTTAATCGACTATTGATGCGCAAATGTCGATTTTAACAATACTCAAAATAATAGTTATAACTATTCTATAACAAATCAACTCAAACTGAGATTAATGTAACTGAGCTGATAACATGTTGTTTTTGATCTAAAGTCGGGTTCGTTACCCAAGCTGAGTTTATTAGCATTCAATTAATCGTCGTATTTAGGTTTAAAATCGTTCGTTATAGGTGATTTTTTGTGTTGTACTTCACACTAATTGTAAGGGAAGTTGGTCTTGATCAGCTTGAATAGAAAACATTATGACTTATCATAATGTAGTTAATATTACCTATGGTTGCAATCATGAAAAAAAAATTATTATTAGTCACTTTTTTTACTAGCCTGTTATTTAGCAGCAATGCCATGTCGCAAACAGAACTTGAGAAGCTTCGTTCTGAGGTTGATGCTTTGAATAAAAAAGCACAAGAATGGGAGCAATACCAAGCGCCTAAAAAGAAAATACAAGCGGATGTTGATTTATTAAATGCAAAGGCGCAGGAATGGGAAGATTGGAAAGCACCCAAAACCTTAGTACATTTAGCGGGCTTTACTGATGTTGGTTATATTCAAACCGAGGGTGGTACAGGCTCATTTAGGATGGGTTCGTTTTCACCCATATTTCATTATCAATTTGCAGATAAATTCATGTTAGAAGCTGAACTTGAATTTAGTTTTGATGAAGCCGGCAAGTCAGAAGCGAGTATTGACTATTTAACGGTAGATTGGTTCGTTAATGACTACCTTGCATTAGTTATGGGTAAATTTTTAAGTCCATTAGGTCAGTTTCGTCAAAACATTCATCCATCATGGATTAATAAAACCGCATCAGCACCTGTTGGTTTTGGTCACGACCAAGCGGCACCAACTGCCGACGTTGGGTTGATGGCGCGTGGTGGTTATTTATTGCAATCCGGTAATAGCCTTAACTATGCAGTGTATGTTGCCAACGGTCCCACCTTAGAAGGCACTGGCACTGAAATTGAAATGATCGAGAGCCCAGGTTTGGGTGCCGATGGCGACGGCAAAAAAGTTTTTGGTGGTCGGTTTGGTATGTTTATGCCGCTCTCAAAATTTGAATTTGGTGTATCAGTGGCAACCGGTAAAGTTGCAATACGAAGTGGTACGACTGGCAGTTTTACCTATGATGCTGCGCGTCGTTATGATGCTTATGGTGCAGACTTAAACTGGCGGCCTGGTAGTTTTGATTTTAGGGCAGAATACATCGCACAACAAATCAGTTCACAAGCACTAAGTGCAGTAACTGAAAGTGGTACTTGGTCAGCATGGTATGCGCAGGCGGCCTACCTAATACCAGAGAGTAGTTGGGAAGCCGTTATTCGGTATAGCAGTTACGATACCCCTGATGCCGCTACCGATGTAGTACAGACTGTCATCGGTGCTAACTATTTATTTGCATCGAATCTTGTTGGTAAACTGGCTTTTGAAATCAATGATAATCCAAATGCAGGTCTTACCGTGGCTGACCGTCAATTAGTTCAATTGGCTTATGGTTTCTAAATTTGAATTTAGATAGAATTTTTAAGGGGTAACAGATGAAAATATATAAGTTTAAAACAAATAAAATTCAATTGGCATTATTCATTTTTGTCATGAGTAGTTTTGGTTTTAATGTGAGTCAGGCAAATGAATTAGCGGCTTCAAAAAAAGGTGATTTTGCTCGAGGTGCAACAGCCTGGGTTAATAACTGTGTTCGTTGCCATAATGTGCGTGATCCAAAAGAATTACGTGATGACCAATGGATAACAACAACCTTCCATATGCGTATTCGAGCCGGTTTAACCGGACAGCAAACGCGTGATATCATAACGTTTTTGCAATTAAGTAATTAAGCGCATCAATGCAAGTCATTGTCGCGACATTTGGCGGCAATGGCGCTCTAAATGTTGTGATTAAGCAACATTAAGAATTATGTTAGTTCACTGGGATTAAAAATACGGCCATACTCAGTAATCGCAAAACGATCGGTCATACCAGCAACATAATCAGACACAACCCGTGCTTGACCTTTGTCCCCATACTGTTCTTGATATTGACGGGCGTTTTTTTGATGTTCGGGTGGTAATATTTTGATGTCATCCATAAAAGCAGAAAACAAACCGGTAATAATTTGTTTTGCTTTATTGGTCATACGATGGACGCGATAATGTTGGTAAAGTTCTTTTCGTAAAAACTGTTTTAAACTCAATATTTCGGATGCCATTTTCGAACTAAACAACACCGTTGCATTTTTTTGTGCTCTAACATCGTCTAGGGTTTGAATCTTTTGTTGTTTTAAATTGAGTTTACTGGTTTCAACTAAATCAACAACCTGGTTATTGATCAAGCGTCGAGTAACTTCGTATATCATTCTGCGTTCGGGTAAATCTGGATATTTTTCTATCACGTTTTGATATTGCTCATTAAACAAATCGACATTTTGCAGTTGCGCTACTGAAATCAAGCCTGCTCGTAGTCCATCATCGACATCGTGATTGTTATAGGCAATTTGATCCGCCAAATCAACTAACTGTGCCTCAAGTGATGGCTGGGTGTGGTTTAAAAAACGTTCACCGACATCACCAATTGAGGGTGCTTTTTTAACGGCGCAATGTTTAATAATACCTTCGCGTGATTCGAACGTTAAATTCAAACCATCAAATTCGGCATAACGTTGTTCCAACACATCCACCACACGTAATGATTGTAAGTTGTGTTCAAAGCCATCGTAATCAGTCATGCAGGCATTTAAGGCATCTTGGCCAGCATGGCCGAAGGGCGTGTGGCCAACATCGTGAGCGAGAGCAATTGTTTCAGCGAGTTCTTCGTTTAAATTTAATATTCGAGCGATGGTTCTGCTAATTTGTGCAACTTCGATGGAGTGGGTGAGACGCGTGCGAAACATATCACCTTCGTGGTTAACAAAAACCTGTGTTTTATATTCTAAGCGTCGAAATGCACCGGAATGGATTATTCGGTCGCGGTCGCGTTGATATTCACTGCGGTACTCTGGACAAGGTTCATGAAACAATCGTCCTTTACACGTGGCGTTACTGCAAGCATAGTCGGCGAGTGTGTTCATTTTTTAATTAGCCTGTTGAGTTTGGCTATCGGTTCTAACGTGTTCTAAGGTTTCATTTAAAAGCGCGCTATCAAACTCGTTAGTGATTATGGCGTGGTTTATTGTCTGCAATAGTATTAAGCGTAATTGACCCGCAATAACTTTTTTATCCACGGCCATGAGTTCTAAAAATTGTGCAACACTAATGTCATTGGGCGCGAGTACCGGTAATTTAGCGGCAGAGACTAAATCGCGAATGCGGTTTAACTCTGCGCTAGTGATGTTGCTCATGCGGCATGATAAATCAGCCGCCATCATCATACCTGCCGCAACCGCTTCACCGTGAAGCCAGTTACCATAACCCATTCCGGTTTCAATGGCATGGCCAAAAGTGTGGCCTAAATTTAAAATAGCACGCACTCCCGATTCGTGTTCATCTTCGGTCACAACCCTCGCCTTGGTTTTGCAAGAGACATCAATAGCGTAAGTCAGTGCCACTGGATCGCGCTGTAAACAGTTTTGCATATTTTGCTCGAGCCATTCAAAGAATGCTGCATCGCGGATTAAACCGTATTTAATAACCTCAGCCATACCAGCACTGAGCTGTCGGTCATCGAGGGTATTTAAGGTGTCAGTATCGGCAATAACACATTGTGGCTGATAAAAAGCCCCTATCATGTTTTTACCGAGTGGGTGGTTTACCCCAGTTTTACCGCCAACCGAGGAATCAACTTGGGCAAGCAAGGTTGTTGGTATTTGAACAAAGTTTACGCCACGCTGGTAGCTTGCTGCTGCATAGCCGGTCATATCGCCGATCACGCCGCCACCCAACGCAACTAGGGTGCATTGTCGGTCAAACCGGTGTTCAAGTAAGGCATCGTAAATTCGCGCTAAAATATCAAGATTTTTATATTGCTCGCCATCGGGCAATATGACCGTTTGGCATTCAAAATCAGCTAAACTGAGAAGTGTTTGTTCCAGATACAGTGGTGCAACTGTTTCATTAGTAACCACTAGCACTTGGTTACCGTGGATGTGCTTACTGATTAACGATTGTTGTGAAATCAGATTTTGGCCAATATAAATTGGGTAACTACGATCACCGAGATCGACGTTTAGAGTTTTCATGATAATGGTATTTATGCTTTAAAAAGGAACAGGCATTAGAATACGGTATTTAAATTAGGACTTAAAGTTCCGATTCACAAGTTTTGTCTAATTTGGCGCAAATCTCTTTAATTACATCGCGAATTTTCTGGCTTTCAGTCGAAATGGTGATGTCGGCTATGGATTCGTATAAGGGTTCGCGGATCGCCGCGAGTTCTTCGAGCTTTTCGCGTGGATTATCGGTTTGCAATAGCGGTCGCTTGGTATCGCGATGGGTGCGTTGCAAGATTTGATCGACGCTGGTGTTTAAATAGATAACCGTGCCGCGGCTAACTAAATAGCCTCGATTTTGTTCTGATAATATTGCGCCACCACCGGTTGCGAGCACAATGGTGTCTTTGCTGGTTAATGATTCAATCATGGCGATTTCACGTTTGCGAAAGCCCGATTCACCTTCGAGTTCGAAAATGAGTGGGATATCAACGCCGGTGCGTTTTTCAATTTCACTATCACTATCAGCGAAATCCATATTGAAGCATTTCGCCAATTGTCTACCGACAGTGGTTTTACCCGCGCCCATAGGACCAACTAAAAATATCGATTGTGATTTTTGCATAGCGCTCTTTTGAATAAACTTTAATATAGTTTAAACAAAAATGGCGTTAATAGTAAGTACCTACTATTAACGCCATTGTTGTTACTTGGACTGTAAATTATCGACTAAGTGATTAATTTAGCGTTAGATTTTCTTTTAAAATTTTCGGTGTAACAAATATTAATAATTCCGATTTTTTATTTTCTTCAAAAGTATTTCGGAATAAAGCACCGATTAAGGGTAGATCACCAAAAAATGGCACACGTCTAATATTTTCGGTTTTGCTAATTTGATACACACCACCGAGTACAATGGTTTCACCATTATTGACTAATACCTGAGTTTCAACGTTTTGGGTATTAATCGGTGGTACACCGTTAACGGAGCGTGAGAAATCAGCTTCATCTTTATTGACCTTTAAATCCATAATAACGCGGTCATCCGGTGTTATTTGTGGTGTGACTTCTAGACTTAACACGGCCTTTTTAAATGCCACGGTGGTAGCACCACTCGATGATGCCTGTAGGTACGGTATTTCTTGACCGGATTCAATGGTGGCTGTGTGCTGGTCCGAGGTTATCACCTTAGGACTCGAGATCACTTCAGAACGTCCCTCAGCTTGAGCCGCACTAAGCTCCAATTCTAATAAAGTACCAAAGGGAAGTTTGGCAATAGCCAAGCCGATACTGCCGGCTTTGCCATTGACCGGTAAGTCGACATTGAGTCTTTCTGGTGCTGTTATAGTCTGACCATTGATCATTTGAGTCGTAGCGGCTAAAGAACCTGAGGTAAATCCTTGTCGAAGGCCTTGCGTTGTTTCAGAGGTTATACCAAACCGAACCCCTAACTCCTTACTAAAGTCATCTTGTGCAAGCACTATGCGAGATTCAATGAGCACTTGTCGTACTGCAATATCAAGTTCTTCTACCAAGGCTTCAATGGCCTCGATGTGTTTGGCGGTATCACGTACGAGTAAAATATTGGTACGAGGGTCTAGCGCAACACTACCGCGGTTTGATAACCAAGCGCGATTTTCTTTGTCTGCCTCAAATAACTCTTTAAAAGATAATGCTTTGGCATAGTTAATTTGGATTGACGCATTTTCTAATGGGGCCAGTTCTTCAATCTGCTTATTGGCTTCGAGTTCGAGTTTTTCACGAGCAGCAATTTCTTCTGCTGGCGCAATTAACATGACATTACCACTTTTACGTTTGTCTAAACCTTTGGTTTTTAAAATGATATCTAAGGCTTGATCCCACGGTACGTTTTTCAAACGTAAGGTTAAATTACCGGTCACGGTATCCGAGGTTACTAGGTTTAAACCGGTAAAATCCGCGATTAACTGCAGCACGGCTCGAACATCAATGTTTTGGAAGTTTAATGATAGCCGTTCACCGGTATATTCAAATTTCTTGCGTAATTTTTTCTCTTCGTTAATAACGATAGGTTTGATATCAACAATGAAATTATTGTCGGTCTGATATGCGATATGGTCAAATTTGCCATGGGCCTGAATCACAATTTTAACGCCACCACCGGAGTTAAAAGCATCAACCGTGTCTACTGGTGTTGCAAAATCTAACACATCCATACGACGTTCAATGTCGCGAGGCAAGGTTCCTTGAGGAATACTAAGCACCACGCGATCGCCGCGTTTTTGCATGTCGATTGGGATATTAGGATTGTTTAAGGTAATAATAATTCTACCTTCGCCTTTTGTACCACGGCGAAAATCGATATTGCTGATATTTTCACTATTTGATACTGGTGCGCTTGTTTTACCGGATTTGTTTATTGTTACGGGAGCAGATAAAGCGGCACTATCAGTATTTAAAGTGATAAAGATATGATTGCCATCAACCAGTGTTTGATAAGGCACTAATTTGGTTAGATTAATAACAACTCGAGTCCGATCGCCGGCTTCAATTGCTGATACATGACGAGCAATGCCAACGCCAATTTGTTGTTTCTTTTGTTTTAGGCTGCTTGAAGTATTGGGTAAATCCAGTGCAATTCGCGCCGGATTATCAACCGTAAAGCTACCTGGCTCAAACGCACCATCACTGAGGGTGAGTTGAATTTGAACTTGGTCCCCAGGAAGCGTCGAAAAGCTAATGTCGGTTAGGGTGTTTGCGCTCACTATTGTTGAGGTCGCAAACAATGCCATTATTGAATGAGCAATTAACACTTTTCGGCAGCGCAGGTGTTTAAATTGTCTACTGGATGCTGCGATTAATTGCGTTAAATAATTATGTTGTTTCATAGCTTTACTTCTCCGTTCACTATTTTAGCCTTTCTTATTACTAATCGCTGATTGTCAGCGAGGCATCACGGTCAATCCAACCGCTGTTACCATTAGTAATTTTTTCTTTTATCATTATGTCGGTGTCGGTTATGGAATGTATTTGACCAAAGTTTTTCCCCATGTAATTCCCGACTTGTATCCGGTAAACTGTCGCATCCGGTGCTTCAACCAAACCCCATCGCACACCATTTTTCTCTAAATGTCCAACAAAACTCAAGGTGTCGAGTGGAAATTGTTCTAATGCTTCTCTTTTGCGGCCACTAATCGGACTATCGGCAGTAGTTTCAGCAGCGGTTGCTTCGGCCAGTGCTTGAAATGTTTCAAAAGGATCGCGTAATTCATGTGCTGAGTAGGTAAAGGTATCATAAGGTTTCACTTCAGGAAGTGGTTTTACCCGGCCTTTGTGTTGTGCTTTAATTCTGTCCACATAGGCATTGAGATCTTCATGCTCATTACCACTACAGGCTGATAATAACATCGAGAATAATGCAATACCGATAACTGTGACGTATTTATGACCAGTTGTGTTTTGATTGCATATTTGCCCAGATTTAATGTGGGATTTAAGCTCGGTTTTTGTATGGAATTTTATCATGGCTATTATCTACCGCGTTTCTTTTTACGTTTTTTCTTACCTTGGGCCAATAATTCTTGTTCATCAAGGTAGCGATACGTTTTAGCAATGGCTTTCAGCGATAATTCACCGTTACTCGATGATTTAATATCAATGTTATGCATAGTAACGATTCGAGGCAGGGCCGCAACGCCACTGATAAACTCTCCAAACTGATGATAACTACCGATTATTTCAATGCTAATGGGTTTTTCCGCATAAAACTCGATAAAACGTTCAGTTTCGGGTTTGAATAATTTAAATTCAACGCCACTGGTTAGGCCGGTTTGAGTAATTTCATCAACAAGGTTCTCGACTTCGGTTTTACTGGGCAGTTGGCGTAACATGGTACCAAATGATTCTTTCATTTCGACCATTTGTTGTTTGTATGCATCTAGATTAGCGGCTTTTGCTTGTTTTTTCTCAAATTCTTTTTTAAGCGTGACTTCTTTATTTCTGGAGCGATCCAATAGTTCGTTCTGGGATTGCAGATCAAGGAAGTAACCACCTACTAAAACGCCAATACTTACTATAATAATTAATACAATTTTAATTGGCATTGGCCAACTGCCAATGTTATTTAAATCTAAATCAATTTCACTTAAGTTTATATCTTTCATTGAATTATCGTCGTTTTTTCGAATTTTTAGAGTCTTCAGCAGTATCGTCAGATACTTGTGTTACATTTAATTTAAAATTGCGCTCACTGGATTGTTTACTGGCATTACTGGCTTTAATCACCGTTAAATTTGGGTTGCTCATGGATTGAGCTGCATCTAGGTTGCGCATAAAAGACGAGACTCGCGCATTAGATTGAGCAAAACCATCAATTGATAAGCCTTTGGCCTGTTGTTTTACTTGTTTTAAGTAAATACCGTTTGGAACGGTACGAACCAAATCATCAAAGAGCCGGACTACTTCAGGACGATCCCGTTGTAATTGTTGAATAATTTTCATTCTATCGAGCAGGCGTCGTTTTTCAGCTTCTAAGTTTTTAATTTCAGTTAATTGGGTGTCGACATCCTTAATAACACTGCTTAATAAATCATTACGGGATTCTTGGGTGCTAATCATTCGATTAATTTGTAAATGGCTAGCAAGAATAATCAATACCATCAACGCCAATGACATAATCATAATGGTAAAAAATTGACGTTGTTGTTCTTTACGAAGTTCCTGACGCCAGGGTAGCAGGTTAATTTGAGGCATTAGTCAAAGCTCCTCATTGCGAGTCCACAGGCTATCATTAGTGCCGGAGCATCGTTACTTAAGCTTTGTGCTTTAACACGAGATGCAATGGTCATATCAACAAATGGGTTAGCCACGGAAGTGTTGACACTGAGTTTATTGGCAATCATCTCATCAACGCCGGGTAACATGGCACTACCACCAGCAAGTACAATTTGATCCACGGTATTATGCGAACTTGAAGAAAAGAAAAACTGCAACGAACGGCTGACTTGTTGTGCCATTGCTTCTTTAAAGGGTTCTAAAACTTCAGGAATGTAGTTATCGGGTAAACCGCCTTGGCGTTTTGCCATACCAGCTTCTTCATACGACAAACCGTAACGCCGTTGAATTTCTTCAGTGAGTTGTTTGCCACCAAAGACTTGTTCACGGGTATAAATAGTTGTTTGATCATGGATAACATTTAGAGTGGTCATGGTAGCACCAACATCAAGCACCGCAATGGTTTGATCTACGCCATTATCGGGCAATTGTGATAGTTGTAAACTAAACGCATTTTCCATGGCGTAGGCTTCAACATCAATAATTCGGGGTTTTAAGCCGGCAATTTCGATAGCGGCCATGCGTACATCGACATTTTCACTGCGAGATGCAGCCAGTAATACATCGACACGTTCTGGATCGTTATCAGAAGGGCCAATGACTTCAAAATCGAGATTAACTTCCTCTAATGGATATGGAATGTATTGATCGGCCTCGATTTGAATTTGTTGTTCCATTTCATCTTCATTCAATGACGACGACATTGAGATGACTTTGGTAATTACCGCAGAACCCGCAACCGCAGCGGCTGCAAATTTATTGCGTGAACCAGAGCGTTTGACTGCTCGCTTAATGGCCTCACCAACCGCCTCGACATCGGAAATGTTCTTTTCAATGACCGAATTATGGGGCAAGGGCTCAACTGCATAACTTTCAACACGATAGCGAGCTCCGGTTTGACTCAATTCGAGCAATTTTACAGCAGTCGAACTAATGTCTAACCCTATAACTGGTTGTTTTTTAGTCTTAAATAAATCTCCAAATCCCATAATTTTATCTATCTTTTTCGTTTCTAATGCGTAACTTACAGTGTTTTGTTGCCTTTGTACATTAACTAGTCACAATAACTATAGGACAACTGATAATTAAATACAACGTCTATGTAGTGTTACCTGATATGAAGTCTTATACTGTGTCGTTTGACACACCATCTAAATATTTGTTGAGTGACAATAACGCGCAAATGAAACCATTAATTAAAAAAACAATAATCTATAGCTTCTTTACAGGATTAAGCCTAACTATTTTAGGTGTGATTTCCTTATTTGTCCTGTATTTGGTTATTACGCCCAAACTACCTTCAGTTGATACCCTTAAGGATATCCGCTTACAAGTCCCACTACGGGTATATACTAAGCAAGGTGGTCTCATTGCAGAGTTTGGTGAGGTTAAACGCCAACCTCTGCAATACAACGAATTTCCTACTTTACTCATACAATCCATATTAGCGGCAGAAGACGATCGTTTCTTTATACATCCTGGGGTTGATTACAAAGGTATTTTACGTGCAGTGTTCAAAGTCCTAACAACCGGGGAGCGATCCCAGGGTGGTAGCACAATAACCATGCAAGTTGCACGTAATTTCTTTCTGACCAGAGAGAAAACCTATACCCGTAAACTTAATGAAATATTTCTAGCCTTAAAAATAGAAAAAGAACTCACTAAAAAAGAAATTTTGGCATTATATTTAAATAAAATCTATCTAGGCAAACGTGCTTATGGCTATGCTGCTGCTGCCCAAGTTTATTATGGCAAAAATCTGGGTGAATTAACTCTGGCTCAAATTGCAATGCTCGCGGGTTTGCCAAAAGCACCGTCACGCTACAATCCTATCGCCAATTCAGCACGAGCCACGTTGCGTCGAAACCATATTTTGCGCCGAATGTACCGCGATTTACACTTTATTGCTGAGCCTCAATATCAAGAAGCAGTTGCTGTTATCGACAATTCTAAAGTACATGGCCAACAAATTGATGTTCAAGCCCGTTATGTTGCAGAAATGGTACGAAATGAAATGGTCGAACGATTTGGCCCTGAAACCTATGTTGACGGTTATTCAGTGTACACCACGATTGATGGACGGTTACAGAAAAAAGCCAATGTCGCTTTACGAAGCGCGTTATTAGCCTATGATCGGCGACACGGATATCGTGGTATTGAGTCGCACGCAGCTGATGTGTCACGTTATATAACAGCAGTCGATGAAAACTCGACCTCGGTTGAAAGCAATGATGATCGCGACATGTTTGAATTATGGGATGATGCTTTGGATGATTATTCCAGCGTGGGACAATTACAACCCGCAGTCGTAATAGCCGTTTTTGAACAAGAAGTTTATGCCCGCACCAAAGAGGGTAATATTGCTTATATGTCTTGGTCGGAGCTCGAATGGGCACGTCGTTATATTACTGATGATAGTCGAGGGCCTGCAATCAAAACTGCAGCGGATATTTTGCAAGAAGGTGATGTTATTTATACTTTTCCGGCTAAAAAAGGTTGTTCCTGGTTAGCAAAAAGACCAACAGTAGCGGGTGCGATGGTATCGCTGTTACCCGGCGATGGTGCTATTGAGTCATTAGTTGGTGGCTTTAACTACTACCAAAGTAAATTTAACCGTGTTGTTCAAGCCAAACGGCAGCCGGGTTCTAGTTTTAAACCTTTTATTTATACCGCGGCTTTAGAAAAAGGCTATACCGCAGCAACCATGATCAACGACGCGCCGGTGGTGTTTGATGCACCCGGATTAGAAGATACCTGGCGACCTGAAAATTACAGTGGTCGATTTTATGGCCCAACTCGGTTACGTCATGCCTTGATAAAATCTCGAAATTTAGTGTCGATTCGCTTATTGCGCGATATTGGCATTGGTTATTCCACGCGTTATTTAAAACGATTTGGTTTTTCAGCCGAATCGATACCGCGTGATTTATCATTAGCATTGGGCAGTGGCACGATATCACCTTTGGAACTTGCCAAGGCTTATGCTGTTTTTGCTAATGGCGGCTTTCGCGTTAAACCCTATTTAATAGATTATATTGTTGGGGCAAATCGTGAAGTTATTTTTCGAGCGTCACCGGATACCGTTTGTGTTGAGTGTGAAGTTCTTGATGAAGAGCCTGTAGAAACACAAACAGTCGAGACGGTGGTTGTGTTAAATGACGATCAGACACTCGTTGGCAATAGCGAAGAAGATAATCTTGAGGCCGATCTAGACTTGGATAATGAGCCAACAATTGGAACTGAAACAGGAACTGGATTAGATATTATTGATGCAGAAGTTAATAATGCCGAGCTGAGTGAGCTACCCGACGGGCAAGAGCAACAAGATAGTTTAGCGGCAACTGAAACGAGCCTAGTTGAATTTGATTATTCTGATTTAACTCAAGCAGAAATTAACGAAGGGCCGTATCAAGTTACTTTGGCGAAACGAATAATATCACCACAAGTATCATTTTTGATGAATACCATGTTACGTGATGTGGTTCGATCGGGTACTGGTCGACGTGCCCGGGTTATTGGACGTAAAGATTTATCCGGTAAAACCGGTACGACCAATGATCAACAAGATGCTTGGTTTACCGGTTTTAATGGTGATGTGGTGACAATTTCATGGGTTGGTTTTGATAATCCAAAACCGTTAGGTAATCGAGAAACTGGTGCCCGAGCGGCATTACCAATGTGGATTGATTATATGCGAGCTGCATTAAAGGGTAAACCAGAGACGATACTAGAACAACCACCTGGATTAGTTTCAATTCGAATTGATGCAAAAACCGGACTACCATCTACAATTAATAGTGAACGAACCTTGTTTGAGTTTTTTCGAGAATCACATGCGCCTAGAACCGATAATGACGATCAACAAAATCAAAAATCGACGGATGCAGGTACTAACTCTTCTTCAAATATAACTGAAGAAATTTTTTAGTATAGTGCATTAAAGCAGTATAAATAGTTTGATGGAGTAGTGTGAACATCCAAAAT
Organism: uncultured Thioalkalispiraceae bacterium; assembly: GCA_964420605.1. Taxonomy (GTDB): domain Bacteria; phylum Pseudomonadota; class Gammaproteobacteria; order UBA6429; family Thiohalophilaceae; genus CAYQUC01. The sequence goes on along the minus strand of CAYQUC010000011.1, from coordinate 39,113 downwards.
GACACGGCGTAAACATAAAAATAATCGACCTCGGCTGTTAATTGCACAACAAGCAGCAAAAATTTTAAGTAAGTCGGGCAATCGAGATTTTCTTGCGGCTAAAAATAAGGCCGCCCAACAGCTTGGAATTTTTGACACCAATCAACTGCCTACCAACATTGAGATTGAGCAAGCCTTAATCGAATATCAACGATTGTTTCATGCTGATGAGCAACCTGAAATTGTCCGAAATTTACGTCAAGCGGCGTTAAAAGCCATGGCTTTATTGTCTGATTTTTCACCTCGCTTAGTTGGTTCAGTTCTAACAGGAACTTCGGATAAACATTCTCCGGTTCATCTACACGTCTTTGCCGATACTAGTGAAGCAATTACTGTATTTTTAATTAATCAACATATCCCATTTGAAATTGGAGAACAAAAAGTTCGTTATGGTCATGATGTTCAAGAAATACAACCGACCTTTAATTTTTATGCTGGTGACGATCGGTTTTTACTAACGGTGTTTTTATCCCACGGTAAAAAACAAACGCCATTGAGCCCGATTGATGGCAAGATGATTCAGAGGGCAAATTTGGAAGAGGTTAAGAGCTTGGTACAGGTTTCTGAGTTTCTTGGGAGCTAGCGAGTCTTCCTGCAAATGTCCATAAGCCACAAGAGTGTATAAATGCACAAGACAGCAGTAACAAAAAGTTAAATGCCTTCTAATATATCCTTCGGATATATCTTTAAAAGTTTTTAAATGACTTCTAATATTCCTTCGGAATATTAGTTAGTAACAGTAGATTTTAGTTTATTGTAACGTGTCATGGCTTGTGGAATTCCGGCATTTTTAAATAGTGCTAATGCTTTAGGAATGTTTACTTGGGTTTTTCCAAGACCTTTTTCATAGATTAACGCTAAATTATTCATGGCATAGACATTACCTTGGTCAATGGCTTTTTTGTACCAAGTGATGGCTTTGTTATAACTTTTGCCGACTCCGCGACCAAGTTGGTACATCATGCCTAAATTATTTTGAGCAAACGCATCACCTTGCTTGGCCGCACGGGTGTACCAATAAACTGTTTTTCTGTTATTTTTAACCGTACCTCGGCCGTTTTTATATAATAATGCAACCGCATATTGAGCGTTTGCATTGCCACGTTCAGCCGCTCTTAGTAACCATTTGAAAGCCTGTTTTTTATTTTCATTGACACCTTTGCCTTTTTTATACAGTGTGCCAACTTTATATTGTGCATCGGAGTCCCCTTTTTTGGCGGCTTTTAAATACCACTTGAAAGCTTTTCGGTGATTAACGGGAGTATTGTTCCCGTGTTCATACATTTTGGCGAGCTGCATTTGCACGTCTAAATTGCCATACTCTCCAGCGCGTTGAAGCCAGACATAACTTTTCTTTGGCTGTTTTTTTGAGTTAATGCCAGTAGCATAAATTTTTGAAATCATTAATGCCGAACCAGCGTGTTTTTTTTGTGCCGCTCGATAAAACCAAGAGAAGGCTTTGCGTTTATTTTTCTTAACCGCTTGACCCTTGTAATACATTAATCCTAAATTATACTGCGATACTACATGGTTCTTTTTGGCAAGCTTCCACCAAATTTTCATGGCGGATTTATAATTTTTGTTATTGTAAGCTGAAAAAGCTTGTTCAAATTCAGCATGAAATCTTGAATTGTGTTTATTATTGATAGTGTTTGCATTTAACTGTGCAAAAACATTCGATGATATGCTTAAGAATAGTATGCTGATTAAGACAGATAATTTCATCTGTTAACTCCGTGTATTTTTTAGTTTAAAAATCAATGCGTGTAAATTTAAAATGACTTTTAAATTAATATCAGATTTTATTATTATATTATTTTTTTAGTGAGCATAACGTAATTAACTTACCGTCAATTTGGATAGTTAATTAAATTACCCCTTTATATAAGTGTAAAATATTAATGTTAGATTTACAAATTGAAAATAGATAATTATGGGAACTTAAACCTGTTTTATGTCAAACTGAATTCGCTATAATAGAATGGTTATAAAAAACGTAATACATGCGCTATTGGTTAGGGTGGCAAAATGGAATAACGATGTTTAGTATATTAATATATTAGAGCTCACTAAAATATAAAACTGAAATCAACGTTAAAAAAATCTAACGCTGTAATTTAAAATACTATTTATGGGTAATGCTTAACATAATAATTTTATTGCTGTGCCACACCCGATTCTCTGGCCGCATTGGCAACCGCATTCGGAACGACAGCCAATAATCGTGCATCAAAAGGTTTGGGTAATATATAGTTTGGCCCAAAGGCGAGTTCCGATAAACCATAAATATCGAGTACTTCTTGTGGCACCGGTTCGTGCGCGAGTTTGGCCAGTGCATGGACAGCCGCAATTAGCATTGCAGTGTTAATATCGGTTGCTCTGACATCCAAAGCACCCCGAAAAATAAACGGGAAACCCAATACATTATTAACCTGATTTGGATAGTCACTACGGCCGGTTGCCATAATGAGATCGGGACGGGCGGCTAACGCCACATCGGGATGGATTTCGGGATCGGGATTGGATAACGCAAAAACTATGGGTTTATCTGCCATTAATTTGATTTGTTGTGCATTAACTAAATCGGCACCGGATACACCAATGAGTACATCCGCATTTGTTAATGCATCCTCGATAGAACGAGCGGCTGAGTGTTTCGCGTAGCCTTGCTTGTATTTATTTAAATTATCTCGCTCATCATGGATAACACCGTGTCTATCGAGCATGGTGATGTTTGCTAGTGGTGTACCAAGATTTTGTAATAAATTCATTGATGCAATTGCGGCGGAACCTGCACCTAAACATACTATTTTAGCAGTTGCTATCGACTTGCCTTGAATTTCTAGGGCATTGATTAAACCTGCACAAATGATAATTGCGGTACCATGTTGATCATCATGGAACACCGGAATATTAACGCGCTTTTTTAGTGCTGCTTCAATTTCAAAGCAACGTGGTGCGGCAATATCTTCTAAATTAATACCGCCAAAGGTAATGGCTATGTTGGCAACGGTATTAACAAACTCATCAACCGAGCAGTTATCAACTTCAATATCAAAAACATCGATATTGGCAAATTTTTTAAACAACACGGCCTTGCCTTCCATCACCGGTTTACCGGCTAAAGCGCCAACATTACCCAAGCCTAATACCGCAGTACCATCACTAATGACGGCAACTAGATTACCTTTAGCAGTATAGTTATACGCTAGCTCGGGATTGTCAGCGATAGCGCGAACCGGCTCAGCAACACCCGGTGTATAGGCAAGGGACAAGTCTTCCTGAGTTGTAACGGATTTAGTAATTTCCGTGGCGATTTTCCCGGGACTCGGTTGAGAATGATAGTCTAATGCTTTTTGCTTGCGTGGATCGATTTGCCTTGTTGTTTTAGTCTTCATATTTGGTTAATTAAATATAGTGGTGTTAAATTTAAGTTCGAGTTTTATAAGTTAAGCGTGTCTATTTATCTTAGTGTAGCAAAATTACGATTTTTAAACGATTATTTTTACGTTTAACACGTAGTTGTGATTTGACATAAGCGTATTAATTTATTTTTTAATAACCATTGCGCTAGGATGGCGTACTAACATTCTAGACTGTTTTTGTGTTGGATAATAAATAACATAACCGCGTGCGGTGATAGTACTGCCGAGTAATTGTTTAAATTGAACGTTCTTAAATAAACCAAGACTGCTAGTTTTAATACCTATTGAAAACTGGGTACCAAGTTTAATCCAGATAGTGTTGTTGGTTTTATTGAGCTTAGTGACGACACCTTTGACCACTAAAAATTGACTGTTGTAGGGTTTTGACGTTTTAGTTGGCTTTATTGTATTGACATTAACTACGTCAAAATAATGATCTGACCATAAACCAATTTTGTTACGCTGAGCGTGTTTGTCCAATTTAGCATAACATCGAAACTGCCAATTATTAGGTGGGATATGTAGTGCACGCGCAAAACCTTTTTGTAGCATTAAGGCACTAAGGTTTCGATTGCCTTTTAAAATAACATGAGCGAGCACTCGGCCATGACGATCTTTTAGCTCTTGATCGTAGCGTAGTTGCAGCACATTGTTTGACTTTATTAAGTTGCGTAAGAACTGACTTGCTTGGCGTGCATAGGGTTCTGGTTGCCGAATTATTCTATGACCGTGATCGCGTTTGCCGAGCTCAGGTGTGTTGATACCGATGACACGTATTATTCTGCCGTCTTTAAGCTGCAAGGTATCGCCATCAAAAACGCGTGCGACTGTCACGGTTTCATTGGCGTGTTGCTTAGCGGTTAGGGCGCAGTTTGTATTTGCACTTACTGCGTGACAAATGTTGGGGAATAAAAATAGGAATGGCAGTATAGAAACAAAAAAGGCACTCAGTATGAGTGCCTTTTTAATGTTTAAAATAAAGAACAGCTTATTTTCCGCCCATTCCGTATTTTTGACGGAATTTATCAACCCGACCAGCAGTATCTAATAATTTTTGTTTACCGGTGTAGAATGGATGGCACTGTGAACAAACGTCCAAGTTCAAATCTTTACCTACAGTCGATTTAGTTTTAAATTCGTTGCCACAACTACAAACAACATTGATTTCTGCGTATTCTGGGTGTATTTCGGCTTTCATGATAATTCCTCATTTCTGTTTATTGACCAGAGCCACCTGTGACGTGTATTTCACTCCAGGCACCGTGGTTTGCTAGGTCGGTCATTTTACGAGAAAGATACGCAGACAGCAAGTTTTAATAACAACAATTTATGCTATTTTAAATACGCCTATATTCACGTAACATATTGTTTTATATTATATAAATAAGTTTAACTGGCCGCTTATTTTGATTTGGCAGTAGGTACAGGATAAAATGAAATATCACCAAAATAAGCAGTGGCTTTTTCTCCGGTATTATCAGTATCGGTCATAATTGCAATCCCCGTTATACGTGATGGTTTTTCGCCAAAAGCGGCAATGTAGTCAGCAACAATATTTCGTTCCTCAGACAACCATTGTTGCAACTTGGATGCGCCACTTTGAACCACGATCATTTTAGCAAAATCGCTATAAACGCTTGATTTAATTGAGTTTATTGCTGTTTTGTTATCCCATATATAAATGATGCTCGCTAGTGGTGGGAGTTCACCATTTATAAAGGCGTACATTTTGGCTTTAAAGCGAGCGCTAGAGGACAACTTATTAATATCATAATAAAATGTGATGTATAGCCGCGCTGGGTAATCATCACCACTTTTACTATTGATATCGGCTTTTTTAATCAGATTATCAATATTCCAACGCCATTTTATTATCGGAAACTGTGCTGGATCGATATCGACTTTTTTGCTTATTCCAGAAGCGCCGCCATGGCTAACTGCTTTTACCACTAGGATATTATTGTTGCTGACGATAGAGTAGCTACTGTGTTTTTCAATACTCGGAAATGTCAGCTTTTGCCAGCCGTCCGGTATCGTGGTATTGACTTTGTTTTTTGAGAACTGAGCGACATGAATTGGTTTTGGCTGATGGGCTATCGGTGTTAATGTTTCCTGACAATTAGCCGAATTGTTGGCAAGCACTGCGTTCATTAAAAAAACTGCTGCAGTCAGATTTGTCCGTCGCATTACTGTTGAACTAATTTTACTATGATTAGTTTCATCATTCGCTTTTATCATGCTAGTGCTTCTATTAAAATACGGTTATGTACTGAAACAGTTTAAACGTTATTGCTGATAACAATACAATAGCCAAATATTTAAATATAGTGGTAAAGCATAAAAGTGACTAAAAAGTGATAATCAATTAGCTTTCGGTATATAGAACTGGCAAGACAGATTAGCGGAGTAGTGTAACGATACTGGTTAATAACTGCTTATTATTACATGCAATATAATTATAGTGGGCAGTGAACTCGAGATGTTGATCGCCAAGATCAAGCCCCGAAAGGTCCGTTAAATAACCACCGGCTGTTTTTAATATTGGATAGGCAAGTAAATTATAAAAATCCGATATTCCTCTTGCTTCAACCATAACGTCGGCTGCATTGCGCGCTATTTCACATAGCTCGATTGCGGCATTATCAAAGCCTCGAATATCACGTACAACAGGATAAAGGTTTTTGCATTGTTGCAATTGTTGTGTAGCAGCACCGTAACCAGTTCGTAAATAAGCGACAGCTTGTGCAGCGTGTTGTACGCCTACCGAATTAATGATGATTGATTTGTTACTGATGCCGCTAATAAAATAGGCATTTTTTAAATCAGAATAATATACATCATTACTGCGTAAGCCTTCAACATAAGAAAATTCAAAATCATTTAAACAGTCTATTTTAGGTTTGGATGATAACGCAATTGCAATACACGGATCGCCAACACCACGCTCCCAATTTAACGAACCGTCAATGGGATCGATATAAATAGAAAACTCAGCATCATCGTGAATAACGTTGTCTACCGATTCAATAAATACATTGCAGTTATACTGTTGCAATATAGTCG
>CAYQUC010000011.1:0-32486 GCA_964420605.1 uncultured Thioalkalispiraceae bacterium | reverse complement strand
CGCAGCCTGTTGCAATAAATTGTTCTTTGCCGGTGAGCAAAGAGTTAACGATCTGGTTTGATACAAATTGTATGCGCTGGTTCGTATTAGGATTAGTTATGTGTTCGTCACCTAACTCGAAACCACCATTCATATCACTATCCATTTTTTCAAGAAAGCGACGTTGCAAACCTGCTAGTGGTTTATAACGGTTAAATTGTATTTTGGTTTCACCATTTAGAATAATGATCAATTGTTCACTCATAGCTATCGTTATTAAATTCAACATTGAGGTAATGAAAATTCCATATTAGCATATTACCTGAAATCTAAATATCGGTTTCTAATTTCTAATTTTAAACGTGTAAGATAAAGCTGACATTAAAATAAGACAATGATGACATAGGATTGATTGTTTTTATTTTATAATAAGTTAAATTCAAATAGTTAGTAACAATGTTAATAATGAATAAAGGGGAATGGTGCAAATGGAATTTGAAACTTCAGCTCAATTATTATCAAGTAAGACTACACGCTTAATTCACGAAAATATACATTATCAAAATACCTTAGGTATTAGTGGCAGTAATGTCGAGTATGGTTTTATGCCTGCTTTTTTAGATAGAAACTCGGGAAAGATTTATCGTTCTTGTTTTAGTGATGGTCGGCCATCAGCAGTACACTTATACGATGCTCTGCCAGATGCCGTTATCACTAAACGTAATAACAACAACAAACCGATAGCCGTTAACGCCTGTATTATTTCTGGATTTCTTTTTAATGAACAATTTTATACACGGGAACAAACCATAGAAATATTACAACAATAACTAATTGAGAGGTTGGAAGGGCAAAATCGTCGCAGATTTTTTTTTACTCTCAATTAGTGGGGTATTATCCTCGCCATATTGCTGCCGTAATTCCTCAAAACTAGTCCACATGAGTTGTGATATTTTGATGCAGGCCGACATCGGAGTTTTTGTCATGTCTCGAATTTGATCCAGTCGCCATTGTAAACATTCAAATTTATGACGTTTGCTACTATCAATTTGATTAAGGGCCGCTAACAAAAATTGACTGCGTAAGCGTTCAAATGCCTGTGGGTCGGTTTTTGCCAATTCAGACCATTTTTCAAAATCGATTACATGTTGTTTCATTGTTTTAACACCAGAATTCTAATTAAACACAAATTAACTACACCATATTAGTCATAGTCTAAACCAGATTGGCATATTTATATGTGAAATTAGATCAAAATGTATGGTTATGTGATCTTCAGACAAAAAAATACACCAAAAGCCGAGGCTAGTGGTGTAAACAAAGCGTTGTATTAGTTAAGCAGTTTTAAACGGCAGAATATCTGCAGAGGGTAACTCGATATTAAGTTTGACAGCACTGTCAGAATCCTTCATTTCCATGAATAAAGTGTTTAATTGTTCAAATGATTCCCACATCATTTCAGTTAATGCCATGCAGGCAGCTAGTGGTGTTTTAGCTTGCTCACGGGTACGATCAATGCGCCATTGTAAACATTCCATGCGATGGCGTTTTTCTTCAGGAAGACTTGCGATAAAATCGTTAATTAATTCTTGTCGTCTGTGCTCAAATTCAACGGGATTGTTTTTTGCTAAATTCATCATTGAATCGAAATCATAGTCGAGTTCGGTATCGTTAATTTGTTTGTCGTAGTTACTCATTGGTGTCACCTTCGTTTCATTTCACAGCGAGCTTTATGCCGGCGGAGTATTTTGTCGGGCATTTTCATCGTGTGAGGAAAACGCAAATTTCTATAAAAATAAGTAAAGTTTTATTTTTATATGCCGCTACAAAACAAATGTGTTTGTTACTCTTGTTGCGGTAGATTCATCTTCCTGTGTTTTAGAAAAAATGTCAATAAATCATTGACTTAGCTTATAATGCTCAATTAATGTACTAGGTGACATTATTACCATAAGCTTTTGAAATATATAACTAAAAATGGATTTTGAGGGTAAATCGATGATCTCGCTGATTTCGAGCAAATTAGAAAATTTATGTACGGTTTTGTGAACTCGATTGTTTTTAAAATTTGAATTTAAAGCAGATTTCCAGCATTTTTTGAGCTCGATATTTCAGGGAATAGGTGGGGAATTTAAAAAGCCCAATCAACTACAGAATTTGATTGGGCTTTTGAAGGCAAATTTTGGAGCACCAGACTCAGACTACGACTCGTCCAGAATTCACTTTTTCTGAATTTATCGTTTCCTAGAGCTATCGTCTCATGGAATCAAAAAATTCATTATTGGTTTTGCTAGTTTTCAGTTTGTCGACTAAAAATTCAATAGCGGCCAATTCGTCCATTTCGTGAACAACTTTACGTAAAATCCACATTTTTTGAAGTTCATCTGAACTGGTGAGTAATTCTTCACGACGTGTACCCGAACGATTGATATTAATAGCAGGGTAGATACGTTTTTCAGCAATACGGCGGTCAAGATGGACTTCCCAGTTACCCGTACCTTTAAATTCTTCATAAATAACGTCATCCATACGCGAGCCCGTTTCAACCAAGGCAGTCGCAATAATGGTCAAGCTACCGCCGTCTTCAACATTTCGAGCGGCACCAAAGAATCGTTTTGGCCGATGCAAGGCATTTGCATCAACACCACCAGTAAGCACCTTGCCTGATGACGGGATGACGGTGTTATAGGCACGCGCTAATCGTGTAATCGAATCGAGTAAGATTACCACGTCTTTTTTATGTTCAACCAGACGTTTGGCCTTCTCTATCACCATTTCAGCAACTTGCACGTGACGGCTGGCTGGTTCATCAAAAGTACTGGCAATGACTTCACCGCGTACTGAACGTTCCATTTCGGTCACTTCTTCAGGGCGCTCATCAATCAACAACACAATCATATGAATGTCAGGGTTGCTGTGGGTAATTGAATGTGCAATGTCGTGTAACATCATGGTTTTACCGGCTTTCGGCGGTGATACAATTAAACCCCGTTGACCCTTGCCTAGTGGTGAAGCCAAATCAATGACACGAGCCGTTAAATCTTCACTACTGCCATTACCCTGTTCTAGAATAATGCGCTCATTGGGGTGTAGAGGAGTTAAATTTTCAAAAAGTATCTTATGTTTGGCATTTTCAGGGGAATCGAAATTGATCTCATTGACTTTTAATAGTGCAAAATACCGTTCACCGTCTTTTGGCGGTCTAATTTTTCCCGCCACAGTATCGCCTGTGCGCAAATTAAAACGCCGTATTTGGCTAGGAGAAACATAAATATCATCAGAGCCGGCTAAATATGAGCTATCCGCCGATCGTAAAAAACCAAAGCCGTCCTGTAAAATTTCTAACACACCACTGCCATAGATATCTTCACCCTTTTTAGAGTGCGCTTTTAATATTGAAAAAATGATATCCTGCTTTTTGGCACGGGCTGTGTTTTCAACACCCATTTCTTGTGCTGTTTCAATTAGAGAGGGTACTGGGGTTTGTTTTAGTTCTGTGAGATTCATGATTGCTCTGATTTTGTTTTAAGTTGAATTAACGAGAGTTATATAAACGCATTAATGCGTATATTGTTTGGAATTATTTCCTGATATTGTTTTGTCTTTATTTTTTAAATTGAATTAAGTTTGTGAGGATGCCTATTTGTATTTAGGCGAAATTGTTAAACCGAATTCTTTATACGGGATAAAGATATTTATAATGATTTACTAAAAATAACACTAAATTTAGCGTACGTCCAGTCCTGAACCAGAATGATTTTAATATTGAGACCGGACGTTGGTTATTTTAGCTTATAGATTGCTATCAATAAATGCAGTTAATTGGGATTTTGACACAGCACCCACCTTAGTCGCTTCCACATTACCGTCTTTAAACAACATTAAGGTCGGGATGCCACGAATACCAAATTTTGGTGGTGTGAGTGGGTTTTCATCGATATTAAGTTTGGCAATTTTTAGTTTACCGGCATATTCAGCGGCAATTTCGTCTAAAATTGGAGCAATCATTTTACACGGCCCACACCAATCAGCCCAGTAGTCAACCAATACTGGCTCTCCAGACTTCACTATTTCTTCATCAAAGGTGTCGTCAGTAACAAACACGATTTTATCGCTCAAGATTGTTCTCCCATTGCTTTTGCAGTCATTTATGTAATCGTTCTTTATTAAAATATTGTAAAAAGGATGTGTTGTCCTTCGTAATTTACTCTATTTGCTATTTTGTGCCTAACTGGCATTAGTTTTCAAGTCCTAAGTTACAAAAGCTGTTATGCTGCTCGATAATGTCAAACCAACACTTAACAGAATCAAAATTTGCTGACTTCGAATTAGAGTCAATTATACTCGATGGACTAAAGCAGGCCGGTTATCTTTATTGTACACCAATTCAGGCAAAATCATTGCCTTATGCTTTAAAAGGTCAAAATATCACAGGACAGGCACAAACCGGCACGGGTAAAACCGCCGCATTTTTGGTTGCCTGTTTTCAATATCTGCTTACGCATGGGGTTATGAGTGAATCACCTTCTAAAAAAACCCAACCACGTGCCATTATAATTGCACCAACACGTGAACTTGCAATCCAAATCCACAAAGAAGCTGTTCATATTAGTGGGCCGTTAGATTTTCGGTTGGCGCTAGCTTATGGTGGCACCGGTTATGAGCAACAAAAACAGCAAATATTAGCGGGCACCGATATTTTAATTGGTACTCCGGGCCGAATCATCGATTATTTCAAACAAGGTGTATTTGATTTAAAAGCCGTTCAAGTAATGGTGCTTGATGAAGCTGATAGAATGTTTGATTTGGGTTTTATTAAAGACATACGCTACTTACTAAGACGTATGCCAACCCCGGATAAACGCTTAAACTTAATGTTCTCGGCGACACTCTCACACCGTGTAAACGAGCTTGCGTACGAGCACATGAATAACCCGCAACAAGTCATTGTCGAATCCAAAGAGATGACCGCAACTGGTATTACCGAAAGCGTTTATTACCCTTCGAAGGAAGAAAAAATACCGCTTCTGATCGGCATGTTGCAAAAAATGAATGCTACCCGTACCTTGGTTTTTATTAACACCAAGCGCACCGCTGAAGATATTCAAGCTTGGCTCAAAGGCAATGAGTGGGTTAGTGAAGTACTCTCGGGAGATGTTCATCAAAAAAAACGACTACGTATCCTAGAGAGTTTTACCGCAGGTGATTTACCGATTCTAATTGCCACCGATGTAGCCGCACGTGGTCTACATATCCCTGACGTGAGCCACGTGATTAATTTTGATCTGCCGCAAGACTCGGAAGATTATGTTCACCGTATCGGCCGCACCGCACGTGCCGGCGCAACCGGTGATGCCATTAGTTTTGCATGTGAGGAATACGTATTTTCATTACCTGATATTGAAGAATATATTGGCCACAAAATTCCAGTAAAATCCATTACGGCTGAGTTACTAGCCGAACTCAAACCACGCGCCAAGATCGAACGCGCCAAACCACCACAACACAAGAAAAACTCAAACTCAAATCGCAATAAACGACCCTACAAAAGTAAACGCCCTGCCTAAAAGGGGGCTCCATCTAATTAAAAGAATTAAAAGGGCTCTGACCCCAATTAAAAGGGCTCTGACCCCTTATAAAAATTTTAAGCAGGCTTTAAATACGGTTTCGGGGTCGATTGCGGCTAGGCCTTTTTCTGGCTGGTCGGTGTCTTCTGCGCGTAGTACGGTGAATTGTTGTTGGTCTACAAATGGCTGACAGTCGCTGGGCTGGTGTGAACTAAACAGCGCAATGACTTTGGTGTTGACTGCTGCGGCTATGTGCATTGGTCCGGAATCGGGGGTAATTAATAAATCGTATCGGGCTAGAGTTGCTTTGTAGCGTTCAAAGTTTAATGGTGGGCATTGGTACAATGCAGCACCATTACTGAGTTGCTTGATTTTGGCACCAATGTCGAGCTCCTCGGGGACGAGATCGATCATTATTTTTATATTGAGTTGTTGCTGTTTGGCGTAGTCATTTATTTTAATTGCCAAATCACTCCAAAATTCAATGGGCCAGACTCTATGGTGTGCAGATTTTTTGGCGCGGCTAAATGATTTTGCAAGGCCACTAAAGGAAGGGTGCAGCCCAATTACAAAAGTTTGATCTGTAATATCGGATGCCGCTAATAGTTTATTGGCATCGGTTTGTGCTGTTTGGGTTACTGGCAGGTTGATCGCTATCGACATTTTATTGTCTGAGTCGTCTGGATTAACCAAGTTTAGACACTGTTGTGCATAATGAATGCTTTTATCGGCAGTTGCTGGCAGCTTATGCAGTGTTGTATCGAGTTTATTAAACAGTGTTAAGAAACTCGGCTTGGATTCGAAGCAATAAATACGATCGTATTGCTCGGCTTGTAGTGTATTTTTAATTTTATAACGCGTAAGCCAGGGTAGTAGTGATTTTCTATCATAAACCACAAATTTATCAATACGCTCGCTAAAGCCTTTAAAACATCGGATACCATCATTGGAGGTTAAGAATGTTAATTTAGTATCAGGGTATTTAGCTAAAATGGCTCTTATGGCCGGTGTTACCATCACCATGTCGCCGACACGTCCCATTCGTGCAACTAAAATGCGTTTTTCTGCCTGCAAAGTGCGTTTGCCTCTCGTTTTTATTGATATGCTTCGGTATTATTTACTATACTTGATTTTTACTTCGTTAATCTAGCGTAGGATTAGACTATTAGACTATGGCACTTAAAGTTAATATTTCATTTGGTGAATTGCTTGATAAAATTACAATTCTACAAATCAAAAGCGAACGCATTACTGATGCGGCAAAATTACAGAATATTCATCATGAGCTGGAACTATTACAGAGTATTTGGGAAAAAAGTGATGAAGTGAAAATTGATATTAAATTTGAAGTCTACGAATTAAAAATGATCAATGAAAAACTCTGGGATATCGAAGACAGTATTCGCGATAAAGAACTTAATAAAGCGTTTGATGCCGATTTTATTGCCTTGGCACGTTCGGTATATGTTACCAATGATCAGCGAGCAGATTTTAAGCGCAAAATTAATATTAAACTTCACTCTGACATAGTCGAAGAAAAATCATATGCACAATACACATAATGTCACGAATTATGTCAAATTAAAATCACAATAGCCGTAATATTCGCCTTACCTTTTTATTAAATCGTTTTGTTTGGGTTCGCGGGTTGTGTTTTATTGGGCTCGGTAATGTTGCTGCTAACTGTGATGCTTGGTAACGGCTTAATGCGATGGCCGAGATACCCCAGTAATGTTGTGCAGCGGCTTCGATACCGTAAACACCTTTGCCAAATTCAGCGACGTTTAAATAAATTTCGAGAATTCGTTTTTTACTCAAATTCATTTCCATACCAAATGTTAAAATAAGTTCATGCCATTTTCGTAATGGATTTCGAGATGAGCTTAAAAACATATTTTTTATGGTTTGCTGTGAAATAGTACTGCCGCCATATTTAAATTTCATGTGCTCGAAGTTGTAATCCATGGCTTCTTTAAATGCTTCAACATCGACACCTTGGTGTTCGTAAAAGCGTGCATCTTCTGCGACTAAAACAGCACGTTGCAGGTGTTTAGGTATCCATGTTAGCGGAATTGGATTCCATTGTAGGTTGGGTAATTTCGGCTGTTGTTTTTTACGTGCAAGATAGTTGTTAATAAATTCAGTCTTTTTAATTTTACCTGTGCTGTAGTTTGTCCAGTCAGGCCATAAGGTGAATAAATAAACGGCATCCAATAATAGCAAGAGTGCAACTATTCGAGAAAACCAGATTAAATGTCGCGACAGCCTTTTACGATTTCGCCGTCGAAAATAATTGAATTTTTTTAATAGGGGTATCATTTAATCAGTTAGATTTTAATACAAGCGACTGTAGCAAAATTCAGTGGCTCGTTGTGGCGGTGGTTCGCATTTTGAAAGTATGATTATACTCTAAATAGGATCCACTAGTGTTTACTAACTTGTTGAAAAAAATGGTTGACGGATTAATTAGTTATTATTCTTACGGCATTGATGTTGTTAATTCAATAAGGATGAAATTAGAATAGCGCATAAAAATTAAATTTTAAATTGTTTCATCAGAGTGCTTAATTCTGTAGCAAGATTAAATAATTCGGCACTGGAATTTAAGGTTTTTTCAGCACCACTGGCGGTGTCTTCACCGTGATTTGAGATACGGGTAATGTTTTTACTGATAAACAGACCTTTTTTTATGAGGTTTTTGTCACCGGATAGATTAATTAATTTGTTATCGGAGTCATAAAATGCAACATAGAGAATATCGTTATCTTTACTGACTTGTTTTGCGTAAGAATAAAGCGTACCTACTTCTGATGCCGAAATGGCATTAGGTGAAATAGCTGAGAGTAGAACTGCTAGGTTTTCGATTTTTGTGTTTACTAGTTTTTTGGTGTGTTTCGTATTTTTCTCAAACATTTGCTGAGTGGTTTTATTTGATGAATGTAATAAATTATTGAATGATTTTGACTGCTGTGATGACACCACAAATCCTGCGATTAAAAATGTGACGGTCATGGATATAATTAATCCAATAGAGAATTTTCCGGCAATATCGATGGTTTTAAAAAAGCTGTTGCGGTTCTTGGAGTTAAACTCAGTCATCGCGTAAACCTTGTGGTTAGTTAGCTGTGCAGTTAAATTTATTAATTATTGTACTAACGGCAGTTTGTTGTTTGGGTTTAAGCTTTTTAGTAGGATCAGTGACTTAAACTACAAACCCGTGTTTGCAGGGTGATTTTCCATAATTTATTGGCGGTTGTCTGATAATGGCGCGTATTTAATTAATTTAGTGAGGCTGCTTTGCTGAACCGCTATTGGTTAGTGCTGATAAGCTTGTTAGGTTCGAAGCGAATTAGCGCGATCACGACGATCAAATATTCCCCTGTTCATGCCTAACTGATACAATTAACGTATAGAGATTAAGTACCTGCACAGCTCGGAGATTGAAATGCCAACACAACAAGCCCCACGACACGCTGATATCAAGCGTAATACACTGGAAACTCAAATTCAGGTTAAGTTGAATTTGGATGGTACCGGAGTTGGTCGGTTCAGTACTGGTGTCCCATTTTTAGATCACATGATGGATCAGATTGCGCGTCATGGTTTAATTGATTTGGAAGTTAAGGCTAAAGGTGATTTGGAGATTGATGCGCACCATACTGTTGAAGATATAGGCATTACGTTGGGTATGGCTGTTGCAAAAGCGATTGGTGATAAAAAAGGCATTTGTCGTTATGGTCATGCCTATGTGCCGTTAGATGAAGCTTTATCACGGGTTGTCATTGATTTTTCAGGTCGTCCGGATTTAGAATTTCACATTGAATTTCCACGCGCTAGTATTGGCGAATTTGATGTTGATTTAATCAAAGAATTCTTCCAGGGTTTTGTCAATCATGCCTTAGTAACTCTGCATATTGACAGTATTCGGGGTAAAAATGCCCACCATATCGCGGAAACCGTGTTTAAAGCATTTGGACGCGCGCTACGTATGGCGTTAACCGATGATCCACGTATGGCCGGTCAAACACCTTCTACTAAGGGAACGTTGTAGTTCAAATAACCCTTAAAATCTAAAACGACTAAAATACCAAATTATGAGTACTGTTACTGTTATCGATTATGGCATGGGCAATTTGCATTCTGTCGCTAAAGCTATCGAACATGTTGCGAGCAATGAAAAAATTGTGGTCAGCTCGGATCCCAAAACTATTTTAAAATCGGATCGAGTGGTGTTACCCGGTGTGGGTGCTATGCGTGATTGCATGGGCGAAATGCACCGACTTGATCTGGTTGAGGTCATACATGAAGTTGCCAAAACCAAACCTTTGTTTGGTATCTGCGTTGGAATGCAAGCCATGCTTGAACGTAGTGAAGAAAACAATGGCGTTGAATGTCTGGATATATTCAAAGGGCGAGTGCTCGAATTTGAAAAAAATATCCCAGAATTGGCCAATAATAAGTTGCTCAAAATCCCGCATATGGGTTGGAACCAAGTGAATCAGGCGATGGACCATCCGATGTGGCACGGCATTGCGCAAAACAGTCGTTTTTACTTTGTACACAGTTATTATGTGGAGCCCGCCAGCGTCGATGTTGTTGTGGGTACCTCGGAGTATCCGGTGACATTTACCACTGCAATTGCACGAGATAACATTTTTGCAGTGCAATTCCACCCCGAAAAAAGCCAACACAGTGGCCTACAGTTGTATAAAAACTTTTTAAACTGGTCTTGTTAGTGATTGCTTACTACCCAGTTCGAGCTGTTCTTCAGCCACTGCTATTATTAACGAATATAAAATGTTGTAATGGATAAAACATGAATCCCCAAAATACTATTAACTATTGGACGTTGTTATGCTATTAATTCCTGCGATTGATCTTAAAGACGGCAAATGCGTGCGTTTACGACAAGGCCGGATGGAAGATGAAACAATCTTTTCTGACAATCCAGTTGAAATTGCGGGTCGTTGGGTTGAAGCTGGTGCTCGGCGTTTGCATATTGTTGATTTAAATGGTGCGTTTGCAGGCGAGCCTGTTAATGCCGGTGTGGTGCATGAAATTGCACAAGCCTACCCGGATTTACCGATTCAAATCGGTGGTGGTATTCGTGATGCTGAAACCATTGAAACCTATCTGGAAGCTGGCGTGAAGTACGTCATTATTGGTACCAAAGCGGTTAAAGAACCGCATTTTGTAAAAGATATCTGCCTTGAATTTCCGGGACATATTATCGTTGGTCTAGATGCTAAAGACGGTAAAGTGGCAACCGATGGTTGGTCAAAACTGTCGAAGCACGATGTTATTGATATGGCGAAAATATTTGAACAAAATGGCGTTGAAGCCATTGTGTATACCGATATTGGTCGTGATGGCATGATGACCGGAGTTAACATTGAATCCACTCAAAAACTAGCGCAATCGATTAATATTCCGGTAATAGCCTCGGGTGGAATTACCAATCTTGACGACATTAAACTGCTTTGTGCTGTGGCTGGAGATGGCATCACCGGAGCAATAACCGGGCGCGCGATTTATGAAGGCACACTGGATTTTGCCGAAGGTCAGAAATTGTCTGATGATTTGATGAGTGACGGATAACAGCCAATGCTAGCAAAACGAATTATTCCCTGTTTGGATGTTGATAATGGTCGGGTGGTTAAAGGCGTGCAATTTGTCGATATTCGAGATGCCGGGGATCCGGTTGAAATTGCACGCCAGTACGATCAACAAGGTGCCGATGAGATAACCTTTTTAGATATTACTGCTAGCTCGGATAATCGCGCGACTATGGTACACGTGGTTGAAGAAGTTGCAGGACAAGTATTTATTCCGCTAACGGTCGGTGGTGGCATTCGTAAGGTTGAGGATGTCCGTACTATGCTGAATGCCGGTGCTGATAAAGTCGCGATTAATACTGCTGCGGTATTTAATCCGGAATTTGTTAAACAAGCGGCTGAAAAATTTGGGTCGCAATGTATCGTCGTTGCGATTGATGCAAAAAAAGTCAGTAATGACGGAGAACCTAATCGGTGGGAAATATTTACCCACGGTGGCCGTAAAGAAACCGGTATTGATGCAATCGAATGGGCAATTAAAATGGTGTCCTATGGTGCCGGAGAAATATTGTTAACCAGTATGGATCGCGATGGTACTAAAGTTGGTTTTGATTTGGAATTAACCCGTGCCGTGAGTGATGCAGTTCGGGTCCCGGTCATTGCATCGGGTGGC
The DNA here is from genome assembly GCA_964420605.1 of uncultured Thioalkalispiraceae bacterium. Taxonomy (GTDB): domain Bacteria; phylum Pseudomonadota; class Gammaproteobacteria; order UBA6429; family Thiohalophilaceae; genus CAYQUC01. Next base: position 20,712 of record CAYQUC010000011.1, on the reverse strand, counting down.
GTGGGTACGCTAGAACATTTGAGCGAAGGCATTAAACAAGGTCATGCCGATGCGGTATTAGCCGCCAGTATTTTTCATTTTGGCGAATACAGCATTGAAGAAGCAAAACGTCACATGGCCCGTGACGGCATTGAGATGCGATTGTGAGCTTAAACCGATGAAATGGCTGGATGCTGTAAACTGGACCGCTGATGGCTTGGTCGCCACCATTGCACAAGAAACCGGCACAGGCAAAGTATTAATGATGGCCTGGATGAACCGCGAATCGTTGCAATTAACCGTTGAAACGGGTCATGCGGTGTATTATTCACGTTCACGGCAACGACTCTGGCACAAAGGTGAAGAATCCGGTAATCAGCAAATGGTTAAAGATATTCGTTTAGATTGCGATAATGATGTTATCCTACTTGAAGTTGAGCAAAAAGGCGGCATTGCATGTCACACCGGTAGGCACCATTGCTTTTTTAAACAACTTAAAGATAATCAATGGCTTGAAGTAGAACCTGTACTGCAAGATCCTAACGATATGTATCAGAATAAGGGCTAATGTGTTATGGATAGGGTGTTACAGGAGTTAGCCGCGATACTCGAGCAACGTAAAAATGCCGATGCTGATGATTCGTATGTGGCCAGTTTATACGCTAAAGGTCTCGATGCGATATTAAAAAAGATTGGTGAAGAAGCCACTGAGACAGTAATGGCTGCAAAAGATGGAAAATCAGATAAAATAGTCTACGAGGTAGCAGATTTGTGGTTTCATACTTTGGTACTATTAGCGCAGCAAAATTTACATCCGGATCAAGTTCTCGACGAATTAGCGAGGCGTTTTGGAATTTCGGGCTTAGACGAAAAGGCGAGCCGTTAAGATTAAGCTTTATGTTGTAATTAACCTTATGCTGGGTATTAAACGTAATGGTTGAAGATTGTTTATTTTGTAAAATCATCTCTGGATCGATTCCGTCGGATAAGGTCTACGAAGATGAACAGATTTTTGTATTTCGCGATATTAATCCTAAAGCTGAAGTACACTTGTTACTTGTACCAAAAGTGCATTTTGCGAGTTTAGTTGACATGCAGCAACAACATGATGCTGTCATGGCGTATAGTCTAAGAAAGTTGCCGGAACTGGCACAACAACAAGGATTGGATTCTGGTTTTCGAACCGTTATCAACACAGGCAAAGGCGGTGGTCAGGTTGTTTTCCATCTTCATATCCACCTTTTGGGTGGCCCGTCTTTAGCTGGATTTTAATTATTTTAGAAATTGACACGTAGGAGTTTATTATGGGTTTTGGTGGTATCGGACCTGGTTCGTTAGTAATTATTTTATTGATAGTTATCTTACTTTTTGGCACAAAAAAATTCCGCAACATTGGTTCGGATATTGGTGGCGCATTTAGAAATTTTAAGCGCGCAGTAAAAGATGACGACTCGAAAAAAGATGAAACGGACTCAACAGAATCAATCGAGCAAAAAGAGTCAACAACTATTGAAGGTGAAGTAACGAAAGTTGAGGAAAAGGAAAAACAATAAACGGCTAAGTGATAGTTTAATTACGCCTACATTGTTTAACCTACTTCGGTTACGTCTATGGATTTTAGTTTTGCAGAATTCGCCATCATCGGTATTGTTGCACTATTAGTAATAGGCCCGGATAAATTACCGGGCTTAGCAAGAACGGCTGGCCTGTGGGTTGGTAAAGTTAGAAACTTTATTAGTTCAGTAAAAACAGAAATAGATGCTGAATTAAAAATGGATGAAATTAAAAATGTCGTAAAAAATGGTAATAATGGCATACATGAAATTTCTGAAATTATTAGAGACACTCGTACTGAATTCCAAAATTCGATAAATTCAATTTCATCGACCATAAAGGAAGATGAATCGACACCTGAATATCAAGTTAGAGCAATAGCAAACGATGATCCTTATAACGAAGAAGATGATGATAGTCAGCATAACGAAGTAGAAGATGATTTTGTTGATGATTACAACAGTGATTATGAAATTGACGAAATTGAAGCTTCAACGAATGCTGAATTAGATTCAGAAGCTAAAACCGAAACTAAACCTAAATTAGAAACTGGTGCTGAAAATGCCGAGATTAAAGATTCTGGTACGGCTGCAACAGAAGAACTCGATAGTTCTGAGCATTTAGCAGAAGTTGAAAGTAAAAAAAATATTAAAAGCTAGTGCTTTCTATATTCCCAACCATCAAATTAATTGTAAAAATAACTAAAAAATCGTGACAGTCAGTAATAAAACAGAATCAGAGATTCCTTTTGTTTCCCATTTAATTGAATTGCGTGATCGTTTATTACGCGTCGTTTTATTAGTATTAATGATTTTTTTAGTATTGTTTTATTTTGCTAATGATATTTACACTTATTTAGCCGAACCATTAACGGCGCATATGTCGAAAGACAGCACGATGATAGCGACCGACGTGATATCACCGTTTTTAACGCCGATGAAATTAGCGTTAGTGTTATCGATATTTTTGGTCATGCCGTACATTTTGTTTCAAATTTGGAGCTTCATTGCGCCGGGTTTGTACAAACATGAAAAAGAATTAGCCTTTCCGTTATTAGTTTCGAGTATTTTGTTATTTTACAGTGGTATGGCTTTTGCCTATTACGTGGTGTTCCCGTTAATATTTGGTTTTATTACCGCCATCGCCCCCGAAGGGGTTGAAGTGATGACGGATATATCGAAATATCTCGATTTTGTATTAATGTTATTTTTTGCATTTGGAGCTGCGTTTGAAGTGCCAGTAGCGACGGTACTATTAGTTGCTGCAGGGATAACAACGCCAGAAAGTCTCGTTAAAAAACGCGCCTATGTTATTGTTGGTGCATTTGTACTTGGAATGTTTTTAACGCCACCCGATGTTATCTCGCAAATTATGCTCGCTATTCCGATGTGGATGTTATTTGAGGTGGGGGTTGTTGCATCTAGAATGGTTGTTAAACGACGTGAACGTCGCGAAAAAGAATCAGCAGAAGAAGATGGCATCGATGATGAGTACCATGAGTTGTCAGAAGATGAAATGGATGCGGAACTTGATCAAGCAATTACTGATGAAGAAAATATATCGGATAAACCATCAGATTCGTCAAACGATAAAAAAGAATAATAAGTTATTGCTAAAAAAAAAGAAATTTTTATTACTGCGCATTGTAGTAATAAAAATTTCATAAAAAAGCCAGAGCTGTAACAAGGGAATTTTTCAGACTCTAGCTATCGAACAAGGTGCTGTTAAAAATTTGTCCCCGTGAATTTAAAGGGAATTCTCGGGTGATTGTACTGAACTATATTTATAAATTTATAAAACATGCAAGTTTTGTATCTCATCAAATATCAAAGTTGTCTCGCCAATTAATTACTCCAAAAACTTAAATTCAGTAATTAGGTTGTATAACGACTTTACTTGATCGGAATTTTTCTAGTTGTAATATATCTTATTACTAAATACTTATTATTTATCGCATTTGTATTTTTAATAAGAAGATAGAGTATGCCAGTTATTTATTTCACTACTATTTCTCCAACACTCTTTTTGAAATATAATTAACCTAAACTAGAAAAAATAATATTGTTGTCTTTATTTTAATCATAAAATAACTAGCCAAGCTTAGGATGTCAATTTTGGAATATCCAGCCTTGCAATAGTCCCCCCATCAACTCTATCAGTAAATGATAATGACCAGCCATTGGCTTGGATAATTAAATGTGAAATTGCCAAACCAAGACCCAGGCCTTTAATGTCAGTCCGATCACTTTTATTAACACGAACAAATGCTTGTAAAATTTTAGACTTATCGTCTTCAGGAATACCGATGCCACGATCAAGAACAGAAATTGATATAGTGGAAGTATTTTTTTCAATTTCAATATCGATGGGTTTATCACCACTGTATTTTAAAGCATTGTCTATTAAGTTTACTATTACTCTTTTTAATGCATCATGTTGTATCGTCAGTGGGTAGGATTTATTTGTTTTAAAATTAATTCTTTCCGTAGAAAAACCATCTATCATTGTTTGTATTGAGTCGTTTAAAATAATGTCAGTACATTCTTGGTTTGTTATGCCCCGACCTAATGATAAAAACTGTGCAATGATAGCATCCATTTCATGTAATACCTGATTACAATCCTTCAAAGCCGATTCACCTAATTTGCCTCGAGCTATTTCTAACAATAATGTTAACCGCGTTATTGGTGTTCTTAATTCATGCGATATCCCAATTAATAAGGTGTTTCTATTGTCGAGTAAACTTTGCACCTCACCAGACATATTATTAAATTGATTATACAATTCTTGTATCTCACGACTATTATTCTTATGTCTCAGTTCTGTTTTTACGCCTCGGCCTAAAGATTTGGCTGCATTTAATAAATTGGTTAATGGTCGGGTAATATAGCCAACAAATAGATAAGCCGTGAGTAAACTGAAAATGACATTTAAAGTTAATAGTGCCGTTAAAACTGCTTTGGGGTTTGTACCAAGACGATCGTGCTTAAATCCAATTTTTATAAACTGTCGTTTTACTTTTATCAACATCCAGTAGTATTTAATGCCTTCAATATTTGTTGACCACACTTTTACTTGGCGTTGTTGTTTTTGGCTGAGTATTTCGGCTAATTTTTTACTGTATAGTAGCTCACTAAGATTAGAAGCTCCTAGCCTAGAGTTGTTTAAAATGTATAAACTAGCACTTTGCTGGATGTCTTTTTGGTATTTAAGTTGTTTATCGGGAGTTAATTCTGACCAGCGTTCAGCAGTATTGATAATCCTGGCCGAAAGATCTTCCACTGATTGCCGCATGAGCGGTAACAGTCCCATGGTCATGCTGATGGACATCATTATGACTTGAAAAAGCAGTAATGCTAATATCATCATAATTGTTAGTCTCGAACGTAAACTCCAACGACGAGGTTCTTTTTTTGATAAGTTGTCGACCATAGCTTAAGTCTAGTTACGATTAAGAGAAAATAAATATCCTTTGCCCCGAATGGTGCGTAAAAATTGCGGTGATGATGGATCTGATTCTATCTTTTTACGAAGACGTGTTACTCTCACGTCAATGCTCCTGTCGTAGGGTGAACGATCAAAATCATTTAATTGATTAATTAAAAAATCACGTGGTAGAATTTTGTTTGGATTGTCTAGTAAAATTTGCAATAGTGAATAATCACCTTGTGTTAAATCAATTTCTATATTTTCTTTTGTTAACAGTAATTGTGAACAATCAAATTTAAAATCACCAAAACTGATTATTTTCTTTTCTTCATTTACTGTAACCGCTTTATCAGCGACTCGGCGTAGTTGAATGCGGATACGCGCAAGAAGTTCTCGTGGATTAAACGGTTTTGCTAAGTAATCATCGGCACCAGTTTCTAGGCCAATAATTCGGTCGACGGCTTCGCCATGAGCTGATAACATAATAATAGCTGGATCTAAATCTTCTCGTAAGCGTTTTGCAATTGATAAACCATCCTCTCCGTGTAACATTAAATCAAGAATGAATAGATCAACTTTATTTTTATTTAGGTATTTATCCATTTCAATAGCGTCAGAAACGGCATTTACTAATAAACCATTATCGTTAAGATAGCGACACAATAAAGCACGTAGTTTCGGTTCGTCGTCAACTATTAATATTTTCTGCTCAAAATCCATTTTAAATATTATTCCGTCTTAGTTTTTTAATATAGTCTATAAACATAAAAATGCTGTGAAATGAATTGTTTTAAATATAGCATAGTAAAATTAAATTAGTCTGAAAAATAAACTAATAATTTAATTAAGTAATAGTTTAGCATCTTGAAAATGCCTATATTTAGGTATTTCAATAAAGTAATGTGTAGTCGAATATGACGTAATTCCTTGAATATTATGTATATATTTTTTAAAATTACTAAATTCTACTATTTTTAAGAATGATTGCATATTGTAACGTTGAAATTGCAATTTGCAGCCATAAAATGAGAACCACATATGCGCCAACGTCATGCAACTATCTTTGTCTCAAGTGTAATGAGTCTAATACTTTGTATTTTACCTTTTACGGTATTAAGTAAACCAATACCAAAAAATCAATTACAAAATCATGCTTCGCCTTATCTGGCAATGCACGGTTCTGATCCGGTTAATTGGCAGGAGTGGACAGCGGATACCGTTGCTCGAGCTAAATTAGAAAATAAAGTTTTATTTGTTTCCAGTGGTTATTTTTCGTGTCACTGGTGTCATGTGATGCAAAGAGAAAGCTACAAAAATAAAGATATTGCAGCGTTTATTAATAAATATTTTATAGCTGTAAAAGTTGATCGAGAGCTCAATCCAGCGCTTGATGCGCGATTAATTGATTTTGCAGAACGAACTACAGGCCATGCTGGTTGGCCTTTGAATGTGTTTGTAACTCCAGAGGGTTATCCGTTTGCCGCAATGACCTATGTGCCGGCTAGCCAATTTAAAGAAATTTTAAAAACCATTAATAAACGGTGGACTAAAGATTCTGAAGCACTAAAATTTTATGCGACAAGTGCTGCTGAAGAATTAAATCCGGTTATCCGTAATAATAATAGTAAGCTTGTTGCGGGTCTTGCCAAAAAGTACATTCAGGTGTTTCAGTTAAATACCTTTAATTTTACTGATGAGTTACAAGGTGGTTTTGGTCAAAGTTTAAAATTTCCATCGGCATCACAGTTATCATTATTATTAAATATTCAAAAACACCAGGGCAATCCAAGATTAGAAAATTTTTTACGTTTAACACTTGATCAAATGCGCAGTCAGGGGTTATGGGATCATATTGGAGGTGGTTTTTTTCGGTATACTGTTGATCCTGCCTGGCAAGTGCCGCACTTTGAAAAAATGCTTTATAACAATGCTTTACTTGCCTCAATCTATTTTGATGCAGCAACAATACTAAAGCAACCAAAATACACCGAGACGGCAATGGCAACATTAGATTTTATGAGCCGAGATTTTAAGACCACTTCGGGAGCATTGGCCGCAAGTTTGTCTGCTGTTGATAATAAGGGAGTCGAGGGTGGTTATTATGTTTGGAGTCGTAAAGAAATAAAAGCAATCGTGTCTAAAACTGAGTTTACCATTGCTGAGTTATTATGGGACTTAAACTCTGCACCGGTTTTGGATCACGGCCATCATTTAACTCAAAAAATGACAGTTGACGAAATAGCAACGAAACTAAAGCTGAAAAAAAACAAGATAATTAAAACAATAAAATTATTACGTAAAAAATTATTTACTGCTCGACTCAATAGACAGTTGCCAAAAGATGATAAACAATTGGCCGCATGGAATGCGTTAGCGTTATCGGCTTTTATTAAAGGTGCTATTGCAACAAATAAGGTGCAATATAAAAAACAAGCAGCCGCAATTAAGCAGTATATAGAAAAATTTTTATGGAAAAATAATCAGTTACTGCGTGCAGTCAAAAATAATAAGTCTATCGGTACCGCAGGCCTTGAAGATTATGCCTACGTTGCCCAAGCCTTTTACGATTATGCTTTATATTCCAAAAATGAGGTTGATATGGTGCTAGCCCATAAGGTTGTTACGCAAGGATTTAAACGTTTTTATAGTAAGCATGGCTGGGTTTTGTCAGAAAATATGTTGCTTCAGTATGGCCAAGGTGAAATCCTATTAACCGATGGTCCAATGCCGTCGGCTGCTTCGTTGTTAGCAGCGGTTAGTTTACGCATTATAAAAACGACCAAAGAGCCTAAAGGTAGTCAGCTTAAAAAGATGGCTTTAGCATCATTAAATGTAAAAGATGAGGTGTTATCAACACAGCCATTTTGGTACGCAACACATATTAATGCGATTGCTGAATACCAACTGGGTTGGTAGTGTCATTTAGTGACTCGCGACAACGTTTGAGATATCTACCGCGATAAATTGAAATTGAGCAATGGTACCTGTGGCAAGAAGTAATTTTGTAAGCCGTACATAATAAAGCGACTTACCAGTATTAACGGCAATAACGCTGTTTATGTCATATAAAAATGCTGGAACAATAATATTATCATTTTGTATTTTTATATTAGTTCCTTTAATCATTAAGCTACGGTAATAATCAGTGCCGGCCCCGACACCGGATAGGCCTTTTACAGCAATTGGTATTGAATTGGAGGCTATGGACATCACTCCTATTTCAATATTGGAACGATCACGAGATTTTTGCCAACGTACAACACCGAAGTGCCAGTTGGATTTTTCATTTCGTTTAGCCTTATAAGCAATTAAATCACCAACCTTCACGATTTTACGCGTGTATTTTTCAAGATCGCCACTTAACGCTAGTCCAAATTGGCTGTTGTTAATTTCATACCAAGTGCTGGTTAAATAAATGCTACGGTTATGTCGTTTGTCGTTATCTAATGCTAATTTATAACCTTCAATATATGCTTTAGAATTTGCTTCTTTTGAGTTATTAGTATCTTGGGTCAGTAACTTGAATTCATCCATTGCAGGAGTAAAATGAGATTGGCCTGACAAAAAGTAATGACAGGCATTCATACCATTAATTAATGTCATTTCAATCGACGATTTGTCACGAGTTATTTTGCGAGATACACGTTGTCGCCAGTTGTCTGAGATACGCATAAGCATATTTCGAATATTTCGATTTACTAGTGTTTCGGCTTCAATAGAATCGGTTAAAGTATTTCTAAGTAGCTTTTGAATGTCATTTTCCAGTTTTTTCTTGACTAAAGTAATATCAACTATGCGACCGTCACTGGGCATCCAGGTGTTATCGTTGCTCACAAAACGTGGGCCAAAATCATCAGTTAGATCGATTATATATTCATTATTTGGTGAAAAATCACCGAGTGGAATGATATTGCAATGATCGATCCATTGTGTGGTGATTCTATATACTACATCAGATTCGTTTTGCATTAAATTGTACGGTTCTGCAATGGCAAGTAACACGATGCGCTGGTACATTTTATCAATAGTGTGCGGTGGCGAAAAATGTGCCTGTGCTAATTGATCGTCAATAGGGAAATCTTGTAAGCCTAGCGTGATAGAGTAGCGATACAGTTGGTGCAATTCACTCCATGTATCTTCCGGCTCAGGCTGATAACAACGATATACTTGTAATAATTGCATCGACAAATACAACATTGAAAAGTACACCGCTTCACTGAGCATCGAATCATAATTGGAACGACTGTCGTCTAATATTGCGAGTTCACTGACAATGAGTTTGTAGGCCGAGGCAATTTCATTGATTAATTTAACAATGTTAGTTTGGGTTATTGCATGTTGGTTTTTATAAGGTAGTTTAGCAGTACTTAGGGTTTGCTCAAGACCCGACATGATTTCATGCGCTCGTGGTTGTATTAACAACATTAATTTTAAGCGTTCTTTTGAGCTATAATGTGATTTATTCAATATTTTAAGCTGCTGATACAATTCGATAATTGCGTCATCCAGTTTTTTCGACACCAATTGGTCCAACCAGCGAGATAAATTGCGCGGTTTTATGTAAGGTTTTGGGCGTTGAAAGATATCTTGGTTTGGTAGGTTTAATACTGGTAAGTACATATGTACTTCTCTAAGCTATTGATTAGCTAATATTTTAGTCTTTAGACGACAATCTGTCACGGTTATTATTACAATTATATTAAATAACATGAAAATGATGATGATATTTATTAATACCAAAATACTATTTACAATATTGTAGGGATACGTTCTAATTGTTTGAAATCATTATTAAATGTAAAGTTTATTAATTACTTTATTAGCATTTTAGTAAATAACTTAGGCACTTTATATAAGAACATGACAAATATGAATTTTAAGAAGAATAACGCTACAAAACTACTGCTATTTTTTAGTGTAATATCCGTCGCTCTGATGTCGTGTGCAACGCTTAACAAAGACGAATGCCATTCTGCAGATTGGAAATTAATAGGTTTTGTTGATGGTAGCAAGGGTTACCCAGCATCACGAATTGGTCGACATCGATCTGCTTGTGCTGAGTATGGTATAAATCCGAGTCTAGATTTATACAGCAAAGGCCGTGCTGAAGGTTTACAACAATACTGTGTCCCTGATAAGGGCTTTTATCTTGGTCGAACCGGCTCATCGTATAATGGCGTATGTTCAGGTAACAATGAAGTTGACTTTATTGCCGCATTTAAAGCTGGCAGACAACTTTATGCTGCAAAAATAAAGCTGAAAAAAATGAAAAAGGATTTGGTGCATAAACAAGAAAAATTAGAGTTAATCGTCAGTAAAATTTCTGACAAAGAACAACAAATTATTAACGGTAAAGTGAGCAAAGCGCAGGTTATTTTATTATTGGTAGAGACCAAAGAACTTGCTATCCAGCAAGGTGTGCTGTTAGAAACAATTCACACCATTAAAGGTACTATTGAGCAACAATCCTCCTATATATCCCATCTTGCACAACAATATTAACATTTATACGGTTTCAAACTGTTAAAAAGTTAAACCCACTATTTAACTACGCTAATTTTTAGTGGGGTTAAATAATTTCTTATTTATATTATAGAATTTATACAAACTGTCGATATTTATAGAGTCAAATAATTTTTTAATTCACACCAAAACAACAGGTTTAAGCTGCTTTTATGGTAAAAGTTAGAATCAACAATCTAGAAATTGGGATGTGTTTGGGGGCTGATGTTTGTGATTTAAATGGTCGGTTTTTAATTGGTAAAGGCTGTGAAATAACCGACAAACACATTAAAGCGTTAAATGCCTGGGGAGTCGTTAGTGTCGAAATTAATGACAGCGATATTAATTCAGAACAATCTGAAGATGTTATATCCACGGACGATTATGAAAGACAAGAGAATGAACTTAAATTAAAATTTATCCATAATGACTTAAGCCATCCTTTTATTTCAGAACTAATTACTGAAGCATCTAAATATTTAGTAACTAAAATTGATAATAAATGACATTAAGTGCTGAAAAAATTGTAACACGAACACTTAAAGTCGCCACACTGCCTGCGGTCGCGTTAAAATTTAGTGAGGCAATAAATAACCCCTTAACAACAAATCAAGAGTTAGAGCGGATAATTTCTGAAGACTCTGCTTTGGCATCAAGACTGTTATTAATAGCAAATAGCGCGCTTTATAGTTTTCCATCTGAAATTGATACGATAAATAAATCAATCACAATTATTGGTCAAAAACAACTTCATGAAATAGTATTATCCTGTTCAATTGTTAATATGTTTGCCGGTATATCTCAAGATATTGTAGATATGGAAAAGTTTTGGGAACACAGTATTGCAGTCGCTACAGCCTCACGATTATTGTCGTTTTATCGTCGAGAAATAAATATTGAGCGTTCTTTTACGGCAGGATTATTACACGATATTGGCAGATTGATTATTTTTTTAGAGTTACCGAGTCAAGCAAACGATATTATGGCTCAATCTGCTGAAAGTAATAAACTGTTGCATAAAATTGAATTAGATGTATTAGGTTTTGATCACGCACGACTTGGCGCAATGTTATTAAAAAAATGGAAATTACCGGAACGGTTAGTTTCATCCGTTGCATACCATCATTCTCCATCAGCAACAAAAGGTGATTTTGTTGCTCCTAGTATTACACATATAGCCGATATTATTTGTCATGCATTAAATTTAGGCAGTTCTGGTGAAAAATTCATACCACAATTAAATACTAAAGCATGGGATGCTTTAGGGCTTAGTCGTGAAATATTACCACAATTGATCGAGCAACTCGATATTCAATATTCAGACGCTGTAAAGTTTGTTTTGGGTAAGGGGCTTGAATAATGACGTTTGATAAATTTAAAAAATTAGAATTATTTTACAATAATCTGCAAAAGGGTTTTGATATTAATGTCGAGTTTACTAATGAATTAATGTTTTCAAAAAATGAACTGACAATAACGAAAATATTAGAAATATTAAGTGAGAAAATAAAACAACTGGATTATTTTAAAAATTTTGCTTTTTATACCATAGAAAATAATGTCGATTTTAAATTATCTATTTGCAGTGATGAAAAATTTTCTGATGATATTGAACTTGATGTTGAAAAACATATCGATAATGGAACTTTTTCATGGGTACTGCATAATAATCGGCATATTATTATTAATGGACCGGTCTCTAAAAATCAACAACTGTTAATTTCGATTGCAACTAATAGACGCATTCATGGCATGTTTATCGCTGTAGCTAATGATGATGTTGCAATTACTGGTATTGTTCAAGATGTTATTAGTTTATTAATCACGATAGCAGCACAGTCCATCGATAATAATGAATTGAAAATTCAATTATTAAATTACAATATAAAACTTGAAGATGATATTAAGATACGCACTGCGGAACTTGAAGAGTCAAAAAATAAAGCAGAACAGTCTGCAAAATCTAAATTAGAATTTTTGGCCAATATGAGCCATGAAATTCGTACGCCTATGAATGGTGTACTCGGTATGTTGGAATTGTTAAATAAAAGTAAATTAGATTCAGCTCAAAAAAACCAGGTTGATACAGCATATCAATCTGGACAAAATATGATGGTTATTTTGAATGATATTTTAGAACTATCAAAGTTTGAAGCAGGAAAAATAGTAATCGAAAACAATGAATTTAATTTAATTAATTTGATTGAAGACGTTGTTGCTATGTTTTTAAAGAAAGCCAATGAAAATGAAGTTGAGTTAATCTGTTTTATTGATACCGAGGTACCAGAAATTGTTTTTGGGGCGCAAACTCGTGTATGGCAAATAATAATGAATTTATTAGGTAATGCCGTTAAATTCACAAAATCAGGTTCCATTATTTTAACAGTGACCATCGATAATGCTAATGACGATGATTTTGCTTTGTGTGTCGAAATTAAAGATACTGGAATTGGAATTTCTGATGAAGCGAAAAATTTAATTTTTAATCCATTTGAGCAGGCAGAAGTTAATACCACACGTCATTTTGGGGGAACTGGTCTCGGTTTAGCGTTGTGTAAACGGTTGGTCGATTTATTAGGCGGTGAAATTAAACTTGACTCTACTGTTGGAGTGGGTAGCACATTTAGTTTTATTGTTAATTTAAGTGTTGTTAAGTTTAATGTTGATAAATGTTTACCCAAAAATGTAAATGTACTTTATGTTTGCGACTCTGAGTTTGAAATGAAATGGGTTGATGCTTTATTTTGTAGACTTGCTATTAAATATAAGATTGTGTCGGATAAAGATAGCGCCTTAAAAGAATTAATTGAAGAGCCTGATAAACTATATTCTATTGTTATGCTCTGTGATCCATTGTTGTCTAAATGTTATGAACCCATTTTATCTGCTTTAGAATCAAATGCTATTTATGATAAAGGAAAATTTATATTAGTTGGCAGTTTTCATGATATAACTGAAATGAAGTTTAGCCATGTATTACCTAAACCATTTAAAACAAGTGAAATCATCGAAATAATAACATCTGAAAATATTGATACACCCGATACTGAATCAAATGAAGAAATTGTAATAGAGAATTCTGGTTCAGTTTTACTTGTAGAAGATAATGAAGTTAATCAGTTAGTTGCTACCGGAATGTTAGAGAAAATGGGTATAACACCTGATATAGCTTGTGATGGTGTTGAAGCACTTGAATTGGTTTCAAAAAATAAATATGATTTAATTTTAATGGACATCAATATGCCTAATATGGATGGCTATGCAGCAACCACAGAAATACGAAAAAAAGAAGATCCTAAGGAACACATTCCGATTATTGCATTAACAGCTAATGTGTTACAAGAAGATGTTGATGGCTATTATAAAGTTGGCATGGATGATTTTCTTGCTAAACCCTACTCTTATAAAAATATTGAAGCTTGTTTAAAAAAATGGATTAAAAAAGACAGTTCTAATGACGTTGAAACAATTGATTTAAAAGGTGATAGGGAATCTAGTTCATTTATTAATCTTGAAACTATCCATTATTTGCAAGAAATTATGGGGGATGCTATTAATGAGTTGTTTGAAACCTTTATTGATCGAAGTGGAACCATGGTCAATGAAATTATGGAAAACCCTAGTGATTTAGAAAAAATTAAATTTAATATTCATAATCTAAAAGGTAGCAGTGGTAATATTGGTGCACAGGAATTATTTCGATTATGTGAATTGATTGAAAATATGATAATTAAGAATCAAGTGCTTAAAATCGACTCATATTTACATATTTTAAAACACGAACTATCCGGTGTTCATAGTGAACTTAATTCATTAATGCTCAAATGAGAAATGCCTATTGGCAAACTACAACTTGTATTTTATATCAAATATATACTGGTAACCTAACAATACATTTGATTGAAAATATTGAAGGTTATCATTTTTAATTGATGGAGTGAAATTTTTGATCGTAATGACGTGTTGATTGTATTTGGCCTGAAAATTTACACCAACGACAATATCGTAACCAGAGGTTCTTACATCTTTAATTTGATTAAAACTAGGTTGAGCACTATTTGTCCCCTGAAAGCGACCCGATATATTTAAATAGCCAATCCCAATTCCTAATCCAGCTTTATACTTCCAACCTATTTTGTCTCTTTTATTAAAGTTATAAAATAAGGTGGGAACAGCGTAAAGGCTATAGCCTTTTATTGAGGTGCCAATATCCTGGGAATTTTTGGATGAATTTAGTCTTTGCTTATTTACATTGAATATTGAGAAGTCGAGCTCATAGTTGTATGACAAACTTGAAGTGTTATTGAAAAATTTCGATTTTGATCGTAGCGATAGCGAGGGGTAAACAATACTATCTGATGTCATGTCTGCTATTAAATTTTCATTTTGATCTGTAATCCGGATATCTTTAGTACTTATATTGGCCCCGACCATTAGCTCTAGAGCGGAGACCGTTGTGCAATATAAACTAGTGAATAAAATAAGTGTAATGATTTTAATTGGCATTATGTAGGTTATCATAATTCGAAAGAATAATAGCGAGCCAATGCTAGAAAATGTTACAAAAAAAATGGTTTGGAACAATTTAAGAAATACAAATACTTGGGTAGACAGTACGAAAAAATTCTTGATAGTAGCCAATTAGCTATTATTGAATCTTGAAATGGCTATCGAATGTTCTAGTTGTATGGCTTTTAATTTAATTGCTGATGCGTTATTCACTAAAGCACAACAACGTATTTTAAGTTTGCTATCCGGTAAGCCTGAATCAAGATATTACACATTTTAAGCTATACACTATGAAAAAAATAGGGTTAGGCATAATCAGCAGAGAGCTTGATAGTCTCGTTTCATCCTGCATGGTAAATGTATTAAAACGGGAACTATGAGTTGGCATAAATATCTCATCCTGTAAGCAATTGTTTTTTAAGCAACTTAATATAATGCAATAAACACTTGAATAGTTAGTGGCTGTGTGCCACTATTAACTCAGTAACAGATATCAATGCGGGAACCGTAGTCTGTGACAGATAACCGAGGTGGATAGACTGCCTCCTACGTCAACAACAGCAAGGAGTTTGCTGCCATGAATAAGAATAAGCCAAATAAGCAAGGTTACGATTTTTTAGTATTTATTGGTCGATTTCAACCTTTACACAATGGCCATATGTCGGTCATTAAAACTGGACTGGATCAAACTGAGCAAATGATAATCTTATGTGGTTCAGCACACCAACCACGCTCAACCAGGAATCCATGGACCTTTACTGAACGTGAAGAAATGATACGCAGTAGTTTGACTGAACAGGAAAATAAACGTGTTCAAATTGCGCCGCTAATGGATATTGTTTACAACGATGAATCTTGGGTGCGTAATGTTCAATCAACAGTAAACGGAATTGTAACGGCACATCACGTAAAGCAACAAAAGTCCGCTAACGTTGGTTTGATTGGACACAGTAAAGATAAAAGCTCTTATTATTTAAATTTATTTCCTCAATGGGGAGCCGTTGAAGTCGACAACTTCAATAAACTAAGTGCAACGCCAATACGAGAATCGATTTTAAATGATTGTAATTTTTCTGAAAATAATTTACCAATAAATGTTCAAAATGAAATGAAACGTTTTTGTAAAACCGAAACGTATCAAGACATAAAGAAAGAACATGAGTTTATTGCTAAATACAAAAGTGTGTGGAAGTCAGCACCCTATGCACCAATTTTTGTCACAGTCGATGCAGTTGTAGTTCAAAGTGGACATGTATTAATGGTCGAAAGAAAAGCCCAACCCGGAAAAGGACTAATGGCATTACCCGGAGGGTTTATTCATCAGGATGAAAAATTAATCGATGCCTGTTTAAGAGAATTGCGAGAAGAAACGAAATTAAAAGTACCGGCTCCAGTGCTAAAAGGCAGCATCAAGGGCCAACAAGTATTTGATGATCCACATCGATCATCACGCGGTAGAACGATTACACATGCGTTTTATATCGAACTGGAACCAAACGCCACGTTACCCAAGGTCAAAGGTGGCGATGATGCAAAACAAGCGATGTGGGTAGCATTAGCCGATTTGGATCCAACACAAATTTTTGAAGACCATTATTTTATCATTCAGGAGATGACACGAATGTAAAAGTAAACAATTTAAAAGAGAAGGGACAGACCCAACTCAATTAACATTAGTAGGGCATTAAGCCTTAATTAAATGATAGGAGGATTTCCATCATGAAAAAAAATATCATATTGAATGTCGATTCATACAAGGCATCTCACTTTCTACAATACCCTCCAGGTACAACCGAGGTTTCGAGTTATATCGAAGCTCGCGGTGGTCAATTTAATAAAGCTGTATTTTTTGGATTACAGATTTTTATTAAAGAATACTTGATGACACCATTTACTCAAGACGATATCAATGAAGCTGAAGCAATATTTGAAGCTCATGGTGTACCGTTTAATCGAATGGGTTGGCAATATATTCTTGTAAAATATAATGGTTACCTACCCATTGAAATTCAGGCTGTGCCAGAAGGTAAAGTAGTTCCAGTACAAAATGCCTTGGTGCAGGTGATTAATACCGATACAAATTGTGCCTGGCTAACCAGCTATGTTGAAACCGCTTTATTGAGAGCCATATGGTTTCCGACAACAGTCGCAACGGTTAGTTGGAATATCCGAAATATTATAAAACGCTATCTTAATGAAACTGCAGATAATGCTGATGGAATAGCGTTTAAACTGCATGACTTTGGCGCACGCGGAACCAGTTCAGAAGAGTCTGCTGCAATTGGTGGCGCAGCTCACTTAATTAATTTTCAGGGAACCGATACTATCAGCGGTATTATGGCAGCTCGACGTTTTTACGGAGCCGACATGCCAGCATTTTCTATCCCTGCTGCAGAACACAGCACCATAACCAGTTGGGGTAAAGACAATGAAAAGGCCGCCTATGAAAATATGTTGGATCAATTTTCAGGCCCAGGAAAATTAGTTGCCGTTGTTAGTGATTCGTATGACCTATGGAATGCAATTGAGAATATTTGGGGCAACGAACTAAAAGCAAAGGTAATGCAAAGTGGCGGCACCTTAATAGTGCGACCAGACAGTGGCGACCCAATCACAATTGTAACTGAAACCATTGAACGATTAATGAAATGTTTTGGTAGTGAAGTGAACAGTAAAGGGTATCGGGTATTACCAAGCTATGTACGGGTGATCCAAGGTGATGGTGTCTCAATGCAAACAATCGAAGCCATATTAGAAGCCATGAAAGTTCGCAAGCAAAGTGCCGATAATGTTGCGTTTGGGATGGGTGGTGAGTTATTACAAAAGGTCAACCGTGACACCATGCAATTCGCGATGAAAGCCTCTGCTGTTAGAGTCAATGGTCTTTGGCAAGATGTCTATAAAGATCCGGTTACTGATCAGGGCAAGCGTTCCAAAAAAGGACGGCTCGCTTTAATAGAAAATGACTCCGGTGAAATCCGAACCATACGTGAACAAGAGCTAGGCAACAATGAAAACATAATGAAGGTGGTATTTAGAAATGGAGAACTATTAAAAGATTGGAGGTTTGAACAAGTTAGAGAAAATGCAATAGCGTAAGCTTAATTAGTAATAATACTAATTTAAAATAAACAGTGAGTCTGGATAGACCGGGCTCACAATTTCATAAACGTAAATCATGCAAGGAGATTGCCATGTTAAATATACGTTATATCAAAGTTGACCCAACAACATATTTAATAAAATACAAAAACGGAAAATTAAAACGCAAAGGCAGTGGTTTGGCCTTTTGGTATTTTGCACCAAGCACTTCACTGGTAGCCATTCCGGTTGGCACGGTTGATCAACCCTTTATGCTCAATGAAGTAACAAAAGATTATCAGGAAGTCACCGTGCAAGGACAAGTAGTCTACCGCATTACTGATCCTGAAAAACTAGCCAGCTTAATGAATTTTACCTTAAAGGCAAACCAAGTGACGTATGTATCCGAAGATCCTGAAAAGCTTAAAAACAGAATCGTAAATCTGGTGCAAGTAAAAATGCGTACCGCTTTAGAGCAATTGGAACTACGCCAAGCACTCAATGCATCTCAGGTTTTGGTTAAAGCCGTAAAAACCGAAATGATTAATTCTGAAGTAATGAATGCACTTGGTATCGAAATTATGGATTTGTCAATCATGGCAATTAAACCAACGCCCGAAACAGCTCGTGCATTAGAAGTAGCTGTTCGCGAAGAACTGCTAGAAGAAGCTGATGAAGCAATCTATCGACGGCGCAATGCATCCATTGAACAAGAACGTGTTGTTAAAGAAAATGAGTTGCAAACCGAATTAGCCGTTCAAAATAAAGAACAGGAAATTGAACAAGGCCAATTAAAAGCCGAGCGACAACTTCAAGAGCAACGACAAGCAATGGCAGCTGAATTATTAGTAACCGAAATTGCTCAAGAACAACAACGAACCGATCTAATTGATATCGCAACAGAGAATGAACGAAAACAAGCCGATGCCAATGCCTATGCAGTTGCCGGTAATATGGAAGCATTATCAAAAGTAGATGCAAGAGTCCTAGAAGCATTAACACAAGCAAAAATGGATCCACAGCAACTAATGGCACAAGCATTTAAAGAACTGGCATCAGAAGCGAGTAAAATCGGACAACTAAATATTGCACCCGATCTATTCCAACAACTAGTGGGGAGGAACGACTAATGATAAACAAAAGCTCTGCCCAAACTAAAGCACGAAGTAGAAAAGTGATTATCATAACGCGTCGTACTCGATTTGAAGATTTAGTGGCGTTATATAACACCGAAGATCAAGCCGCCTTCGTTATTGAGTCGCGTGGAGATGATTTTAATGACTACCGGGCAGAGCACAACACTTATCAAAAAGTATTAAAGGATATCGAAGCAGCGTTATTTAGCGCTGCTCGTATTCAAATGCTCGAACGTGAATTTTTACCCAACTTTATATTCGGCAAAGACGATATCGTTATCGTAGTTGGACAAGATGGATTAGTTGCCAATACCGTAAAATATTTAAATGGCCAACCCATTATCGCCATCAACCCAGAACCATCACGATACGATGGTATCTTGTTACCTTTTTTAGCCAAAGACATAAAATTAATCTTTGATGATGTTCTTAATGGAAAAAATAATTCAAAAGCAATCACCATGGCAAAAGCCACTTTAAATGATGGCCAAGAATTATTAGCCGTGAACGATATTTTTATCGGCCCGCGTTACCATACCTCGGCACGTTATCAACTAGACTATAACGGACAATCCGAACAGCAATCATCAAGCGGCATTATTGTATCCACTGGTTTGGGTTCAACAGGCTGGTTAGCCAGTATTGTTGCCGGTGCTCAAGGTGTGCTTGGAACAAAAACAGAAAATCAAAACTTTGCCTGGGACGCAAACTATTTAAAGTATGCTGTCAGAGAACCTTTTCCAAGTAATGTAACCGGAACTAAACTTATTTATGGTAAGGTGAATTCAAAAAAGACAATGACCGTTGCATCCCGAATGGCAAATAATGGCATAATCTTTAGCGACGGCATGATAGATGACACGGTTGAGTTTAATAGTGGTGCCATAGTGGAGTTAGGTATTGCAACTAAGCAAGGGCAGTTGGTTATTTAATATTAGAGTTTGTTTATGTTGTGGTAGTTAAGCTTAACATTGTATTTTAATTTAATAATTTGTTTTAGTTTTTATTGAAAAGTAATGGATATGTGTAAAATTACCAGTATATTAGTAATAACAAAAATGGTTAATGCGTTATAGTAACGGATGGCTGGAAACGACCCTAAGCGGTCTGTCGGGAAAGTTTTATTTATATTTAAGAACTGTTTAAAGCAGTCATTCAACTGTATGTATTAATATGACACTATATATGAGAGTTTGTAATTCGGGTGTTAGGCGGCCACACCGCCTAATAAGGTAAAAGGCGGCATGCCGTCTAAATCACTGTTATAATTTTAATTGTTAAAATTGTAAGTAAAAATTTAATTCAACAGTATGAGTAGTTCAGGGCATCAAAAATAAGCGAAGTTTCGCTAAAACAGCAGTATAAATTATTATCAATAATTAAAACAAAGAACTTCTGATTAAATGTGTTTTAGTTTAATGGTGAAGCGAATTTTAATGTGTTTAAATAAATGAAAAAATAGTTTCATGGTACATTAAACCATGCTGTTTAAAATAGTCTGCTAAAATGGATGTTTAAAGAT
>CAYQUC010000010.1:0-63712 GCA_964420605.1 uncultured Thioalkalispiraceae bacterium | reverse complement strand
TCAGCCATATAGCCTTTTTTACTGCAATACGCAGCACCTTGAGGCGTTAAATAAAAGATATTACCTTTTTGGCTGACCACCGATTCAATGAAACCTTTTTTGGATAAATACTCTAACGGATAGTTAATTTCTAATGCGTGAAGTTCTAAAGTATCTGCAATTTGCTTGATGAGCATACCGCTTTCGCCATTGAGCGCGATGGTTTTTAAGATAATTTTTGCCATTTTTTTATCATTGTTGGCATTTTCGGTGACGGTGTAAGCGCTACCATCATTTGACCAATTATTGTTAAAATTAAAGTTCACATCAGCAGCAACAGGCTGAGGTGGGGCTGGTCTGTGTTGAACTTTTTTAGATTTTAATTTTGATAAATGGGATTCAGAATTTTTTTTATTTAAATAGGCGAAATAAAGCAACGTCAGCGGAATCGCTGCTACGAGTACAAATACTATTATCCAGAGAATGATTTCGCTACCCTCGAATGATGTCATCCTGACACCCCTTCATTAATGAATGATATTTAATAAATAGTAATTATTATATGTTAAGTAAATTTAATAGAGAATAGACTACTGTGCATTATACAAAAAAAAGTAAAAATGTTATAGAATTTTTATTATTAGTTAGACCAAATCTAAAGTATTAACGGTATATTAAGACAATGTCTAATGTGATATCTATCCCAACATCAGTATAATCGAATTTAGGGAATTATTGCGAGAAAAAATTAATAGTGATTAAACTAGTATTATTCGACATGGACGGCACAATAATAGACCCGAAACAGGGTTTTGTGCGTTGTATTAATTATGCATTAGCCTCGATGGATGAACCCGTCGTAGCCGAATCCGAGTTAGTACAGTATATTGGCCCACCGTTGGATTTTGCTTTTAAAAATATTGTTCCAAATTGCAGTGTTAGTTTTGTAAATAATTGCGTGGTTAAATATCGCGAGCGATATCTTGATGTCGGTTGGCGAGAAAACTATGTCTATGATGGTATTGATTCGCTGTTGCGATCGTTACATAACAATAATATCGAACTAGCAATATGTACTTCAAGGCGCACGGATTTAGCACAAAAAATTATTGATCATTATGATTATAATGCCATTTTTAGCGAAGTGTATGGTGCTGATATTGGTGTTAAAAAATCAAGTTTAGTTGCTGACTTAATTAAACAACAAAAATTTTTATCAAACAGTTGGTTGATAGGTGATCGGCATTTTGATATGAGTGCCGCAAAGCAAAATGGTTTGGGATCAGTTGCAGTATTATGGGGGTATGGTTCAAAATCGGAACTCGCAGAATACTCACCGGATTATTATGCCAACAGGCCAAATGATATAAACGAACTAATTACAAAATATTTTTGATTGATTAAAAATATTTAAAAATAACCCATAGATAACAGGAATAATAAAATGGATAACCTCACTATTTTCAAAAAACTAGTCGTTATATTTATTGTCAGCTTTATGACAACTTCAATTCAGGCAGCCGGCGATATTAAAATTGTTGAGTTACAAAAACCAGTAGTTAAAGTCGATGTTAAGTCTGACAAGCTTGTTTCGAATACTGAAAGTACGAGTTCACAACCAAGCAAACCGGTAATTAAGGTTTTATATAAAACTCAAAATTTAACACCAGAGGCTGCTTTGTTGGTTGCACAAGCGGCAATGAAAAATTGCAGTGATTCTGGATATCAAGTTAGCGTTGCGGTAGTCGATCGAGGAGGTAATATTCAAGTATTATTACGGGATCGATTAGCTGGAATAAAAACACCAAATATTGCACTTTTAAAAGCACGAACAGCATTGAGCTTTAAGTCATCAACTTCCAGTCTTGCGCTAGCCGTGTTAGAAAACAAATCACTTGACGCTGTGACCGATGTTCCCGGTGTATTATTCTTAGCCGGTGGTGTTACAATTTCGGCAGCTGGTTCTATTATAGGTTCAGTTGGTGTATCGGGTGCACCTGATTCAAAGTTTGATGAACGTTGCGCTATTATAGGGTTAAAGCCAATTGAAGGTATGCTTGAGTTTGCTGATTAATAGTGCGGTGCGTCAGACTGCCTTCATTAAATGGATAGTCTGATAAGAATAGTATAGTATTCAAGTTCGTTCAGTTCGTGTTTTTAAACCGTAATGATTTGATTTTTGGTAAAAGTAATGACAAAATTTTGGAGTGAGTTAACCACGCAACTGCAACCGTATGAGGCAGGTGAGCAACCTCAAGATCAGCACTATTTAAAACTAAACACCAATGAGAACCCACATCCACCTTCTCAAAAAGTATTGTCGCGAATAGCTGAGTGTGCTTCAGAAGCATTACGTTTATATCCTGATCCAGAAGCGAATAACTTAAAAGCTGCCATTTCAAAACTGTACTCGATTGACACTAGTAAAATATTTGTTGGCAATGGTTCTGATGAAGTGTTGGCCTTATCCTTCATGGCATTTTTTAAACAACAAAAGGCAATAACGTTTCCGGATATTAGTTACAGTTTTTACCCGGTTTATTGCAAGTTATTTGAAATAGAGTTTAATTGTTTTGAATTAAATCAAAATTTTGAATTGGATATAACAGCAATACCAAAAGATAACGGCGGCATTATTTTTCCTAATCCCAATGCCCCAACGAGCCTTTATCTTGACATTGTTGCAATAGAAAAATTATTAAATCAAAATAAAGAATCAGTTGTTATTGTTGATGAAGCATATATTGATTTTGGTGGGCAAAGTTGTATTTCGTTAATCGATAAATATCCTAATTTACTCGTGATACAAACGTTATCAAAATCACGATCGTTGGCTGGCTTGCGAGTTGGTTTTGCAATTGGTCATCGTGAATTGATTGAGGGCTTGGAGCGAGTTAAAAATTCTTTTAATTCTTATCCTCTGGATTTACTGGCGATTGAAGGTGCCGTTGCTGCAATAAATGATACTGCTTATTTTGCACAGTGCTGTGATGATATTATTGATACTCGTGAATGGCTTACATCCGAGTTAACTAAGTTGTCTTTTGATGTGCTTGCATCAAAAACAAACTTTGTTTTTGCTAAACATAAAACAAAGTCTGCTAATGATTTATATTTGCAATTAAAGCAACACGGCATCTTGGTTCGGTATTTTAATAAACCAAAAATTGATGAGTATCTGCGTATCACCATTGGCCTGCGAGACGACATGGTAAAATTTTTAGATACACTTCAATTAATACTCGATAAGTAAATGCATTCACGTCTTAATTAAATAGACATGGTACAATTTAACTATAATTCCATTTTTATGTTACAAAGTGATTAAGAGTTACTTTACTTTTATTCTTTGTTTTATATAATAATTTAAAGTTTATATCATTATTAAAAATGCGCTAAAAAAGGAGGAGGTATGAAATTGGATAATTATTGGTCAGCAACTACTTCGGTACTTCTTTCGGACAAAATGCAAAGCACAATTGGTGGTCCAGAACCCATTATTGATGCATTAATGTTAAAGCTAAAAAAAGCCGGTATTGCTATTAAAAGTAAGCATTATATTCTTGACAATGTCACCGACGAGTCTGAATACACTAGCATTAATGCTGCTCGTTTTACTGATGATCCTGGTTCATTTTTAAATTCAATGTCGCTACATACTGCTAAATTGCATTTCCACGCCAATACACAACATTACTCAAACTACATGATTTCACTGGATGTGGGGGCAGATGCTGGTGTGGTGAAGCATATTGAGTCATTTTTACAAAAAAATGGCATTCAGTTCAACAAAAACGATGCTTTAATCGAAAAAAATCATATCGATTTTAGTTATGAGCTGACACACATATCTGAACTAAACTAATATATACTCTTCTATAGAATTCGTTTTTTAAATCTACCTATTAGGAATTAAAATGAAACTTGTACCCATGAGTTTAGCTTGTCTATTATTGAGTTTTTCATACACCAGTCATGCTGCAAACCTTGAAAATGGTTGGACTAAAGATAACTACAAAAATTTTGTTGATTCATGTGTTTCAACAGCCGTTAAAAAGAATATTGACTATCTTATTGAAAAAAATGCAGTTTCAACTGATTCTGAGTTCTATGATCAAATTGTCAAAACGGTTAAGAAATACCAAACTTCTGTGTGCCAATGCAGCCAAGCTAAAATAATGAAGGATTATCGTTATTCTGATGTAAAAAAGGCAATGAGTAAAAAATCGTACATTGTTAAAATAGCCGAAAAATGCAGCGAAAAAGTGTCGGGCCAAAAAGTTAAGAAAAAATAGACAAAATTGAATTAATGCGGGTGTTCTGCGTGATGCAGCTCATCAAATTCATGATCGTCGTCATACTGCTCTGAATCGTGGCTATCGTGGCGCTCATCTGAGTCATCATGCTCCATTCCAGAGTCAGGATCTGGTTCGGAATCAGTTTCGCCGCCCGAGCTAGGATCTGGGTTTCCATCTGGATTATTACCGCTCTCTTCTGGTAACGCCACAATTGTAGGTGTTACAACGGTATCCTCAAAATCCCCTTCGTCAGACAAATCAAGTAATACAAATTCAAATTCTTCATCATCAAATTTAATTTTAATTGAACTCAGTTGTGGAACAGCTTCAAGTGGTAAAACGGAATAGGTTTTAGTGGCCGGTAAAGGTTTGCTTATTGCGACGCATTCAAAACGAGTCGGATGGATTGAATATAGCGCTGAAGAACAGGCTGATGCTTGCCGAGTAATTTTAATGGTATAAACAATATCGGAAATTCGCTCAACTGCGCGATGTGTGTGTGAGTCAGAATGTGTTGCAGTGCTACGGTATTGCCAGCATTCGTGGTGATATTTAACAACCATACTGTGTTGAGCCGGATCAGCCCATGTTAATTTTTGTGCTTTCGATTTATGGCAATGTAATGCCTTATCTTTTAGGTTTTTTGGCACTTTCTTTAACACCGTGGAAGTAAACCCAGGATATATTGTTTGCGTTGTTTGGATGGTGTTAATGTGTTTTTCGATTAGGGTTTTATATTGAGTTGGTGAAATTTTGTTATGGGTTATATCAAGAACATTTTTATTATACAACGATTTTTCGCATTCATAAGCGATACAGTTATGGCTAGTCTGAGTCGTATAGTTTGCCAGGCTCGGTTGCTTGGCACTCGCAAATGGTGCAAAACAGAAAAGAATTAGCCCGAAATAGATTCGGGTAATATGAGTGTTAACCGTAATATTTTTCATAAGTTAAGATAAATACGCCTATTAATTCGTACATCGTTAACAATAGATTATTTTAAGGTTAATAATAGCAATAAATTTAAGACAACACATTAGGATATGGTAAATTTATTAATTGTTCAGTGATGTTTTGGAATATTAGTAGTACTGATTAAAATAGCAACGACTGAAGTGAAAACGTTATATACTATTAAACTATTAAGTTTATATTTCAGAAAAAATAAATTTTTGAATATTGTTATAGTCTTTTATAAACAGCATATTTTTTGTGGCAAGTAAATGTTTGTGCCATCAGCCTAACATGCAATACCTTTTATACTACTACAATCACAACAAACAACCCTGCTTATGAATTACTTAAAAAAAATTGATAGTAACGGCGGATGATTCATTGGTTAAACTAGAGTCTTGAGAAATAAAAAGTATTTGAGGACAATAATTAACTGGCACAACAATGTCGTGCCAGTGCGCTAACTTTGCATCCCAGTTTGGAAATAATAGTATTTTTTGTTAGTTTACTAACCAATTTAACGCATCGGTAAATGCAGGTGTCGTTTGCTTTTCTGAATTAACGTGGCACAAACTAATTTTTTTAATCGTACCGGGATACTCATTGTAAACTAAATTGTCTTTTTCCAAGGTGCTAAACAAATCATAAACTTGTTGTGCCGACTCAACTGGAATTTTATTGTCCTCAGTGCCATGCGCTAAAAAAATTGGGATATCCATTTCGACTAAAGTGTCGCTTAAGCGCACGTCGACCACAGAAGCCCACCATTTATAAGTTACATTATTAGCTAACTCTGCTTTTGAAGTCGACTTCGCAATTGAGTCCTTAAAAAACTGCTTTGATCGTTGTTGCATTTCGTCAATTTGAGCACTGCTGCGCCCACTTTTTTGCATGGTTTTAGTCAATGCTGCAATCCAGGCTTCGGCCATCGTCATGCCACCACCAAAACTAACAATGGCGAGTTTGATTGTTTCAGGGGTATTCGATGCAACTAATCCTGCAATCAAACCTCCTTGCGCTTCACCAATAATATACAGTTCTTTATCCCACCAAGTAGCCGATTGCCGTAAATAAGTTAAAACTTGTTGGTAATCGCTAATTCGCTGATCAATCGAGCTATTGGACAAAAATTTATCACTGCACTGAGGATGATTTTCCGAAGAGTCTGTTTCGCCAATTTTCTCGACGTATAATCTGGCAATGTTACTATTAATCGATTCAGTTAGTTTAAAAAATTGTTTAGCAGATGATTTGCACTTTGAATCTTGCATAAACACTAAAATGCTTTGCGATTCAGCTGACGATTTTATCAACTGCATGTTTATTTTTGTATCGCTATCTTTTCGAGCAGTGCTTAAATGCTCAACATTCATCTCAGCGGCGAAACTAATTGATGTGGATAATAGCAATGATGTTATAACGACTAGTGTTGATTTTATAACCATAATTATTGTCACCTACTAATGTTCTTATTTAATACCTATTAGTTTACCTTATTCTCAATTTTGTCATGCAAAGCAAGTGTATTATGAGTAAAAACTGTGATGTATATTTAAAAATTAATTTTTGTGGGGACAAAATAGAAAAGTTCTAAAATCCACGTAAATCTAAAGTCTATTTATAATTGAACACCGTATCAAAAATATTCATTTTTAGTGACGGTTGTCGTGATTTTTTTATGTAAAATTCTGTCTCACTGGCTCGAGATTAACTTCATCTACTAATCATTCAGTTTTGTTTTGTGTCGAGAATTAGAATCTAAAAAGCACAGCAATTAGACTTTATGTAGTTTTGATGACTGGAATAACTTTCGTTAATGATGGCGTTCTTGTAACAAATAAGACTAAAGAATTTATTTGTTAAAAAACTTCAAAATTAAAAATATAATTAAGGTAAGCTTATTTTCCAAGAGTTAATGTATCCGGTGTCGAGTTGAGCATTATCTTTTACATCAAGTCGCCACACACCATTGGAAATGTTAGCGGGGATTACAAACGACATTTGACGGTTAAATGTTTGGCTTGTATTTGAACCCGTCACTGCGTCATTACTGGTTTTTAAATTGAAAGATTGATTGTTTGGTGCAATGACATTGATGTCTAAATTAGTAACATCGGTATGTTTTATATCAACGTCAATTGTCATTATTCCCGCAGCATTAGAGTATTTACTTGTGATTAAACTGTTAACGGTTAATTGATTTAATATATTTATGCTGCTTAAATTACTCAATGTTTTTAAAGCAACTCCAGTCGTGTCATAACGTGCTGTTAGGGTGACATTTGAATAATCACTAAAACCATAAACGGCAATATAATAGCTGCCTGCTTGAGGTGTGGATATTATAATGTCTTCATTAGAGCTATCCGACCACGAGCGTGAGTCAAACAAAATGAGACTCGGATTACTCGCAAATTTAACATATAGATCGGCATCGGCATCTGATCCACGGCTACTAATTTGTAAATTTTGTGCTCCAACAGGAACAGTTAGCGTAAATAGTTGGCTTGATTTTGCACTACCTAGTGAAATTAATTGTGATACTGAATTAACAAGCTGCTTTACATTACCGGGGATAGTGGGGTTACTATTTTTTCCATTTAAAAACGTGGCACCATTATTTATTGGATCTAACCAAGTTGATAAACGCGAGTTTGGAGTACCACCACCATTCCAAGATACATTGAAACGCCCAAACCAATCTGAATTTCCATTAGGTTTGTTGTTAGAACATGCTGAAGCACCACCAAAGAGTTGACCAACGATACGTTTGTTTTGATCAAACAACGGGGAGCCGGATGAGCCACCTTCGGTAGCACCTTCGGCCCAGCGAACTATACGTAAATGACTGTTAGGTATAAATCCTGATTGATCAAATGGTCTTGATTCAATAATAGTGAACGACGGCGGTGAAATGCTAATGCGTTTTTCTTCTACATTTGGGTGGTGAATAGTTACGGCTGTCATCGGGACTGCAGCGGTCTTATCCCAACCAGCTAAAAAAACATTATAGTTAGCAGGAATGGCTTGGTTTAGTTTAACCAAGGTAAAATCGGATGTTGCAAAACTAGCAACAAATGTAGTGCCGGTGGTAAATTGCGTTAACACTCCATCACCTGGATTGGCAATTGCTGACGCTGTTCGGCAGGTTGAATTTTGATAATTCCAATAAATTACAACGGAGGCAGCATTACTTGCATCTACTTTACAATGGGCCGCGGTTAGAAAGTAGGGGGTATTATCCTGCGCGGTATTATTTATTGCCGCACCACTACATACTCGCGCACCATCAAAACTAAATACACCGACCGAACGTGTTTGATCCAGCCAGTCATTACCTTGTGGACAGACTACATCAACATTACACGAGCCAGAAGTATTGGTCTTCGCTGAAATCTTTTGGTAACCGTGATTGACTTTGGTTAATTCTAAAACTAGGTTTGGTTGTTCTGAAGCGGGTAGGTTTACTTCAACAATGACAGTGTCGCCGTTAATAATGGGTGTCCACAATTGCCCTTGCTCATTATTATTTTTTTCAGTGAATGGCCCAATGACTTGCGCGTAGTTTGGAGAATAAAGGTATAACTCAGCACCTTTAGGCATGAAAAATTGGGTAAAGCCCAAATTCATCGAGATGGCACCAACTGAGCTAATTGTCATGCGCCAAATTTGGGTAACGCCATTTGCGGTGGTGAGCGTTTCCCAGCTACCGTGACTGTCTGGGGTGATTGTTGTTGGTTGTGGTTCTGCAAATTGCAGTATCGGTTTTTGTGTTGCAAGTGCATTACTAATTGCGCTATCACGTTCAATTAATGCGGCATTATTTATCAAGGGCATTTGTTTTTGAGCAACATTAATCTCGGGCATGACTTGTTGATAGTGTAATAATGACAATGGCGTATGGTTAGCAGCAAAACTGGTTGCACTATTCATCAGTAGTATCATTAGAAAACTGCTGAGTAACAGTCCTTGTTTGCTATACTGCATGACGTTATTCCATCTCATAATAATGTGTCGGTATGTATCAAAATTGCTTAAATTGTTCTAATTCAGTTAATAATTGGGTTTAATTTGTGGCAAGTTCTCAAAAATAATAATTATGATTGCTAAAATGTATTTTACAAAATACAATTATTTTTTACATAAGATAGAAGCCTAGCATTTGTTTTTGTGTATGAAGGTGCATAGTTAATAACATAGGAATTTTTTTAATTTAATTCTGGTGTTATTCATGAATTAGTTAAATGTTACTACTTTTAAACTATGTCTAAATTAATGATTACTTTTACGAGATAAAGTTGAACAAAACTAGTACCGATTTATCGCGCTGGGTTGCACCGGACTTTCCAACACACGATATTATGTTGGGACATTATTGTCGAGTTGAGCCATTGGAGCTTGAGCGTCATGTGGTTGCGCTATTTGACGCATTCAAAATGGATAAGCAAAATAAATTGTGGACTTATCTGCCGTATGGACCATTTAGCAATAGTGAAAAATACCGTGAGCTACTTGAAACACTAGTAAGCAAATTTGATCAACAGTTTTATGTAGTGATTGATTTAAAAACAGAACGTGCTGTTGGTGTTACGGCTTATTTACGAATTAACCCTAATGCAGGGTCGATTGAAGTTGGGCATTTAAGTTATTCGCCGTTATTGCAAAAAACAGTGATGGCAACTGAAGCGATGTATTTGATGATGCGGAAAATTTTTGAAGCAGGCTATCGACGTTATGAGTGGAAGTGTGACTCATTAAATGCGGCTTCAAAATCATCGGCATTACGATTGGGCTTTCAATTTGAAGGAGTTTTTCGACAGGCATTAATTGTTAAAGGACGTAACCGCGATACCGCATGGTTTTCGGTTATCGATTCTGAATGGCATAGCCTAAAAACGCGGTTTGAGGCGTGGTTGTCAGGCTCAAACTTCGATGTTCATGGACAACAATCTAAGGCGTTATCTAAATTCTAGTTTATTAGTTTTTGATGATGTTTTATTACTGCAGTAGATACAATTACGATGAAGATAACATTAATACGCCATGGTCAGCCTGAGCTGGATCTTGCTAAGCAACAAAAAAAACGAGTATCGGCTTTTGAAATTAAAAATATTGTTAACGATTATCGTTGGGTCAGCATCACCAAGACACAAACAATACCAGCGGTAGTGAAAACAATTGCGGCGCAAAGTAAAGTTTGTGTCACGAGTGATTTTGCGCGCTCTATCGAATCGGCATTATTATTAGTCGGTGATAATATACATAAATCAGACTCGATATACCGCGAGGCTGAATTACCGTATCCACTTTGGCATTGGCCAAAATTGTCGATACGGTTTTGGTTTGTGATGTTACGTTGTTTGTGGCTATGTGGTTATCAGCAAAATGGTGAAAGTGTCACCGAAGCAAAACAGAATGCAAAAATCGGCGCACAGCAGTTAATAAGCTATGCCCAGCAACATCATTCGGTAGTGCTTGTGGGGCATGGCATTAATATCCATCTGATAGCGAAAGAATTGTCAGCGCTTGGTTGGTCTGGAGCAACTGCCTGGACTAAAGAATATTGGGGTTTTAATCAATTTGTCTTATCTTAAGTTATAAAAATACTACAAAATGGCTAGTTATAGGCATGTAGGAATACAAGTTCATGTTTACACCATTATTGTATTGAAAAACAATAACATATGATAGACAATTTATATTCAAAAGCAGCATTAACCGCGTTTAATTTAGGGTTTATCATTATTATTCAGCATTTTTATAACCAAGCAAAGCAACAGAAAAATTAAGAGGAAGGGATATGAATAAGCTATTCAAAACATCAGTATTATCGTTAGCAGTATTGTCTTTAAGTTCAGTGTCATTCGCAGGAGCACCGCGCACCACATCACCTGATGGTGCCATGGTTTACATCATTAGCCCAACAACAGGTTCTACTGTATCAAAAAAGTTTACAGTTAAGTTTGGTTTACGTGGCATGGGTGTAGCGCCAGCAGGTACAGCAAAAGCCAAAACGGGTCATCATCATTTAATCGTTGATGGTAAGGTGCCAGCATTTAATTCACCGATGGGCAAAAACGTAAAACATTTTGGTGGTGGTCAAACAGAAGTGACATTAAACTTAACAAAAGGTGTGCACACATTACAATTAATTATGGGTGATCAATCGCACGTGCCACATAACCCGCCGGTTGTTTCTAAGAAAATTCAAATTACAGTTCAGTAAATAGTTAAAAATAATAAAATATTAATTACAAAGAGATTGTTAGACTATAGTCGTTATAGTTTGCAATCTTTTTTTTAAGTGTGATTAGATCACGGTTCAATCTTTAAGGTACTACCAACCAACAGGAATTTGAACAATTTCTGGAGCCAATCATTCAACTTGTTCGCAATTGTTAATAATCATTAATGCCCCAAGTCCTTTAATAATTTCAAGCACTTACTCTGTTTCTTTATTTGTATCTCGTATTTGATAGCGTCGTACGAAATTGACATATAAATTACTACTGAGTCACTAAAAAAGAATACCACTAAGGCATCGTTAGAAAAAGTAACGAGTCTTAGTTTGGCTACTCCGATTTCCAAGCCGGGATGCTAAGTTGGAACTTATTTTATGAGTATCTTTCTCAAGTACACTGTTAGTAAGTGTAGAAGCATTTAAAATAGTGATTTATTTATTGTACAATCGCCAATAACCGTAGGCTACCAGTTAGTTTCAGGATAATAAAAGGTAGAAAATTGACCACTAGTGATTCTCGGCAGTAAATTTGGGTTTAAAAAAATCAATAAACGCACGAACCTTGGCGGGTAAGTGTTTGCGATTTGAGTACAGTGCAAAAATTTGGTCAATCGGATGATTTTTAATTGTAATCTTCATGGTCGGCATCACATTGACTAGTTCACCTGATGTTAATAATGGTTTGATTAACAGATCCGGTAAAATACCAAAACCAATATGTTGTTGCACCGCTGATAACATGACGCTCACGGTGTTTGTACACACTGAGCCAGTGAGTGTCACATGGTGTGTTGTTTGATCGGCCTCGGTTAATACTATATTCTCAAAATCTTCAAATAAAATTGCATTGTGATTTTGTAAATCTGAAACGGTATTGGGTAATCCACATTGTGCAATATAGCTTGGCGTTGCACACAAGACAAAGTTGACCTGTCCAAACGGGACAGCAATATATGAGCTGTCTAACAACTCACCAACGCGAATAACAATATCCAATTGGTGTTCGATGATGTTTTGGTAGCGGTCATTGCATTCAATGTTTATTTTGATATCGGGATAGTGTGTTAGAAACTCGGCGAGCCACGGTGTAATTTTTACATCGGCCCAGGTATACGGCGCACTAATCCGGAGTAGCCCCGATGGTTTGTCTTTAAAGCCACTAATGGATTGACCGGCCTCATGCACATCGCGTTGAATTTGTCGGGCTTTATCATAATAAATTTGCCCAGCCTCGGTTAAACTCAGTCGTCTGGTGGTGCGCTGTAATAATCGTACGCCAAGAGATTCTTCCAGCATATTAACCTGACGTGAAATCGAGGGTTGTGACAGTCCGAGACGGCGAGCACTTTCGGAGAAACTGCCGCTGTCGACAACTGAAATGAATACCTGCATGTTGCCTAAAAGATGGCTATTTTCCATTGGATATCCTATTTATACGTATTATGAATAAATCCTATACTGTTTTAGGTGATTATGAAATGAAATGTTTTAAATATAATAGTATCAAGTCGTGAAATGATATTGTATAGGAGCTATAGAAATGACGAATTTTGATCTGAAAGGCAAGACAGCCTTGGTCACTGGTGCAAATCGCGGTATTGGAGCTGCGTTTGTGGCGCATCTGGCTAAACAAGGGGCTTCGACGGTGTATGTGGCGGTACGTGATTTGGAAAATGCCAAAGCATTAACGGTGCAATTTCCGGACTGCGTTAAACCATTATTACTGGACATAACCAACGCCGAACATATTGCCGCATTGGCGCAAACAATATTGAGTCTGGATATTATTATTAACAATGCTGGCATCGCAACTTTATCTGACTCTACCTCGGACAAATCGCTAGAAATTGCGCGCTTAGAAATGGAAACGCATTATTTTGGGCCCATGCAGATTAACACGGTTTTACTACCGCTACTAAAAGAATCCAAACAAGCCGCGATAATTAATATTTCTTCGATTGCCGGCATTAGTTGCTTCCCGTCACTTGGACCTTATTCGGCAACCAAAGCGGCATTACATTCTTACACGCAGGGGCTTCGTGCTGAATTGAGTGATGACACGATTCAAGTTATTGGAGTATATCCAGGACCAACGGATACCCGTTTAGCGCCCGGTGAGATGGATAAAGCAACGCCGGAGCAAGTTGTTACTGCAAGTTTTGCAGCTTTATCAAATGGAGATGTGGATGTGTTTCCTGATGATTTTTCAAAGCAAATGTATGCCACATTTTTAGAGCATCCGCATCAGCTTGAAACTGTTTTTGCTCAACTGTAAATAATTAAAGCATGGCGGTTTTACTGTCATGCTTTATTAATTGCTTGGGCCACAATAATAAAATTTAAAATAATGATATTAAGAAAAACTATTTCCAACCGTAACCAGTTTTGCCTGACCATTTAAAAAATCAGCCGTTGTCATTGGTTTACTACCAACACGTTGTAGTTTTAATATTGAAATCGCACCCTCACCACAGGCAACCGTAATTCCTTTTTTATCAACGGCTATAATTGTTCCTGGCGGTGTTGAGGCAGATTCAGACAAATCTTTTTG
This sequence comes from uncultured Thioalkalispiraceae bacterium, assembly GCA_964420605.1. GTDB lineage: Bacteria > Pseudomonadota > Gammaproteobacteria > UBA6429 > Thiohalophilaceae > CAYQUC01. The sequence goes on along the minus strand of CAYQUC010000010.1, from coordinate 49,689 downwards.
CGCCTGCCAAATTCGAATCACATTCTCTTGAATAGTGGATTGTGCCACTGGCCAACTATTGAAGGCTCGAATTTGTAATAAAATTGCATCCGCTGTTTTGGACCAATCTATTAATGCTTCAGCTTTGTTTAATTTAGTCGCGTAATTACTTAAAGCATTATTTTGTTTTTCTGGTGTTAATGCCTTGTTTTGTAGTGTTTTTAACGATTTTAATATTAACGGGCCACCTAATAGCGCTAATTTATCGTGCAAGCTACTCGCGGTATCGTCGGCACTGATGTCGCAGGTTATTTTATTTAACATAGCACCAGTGTCCAATCCTTTATCCATTTGCATAATAGTAATGCCGGTTTCAGTATCGCCTGCTAAGATAGCGCGTTGTATCGGCGCAGCACCACGCCAACGTGGTAGTAAGGATGCGTGAATATTTAGACAGCCGTAACGTGGTGCGTTTAATATGGATTCAGGAAGTAATAAGCCGTAAGCTGCAACAATCATCACATCGGCATGATACGATTCAAGCGTTGCTAGACTCTCTTCAGTTTTAAAATTCAGTGGTTGTTCAACGGCAATTTCGTGTTCCAGGGCAATTAATTTTACCGGGCTTGCTTGTCGTTTTCGGCCACGACCTTTGGGTCGATCGGGTTGTGAATACACCGCGACTATTTGATGCGATGATGCCAGTAAATCAGTCAGTGCGGTTGCAGCAAAGTCAGGTGTGCCAGCGAAAATTATTCGTAATGGTTGGTTCATATTTATTTTGATTTTTATTTAAAAGAATTATAATTAAGAATTTTAGTTAATTTTTACTTAACCGACAGGTTCCATTTTTTGTAATTTTAATAGCTTTTTGGTAATACGACTGCGCTTCATTTCACTTAAGTAATCCACAAATAACTTGCCAATTAAATGATCCATTTCATGTTGGATGCACACCGCCAATAAGTCATGAGCATCAATTTCAATTTCGGTGCCTTCGAGTGTTTGGCTGCGGACCACAACGTGTTCGGCGCGTTCCACCGGCTCGTAAAAGTCGGGTACCGAGAGACAGCCTTCGTCCGATTTTTCGCTGCCGTCTTGGCTGATAATTTCAGGGTTAATTAGCACCAATGGGTCACTTTTGTCCTCTGATATATCAATAACGATAACGCGTAAATGCACGTCAACCTGAGTAGCGGCAAGACCGATACCTGGAGCTAGGTACATGGTGTCGAGCATATCGCTAACGAGCTTTTTAATTTCCTCAGTTATTTCTTTAACTGGTTTTGCCTTGATTCGAAGGCGATTATCGGGGTAGTGTAGTATATTTAAAACTGACATACATTTTTGGCATATTTTATAAACAAGTTTAGAAAAAGCTGCTAACATTATGAACATAATACTGAAAATAAAATTAGCGAACAGCAAAGTCAGCTCTCAATTTAGCATTTTAATCTAAATGACACTTAAAACTAACAAGAGAACTGCCGTTATACAATATTATAGAATAAATGGTGCTAAAAGTGCTAAATTCAATAGATTATAAGCTGTTACACGAGGATTACCCATGTACGACGATCAAAAGCCCGGTTATAAAACATTAAAATTATCACCGTATTTAACGTTAGCCGTTACGCTAAGCTTGGCTGCGTGTAGTTCAGCGCCAACACAACAAGAACAAGCACCAGAGCCTATTCCAGAGCCTGCTCCCGTTGAACAAGCATTTACTCCTGCTATCGCTGAGCCTGTTACAGCCGATGTACTAAAGCCAAACCTGCCGGAACGTTATGTTGTCAAAAAAGGCGACACTTTATGGGATATTGCGGCGACTTTCTTAAAAGATCCATGGTTTTGGCCTGAAATGTGGCATATCAATACCCAAATTCGAAATCCCCATTTAATTTTTCCTGGCGATGTCATTTTATTGTATTACGTCGACGGCAAACCGTTTTTAACACTTGAAGGCTCAGCCGGAACGCGGCCGACCTTACCTGCCGGTGTTGGCACTGTAAAATTAAAACCAACCGTGCGTTATGAAAACTTGAACCAAGCAATTGACACATTACCGCGTAATGCCATTGCAGCATTTATTTCAAATCCTCGAGTATTAACCAACAAGGAATTTGAAGCCGCGCCGTATATTTTCTCAAGTCGGGACACACATTTGGTCAACGGCCAAGGTGATCGGGTTTATGTTCGTAATGTTAAAGATAAGCAACAAGTGCAATACGTCGTCGTGCGTAAAGGAGATCGTTATATCGATCCAGACACTTATGAAGTTCTTGGCGTTGAAGCAATTGATGTGGCCGATGCACGTATGGTTGTCATTTCAGATCCATCTACAATCATTATTACTCGGGCTCGTAAAGAAGTTTTAACCGGTGATAATTTAATTCCGCACTTAGAGCAAAAAATAGATTTTAATTTTTTCCCAAGACCGCCGCGGACCAAAATGGAAGGTAAAATTATTGCCGTCTATGATGGTTTATCTCAAATTGGTCAATACAATGTTGTGATATTAAATCGCGGCACTAAACATGGCATGGAAGTAGGGCATGTTTTAGCGGTGTATCAAGCCGGTACCTATGTACGCGATAACCGAACGGGTGATGATGTATTGTTACCAGAAGAACGCGCCGGTCTTATGATGGTATTTCGAGTATTTGAAAAACTCAGTTATGCTTTAATAATGGAAGCAGAACGCGCCTTAAAAGTGAAAGACTCATTTCGTAATCCATAACACCTATACTGACTATTCTCTAGCAACAACTGCTGTAATTATACCGCGGTTGTTGCTGTCACCATTTTAATCTAGTATTTTAGTACTTAACACTGTTAGTTTAAAATTAACAAACATTGGATAGTATGCGTTTTAATAAGCAATTCGACGTAATATGAAAAAAAATTGTTACTATATTACATAATACTGAAGATTTATGTTTAGATTGGATACTATAATCAGTCATTAATGATTACTGGTATCTTGGTTTTCCAGTACTTATATTTTAAGTAAAATGGATCATGGGTTTTATGCTCAGTACGGAACAACAACAAAATTATCGACCCTGGTTAATGTTAGCCAAAACACCGGGTGTGGGTACAAAAACCTATAGCATTTTGCTTGAGCAGTTTGGATCGCCCGAGCAGGTATTCAAAGCAAGTGCAGATCAACTCGCCGCACTTGGCTTAAAAACCAAGTCGTTAAATTTTTTAAAGTCACCTGACTGGTCATTGGTTGAAGCAGATTTACAGTGGGCCGAACAAGAGCAGGCGCATATTGTGACTTTACAAGACGCTTGTTATCCACGTTTATTACGCGAAATTTCCGATCCACCACCAGTACTGTATGTTTATGGTCAACTAGCCGCATTATCACAGAACCCATTTGCCATGGTTGGCTCTCGAAACCCCAGTAGTAGCGGTACCGAAACCGCATTTGCATTCGCTAAGCACCTGTCTAACATGGGTTTTAGTATTGTCAGTGGCTTAGCGTTAGGAATTGATGCTGCGAGCCACGAAGGTGCACTAGCCGCAAACGGCGCTACTATAGCAGTGACAGGCACGGGCCTCGATAGAGTCTATCCTGCAAAACATAAAGACTTAGCACATCAAATTAGTAAAAAAGGGGCCTTAGTGAGTGAATTTGCGCCTGGCACCGCAGCAACCGCAGGAAACTTCCCACGTCGAAATCGCATCATAAGTGGTCTAAGTTATGGCGTTTTAGTGGTAGAAGCCGCGCTTAAAAGTGGTTCATTAATAACCGCACGACTCGCACTAGAACAAGGCCGAGAAGTATTTGCGGTACCTGGTTCCATTCACCAGCCACAAGCAAAAGGATGTAACGCATTGATTCGTGAAGGTGCTAAGCTTGTTGAAACAGCACAACACGTTATAGAAGAATTTGAAGGCATAGGCACTGAAATGCTAGAACAATTGTCGCAAGAAAATTGTGGTAATGAGCTTGATCAACAAGCAACAAATAGTGATACTCTAGATGAAGAATACCAAAAAGTGTTAGCCGAAATTGGTTTTGAACCAACTAGCGTCGATATGGTCATAAATAGGAGTGGATTGACTGCTGACGCAGTTTGTTCCATGCTATTAGTCTTAGAATTAAGAGGCTACATTAATACAGCTACCGGAGGAGGCTATTGTAGAGCGTAACCATATTTATTAAAATAATTAAGTAATCTAAACCGGGGAATAACAATGAAAGAAACAATTTTAGATGTATTGATGTACCTGTTTGAAAATTACATAAACGATGAAATCGAATTTGATCCAACAGAAGATAAATTACGCATAGAGTTAAAAAATGCCGGTTTTCGCAAAGGTGAAATTAGCCGCGCATTTGATTGGTTAAGTGGCTTATCAAACCACAGTGAATTAACTGCACATAATGTTGCTTGTAATGCAACTTCAATGCGTTTTTACACTGAATACGAAATTGAAAAAATAGATACCGAATGTCGAGGTTTTATTTTATTTCTAGAACAAACTGGCATGTTAGATCACCACTCACGTGAAATCGTTATTGATCGAGTGATGGCATTGGATTTTGATGAAATCGATATGGAACAATTAAAATGGGTTATACTGATGGTGTTGTTTAATCAACCCGGCAGTGAAGCCGCATTTGCGTGGATGGAAGATAAAGTATTTGAAGAAGGTTCCGGTAGTTGTATCCACTAAACACCGAAAGTAATAAAAGTAATTTTAATACAGTCTTTGAAAATACCCGTTTATTTATTTAAATAGCGGGTGGTTCAATAATATAAATAATTATAAGAACTGACTCTACTAACTAATTTATAAACATAAATTAGGAGTCTAAAAAAACATGGCAATAGAAAGAAGTTTAGTCGTTGTAGAATCACCCGCAAAAGCAAAGACCATCAAAAAATACCTGGGTAAAGGTTTTGAGGTCTTAGCTTCGTACGGTCACGTGCGTGATTTACGTCCAAAAGAAGGCGCGGTAAAACCTGACGAAAATTTTGCAATGGTCTATGAAGTCATTGAAAAAAACGAGCGCCATGTTGATGCTATTATCAAAGCATTAAAAAAAGCTAAAAACCTCTATCTCGCAACGGATCCAGATCGCGAGGGCGAAGCTATTTCCTGGCACCTTTACGAATTATTAAAAGACCGTGGCTTATTAAAAGATAAAAATATCAGCCGGGTCGCGTTTCACGAAATTACCAAAAAAGCCGTTAATGAAGCCGTCGCTAATCCGCGCGAGTTATCGCAAGAATTAGTTAATGCCCAATTAGCACGCCGTGCATTAGATTATCTAGTCGGCTTTAATTTATCGCCATTATTATGGAAAAAGATTCGACGCGGTTTATCCGCCGGGCGAGTACAAAGTCCAGCGCTACGTATGATCGTCGAACGTGAATTAGAAATTGAAAAATTTGAAGCCAAAGAATACTGGACAGTCGAAGCCGATCTTAAGCACAATAAAGCCGATTTTATTGGCAAGCTAACCCACCTCGGTGGTGAAAAATTAAAACAGTTTGATATTAACGACGTTAAAAAAGCCAATAAAGCCGAAAAAGAAATTAACAAAGCCGCCAATGGTGAGTTATTAATTACGAAAGTAACCAAACGCAAACGCAAACGGAATCCATCTGCACCATTCACCACCTCCACATTGCAACAAGAGGCATCACGTAAACTGGGGTTTTCAGCCAGCCGAACCATGCGCGTGGCGCAACAGTTATATGAAGGCATCGCCATCGATGGCGAGACTAATGGTTTAATAACCTATATGAGAACCGACTCGGTTAATTTGGCGCAAGAAGCATTAGATGACATTCGCGCTTATATTGGTGAAAAGTACGGTGCAAAAAATCTACCGGATACGCCACCGGTGTATAAAACCAAAGCACGTAATGCACAAGAAGCACATGAAGCCATTCGACCAACGTCGATACGTTCAGTGCCCAAAGAAATTAAAAAACACTTATCCAAAGATCAACATCGACTCTACGATTTAATTTGGAAACGAACCATATCAAGCCAAATGATCCATGCCACCATGGATACTGTTGCGGTCGATCTAACTGCCGGTGACAAAATAACTTTTAGAGCCAATGGCTCAGTGATTGTTGAGCCCGGTTTTATGGCGGTATATCAAGAAAGTACCGACGATAACAAACATCAAGAGGATGATGGCATACTACCCGCAATGTCCGAGGGTGAAATTGTTAAACTCAAAAAAGTACGCCCTGAACAACATTTTACCGAACCACCACCCCGATTTACAGAAGCAAGCTTGGTTAAAACTTTGGAAGAATACGGTATCGGTCGACCATCAACTTATGCTTCTATTATTTCAACATTACGCAATCGAGAGTATGTCGAGTTAGAGAAAAAACGATTTACACCAACGGATGTGGGTCGTGTCGTTAATCGATTTTTAACCATGCACTTTACCAAATATGTCGATTATGATTTTACCGCCAAGTTAGAAGACGAACTTGATGAAATTAGCCGCGGTGAAAAAGAATGGATACCGCTCTTAAAAGAATTCTGGTATCCCTTTAAAGAATTATGCATTGATAAAGAAGCCAATGTTGATCGTAAAGACGTTACCCATGAAGCCATGGACGAGAAGTGTCCAAAGTGCAATTCTGAATTATCAATAAGGCTTGGGCGACGTGGTCGTTTTATTGGTTGCACGTCTTATCCTGAATGCGACTACACACGTAATGTTGGTGATGACGCTGATGCAGAACCAGAGACAGTTGATAGAAAATGCCCTGATTGTAATTCTGAATTAATCATCCGTCATGGACGTTACGGTAAATTTATTGGCTGCAGTAGTTATCCCGACTGCAAACACATCGAACCCTTAGAAAAACCCAAGGACATGAAAGTAAAATGTCCGGAGTGTCATAAAGGCACGATGCTAATGCGTAAATCACGTAATGGTAAAATATTTTTTTCCTGTGAACATTATCCAACGTGTACTTATGCAGTCTGGAATGAACCCTTGGATGAAACCTGTCCTGATTGTGGCTTCCCCATGTTAACCTTAAAAACCACCAAACGACGCGGCACTGAAAAAGTATGTCCTCAAAAAGAATGCAAATTTGTTGAAAGCGTTGAAGCGGTCGAAGAAGAATCTGAAGACGAATAGCAGCGAGCAACTAAACTCGCTCGGTGTGGGCTTAGTGTTTAGTTATTTAATGTACGGCAGGTAATTTGACGCTATCGTAAAACACTTGCATTAGTTCTTTAATTTCATCAGGATAATTTAATCGTAACATTTCAGACATTCCTTCCTTAAAAAATCCAGGAGCATCCATTGGGATAGCTTTAATAATTTCTGGATAAACAGCATTCATAATGTCAAGGTTGTGGCTGCGTGTAGCAACAATACCGCGATTAAGATTTAATATGCGCCAAGGTCGAGACGGATTGGCATTATCAAGATCGTTAATAATATCGTTACTACAGGCATGTGCAATTTGAGTCATAAAATGAGACAACTCAGCTAGTTGTGTTTTATCTTGAAGGGTATTTGCCAAAAGCGCTAGAGTATCGACCACAATATGAATGTTTGATAGTACCGCGTTATGTGACACAACCCAGTCAGCCATTGTTAAAGAAATTTGTCCTAACTGGTGTTGTGCTTCTGATTGTTTAGTATCGAGTTTATAAATTAAATTATCGATAATTGAAATAGCCTGTTCGCCAATGCCTCCAATCTCCTCGACAGTTAATACACCTGCTTTATTTTTGATTTCATTGGCTATATCAAAAATAGAAACTAAGGATGATATAAGAGTTGGAATTTCAGAATTAATTTGGTTAGTGTCTTGCTCTAGCGCGTGTTGTAATTCTAAAATAATTTTTTTTGCATCGTAAATTGAATAAACCATAGAATTTATTCTATCAGGAATTTTGGTGTTTTACTTATTTTATTTGAGGCTGAGTTACCGAATTAAGATCGGTGTTTTCTCATTTTAATAATACGCATACTCCACAACCAGAAGCCACTTGAGGCGAGAAAAATCATCATTAAAGCAATTAAATCTGTAAAATAAATTCCCCAATCACCAAGCAGTCGGCCACTGTGTAAATCAAGGATGATACGCTCCAGGTTAAGACCTCTACCACGGTAACGTTCAAGAATTTCTTGATGCATAGTTGCCGGTAGCGTGGTTGGATCTGACCAAACACTAATGGCCGAGGGAGTCTTTTGCCAGAATAAAAATTCCTGGTTGGTCGTAAAGATACCGTTAGCGGCAGAGACCGACAGTAACTTGTTATCGGTAATACCAAGCTTTTCGATACCCGATGGCACACCTTCGCTACCGGCTACGCGATCGATCAATTCACCGTCTTGAGTATAAATAAGCAGGGCATCGTGTTGTGCTAGTACAATCATCTCCTCGTATAACACGACACCGATAATACTATTTTCTGTTTCACCAATATAGTACGTATCTAAATAAAGTTGTTCTTGCCATTGGCTTATCCAATGGTTATTAACGGCATAAATATTAATTTTTTCAGGTGCTGATATACCGTAGTGGTTGAGTAACCAATCGGCTTGAATGTATTTTTTAGTTAACTCAAGTCGGTCGGTATGATTGAGCATGATACCGGTCACTGCAATGATCACTAAAAATAATGCAATGCTGACACCGGCATAACGATGCCATTGATACATCGAGCGTAATTTAATGCCGTATTTTTTATGGCGTGTCATGGTTGTTTAATCTGGCTCGATAAAAATAATGCGATGCGGCTTACTTTAGTTAAGGCACGAACCGACATGGTGGCACCCGAAATTCCATCAATAGGGCGATCCAATTGATTGTCAGTTTGTATTGTTGCTTGTTTAAATTGTCGAGTAAAAAAATCATGTCGAATTTCATCTCCACGGCTCTCTCGAAAGACCAATACCTTAACTCTTTCAATTTTATTGTTACTAATGACAATGCCAACGGTAATTGGTTTGTCTTTACCTATTTCATTTAATATCCAGGCGCTACGCTTACCTTCGGCCCAATACCGTACTCTAAGGCGGCTTGGTTTGTGTTGTAAAATTTCGGTTACAGTGTTACGAACAGCACCCGTGAGCCAAATTACTTTTGCTTTGGGGACATTAGTTTTGAATGTGTCATTTAAAAATGCAGTCGGTTCTTGATATGTACCGCGAGCTTGCAACGACGAAGCAAATAACACTAGCATGAAATACGATAAAATTTGTTTTTTCATAATATTTTAAAATTAAAATTCCAGCGCCATATTGGATTTTTGGGTTAGATGCTAATAGCGCAGGAACAATTACAAATTAATAAATTAAAACTGATAACCTATCCCAAGATTAAAACCCGTAACATCTTTATTATTAGCATTGTTTTGTATTTGGTAATCGGCTTTGAGTACCACGTCTTCGTGCGGCCAGTAATTTACACCAATATCAGTTTGTTGTTTTTTTGAATTACCCGGTCCAGATACTCCAGCCTGATTATCATATTGATTATAACGTGCAAAGACACCAAACTCTTGACTCACTTTAAGCGTAGGTTCAACATACCAACCAGTTTGTTTATTATAACCTGCTGATTTTCCTGAGACAGTCCAAGTAGCATACAATGCACGAACACCAAATGCACCGATATTATAAACCGCATGTGCCTCTACCATAGTGGCACTATTTTTATTGCCTTGTCCTTGAGTATAGTCATCAATATTAGCAATGGTGGTGGCCAACTCAAGACCCGGTACTCCGGTGTATTTTATACGTCCTGTTATCATCGGTGAGTTTGCGCGAGCATTGGCAACTTTTAAGCGACCATCGCGTATTTTATCATTAGCATTGAGATCAAGACCCGAGGTTAGGGCGATATCATACGATAAGCCATCGTTAAACTTACCCGCTAAAGATGCACCGGCTTCCCACCAGGTTGCAGGCACAATATTTTTCTCAACTGGGTTGCGTTCAACACCGTAGAAAAAGTTAGGCTCATGTGTCTCATTAATGATGCCCACGGGAATTAAGAATAAACCACCTCTAGCTTGCATAGTGTCATTAATGTCAAACTCAATATAACCTTGTTCCAGTTCCATTTCACCTTCTTGGCCTTCACCCGCAATAGAATGTTCGAGTTCTAATTCAGAAAAGAAACGAATTTTATCACTGAAGTCATGGCCCAGAAATAGTATAAACCGGTGGAAATCAATTTCTTTCTTACCCGTCGCGCCGCCTTCACCGCCTAAATTACTAAAGTGAAGCTCGCCATAACCACCAATAGTTGTTTTGCCTTTGCTGCCATGTTCCGATTTTTTGTCTTCAATCATGTCCAAGGTAGCGTCCATACGTTCCAATATGGTTTGGTATTGCTTTTTAAGCGTGGTAATTTCGTTCTGAAGTTGTTCGTTATTACTTTGTGCGTGACTTAGTAAGGGAGTGCTAACTAATGTTGTCAACAATAGTGCTTTATATATTATGTTCATTTCGTGCCTCGGTGGTTTAGCTGCTCGTCAAATATGAAGTTATTGTATACAAGCTTTACTGTAAATGCAAATCATTCTCATTTAGATTTGTGTGAGTGTTAAATAGTTGAATTTACTGTATTTTCAGGAGTGGTTCACTATTTGAAGCGACTAAATCGATGTGGCCCAGTGTCTAAAAAAAAGAGTATTCCAGGTGAATTATTGCTTAAGTCTGTCTAGAAGGGGTAGCAAACAGTCTGGTTCACTACTTTAGCTATAAATTGACTAGCGATAATTCTATTTCGTTAAGGATTCGCGCAATTATAAGTAGGCATAATATTAAGATAAAGAGTGAATAAATAGTTGACTAAGATTATTTTTATCAAGCAAGAAATATCAATCATAGTAATATTTCACATGGCTCAAGATTAAGCTGTGCTTTTTTTTAACAAATTTTATTAAAATGACAGACATTATATTTATAGTGTTTGTATTTAACATTATTGATATTTAAGCTGCTGTAGGTGATAATATCCATCCAGAAAGGACTCCATAAAAACTACACACGATCGATCAGTAAGGAAACTGTTATGAAATATAAAAAATTAAATCCACTGCAATTTATTTCAACCGCTATTTTATTAGTCATTAGTTTTACTGCTCATGCTGCTGATTTTGTTGTGGAAGCATCAATACAATCTGGCGGTGCAGATATAGTCAAGGTTTATAATCAGGGATTTGGATCTTCCGATGTTGAGACAATATCCGCTGGTGGCGGCTTAGGCATGTTGCTTGGTGCTAATATCGCCATGACGAATAATACCTACCTAAAAACCTTAACCGGAATCGTGAGCCAATCCATTAGTGGTTATTCTGGATCCGTATTAAATACATTTGAATTTAACTGGCAACACATCCCCATTGAAGTGTTGTATATGAAAAAATCCAATAAATGGAATTTTGGTGGAGGCCTTGTTTATCACTTAAATCCAAAATTTTCATCCAGCGGTGTTTATGCTGGTAATGATATTGGTTTTGATAATGCTTTAGGTTTAAAAATTGCATTTGACTATCGCTTTAGCACCGATATTTTTCTTGGAATGGAGTTCACCTCAATTAATTATAAAGTGAATTCGGGTAATGTCTCAAGTAACTCGGTTAATGGCAGTAGCGCTGGGCTTGTACTAGGATATATTTTTGCTAAATAATATTTCAAGGGGTCAGACTCGTTGATATTTAGTGATTGGAGTACAATTCACAGGCTTTCTTAATGTCATATTCCTCGTAAACTTCATCAAAGAACTGATATATTTTTTTAATATTAAAATTGATGTTAACGGGTTTAAGCCCTTCATCGTTTATGTCTAGTGGTATAACGCCGGTTAATACAGCGCGATAGTGTTCGGGATCGTCAATGTGGCCTAAGGTTTTAACGAATATATTAAGTTTGTCTAAAGTTAATGAGTGATCCATAACTAAGATCATTAAATCGAAAATATCGCGAGAACGAACTCGATCAGCAAGTTTTAATATTTTACTGACTTTGATGCCATTAAGCCCTAATACGTTAAACAACATGCCTTTGCATTGTAGTGTTTCGCAATTTTTGTAAAAATCGCGTTGTTGTTGCGTTTTACCTTCAACCAAAAAAGTTAATTTGACACCATTGATTATATATTCACGAGTGTAATCGCGTAGGTTTTCGCCCGTGTTTATTTTAAACTGTGCAATTTCATTGGAATCAGTTAAGTCGTGAACTACATAGTTTTCAGTTCTTAATCGACTAACAAAATCATCAATTTTTTTAATTGGCAGTACTTGTTCAAAATAAGCAAAGTCAAAATTTATTGCGATGCGATGTTTTATTTGTAATGCAAGTGCATTACCGCCTACTAAGGTAAACCCTATTAACTCAGGAGCGTTAAGTAAGGAGTTAAACAGAAGCCTAGCATTACTGTGTAATGCGGATTTATCTATTGTCGTCATACTAATTTTTTACTCTTTGAATTTTCACTCTGTAAGTTATACTTCTACTTGTTACTTTGAGCTAATTTAATGCCAGCACGAATGTGTGATAGTAGTTTTAATATTATTTCGTGTTGTGGCGTATCACAGAAATGACTGGTTTCAGCTTCAATGAGAGCAATGCCAAAATGGTGTGTGATTTTTAAAATATCATTAAAACGTGTTTTTGCTAAGACCATGCGTATAAAGACGGCATTGCTGATATCAGGATTTGACCAATGGTAAGGGTATTCTAATGCCAATTGGTCTGATAATGATTGCGAGGAGTTCGCGCTATAATTGATTGCAGAATCATTAATTGTCGTTGTTTCAATTACCTCAACTTTATAATTAATCGGTTTTTGAACAACGGCCATATCGAGCCCGACAGTGTGTAGTGCGGATATCACTTTGCCAATTTCAGCAGTGGCTTTGCCGCGTTCAAGTTCAGATAAAAATCGAACGCCAATTTTACTTTTTGCTGATGTTTGTTGCAGAGTAACGCCAGAGGCTTTTCGCTCAGATCGAATTAGCTGACCTAATTCAACTGTGTCATAAACTATATTTGCATGTAATTTCATGCAGTCTTTTTATTACAGTTCGGTAGCTATTGTCAAATTTTTTTAACTTTTAGCGCTATAATATTCCCGAACGGTAAAATTATTCAGGTTATGCTGTGCTTACAATGTTTGGTTAACGGCATATTCTTTGAATTAAGCGAATGCATTATCGTGCAAAAATACGGTACGATTAGTTGCTCACGCTAACATTATAACGTGATATTATAATTTTTTAGTTTAAAAATTTACTACACGACCGAGACGCAATCATGACTGAAGTCATAACAAAAATTAAAGCCACTAAAATTAATTTACACCAAAAATCCAAATTATTGGAAATAGTTTTTTCTGATGGTTTTGAGTTTAATTTTCCGTGCGAATACCTTCGTGTTTTTTCTAGTGCAGCCGAAGTGAAAATTGCGACACAACCGGTTTATGGCAAGTTACACGTTAATATTAGCAACATTGAAGCTCAGGGTAATTATGCACTTCGATTATTTTTTGATGATGGTCATGATACTGGAATTTACGCTTGGGAAACATTGCATCGTTTGGGAAAAGAGTACCAGAAAAATTGGTCAGATTATAACCATGCTTTAACAATACATAATTTAGAACGTGGTAGCGACACAATTAATAGTGGAGCAGACAGAAATATTACATTATTGTATTTTATGCAAATAGCAAATATTACCGGCACACAATCAGAAACACTCTCAGTGCCAAGTGATGTTAAAACAGTTGAGCAGTTATTACAGTTTTTATCAGAACGAAAAGAATCCTGGGCTGAGGTATTTACCAATGACAAAGTGCAGGTGACTGTGAATAAGCAATTCTCAGAACCTTATACTCCGATTGAAAATCAAGATGAAATCGCGATAATTCCACGGCCAAGTTAATTTTAATGATCTAATCCAATGGCAATTGCAGCACCAGTAATTGCACCTAATGCTGTAGCGGCACCATTACCGTGAGATATGTCATTAGCAACCACACCACCGACTAGTCCGCCGACGATAGTGGCAGCTGTATGATCATCGTAGCCATATTCAACGTAACTGACGTTATAGCCACTATGAGCATTGAGCATATTGTAACTGTGATCATCGTAGTTGTAGTAAACACGATGGCCACAGGATTGATTGTGTTGGTGGCGATAAATAGTTTGTCCATGATTATAGGAACGAGTATGGCCAACTGCCCGACGGCTATAATGTCTGTTGCCGTAATCGTGGCTGCGTGAGCTGCGGTGCTTATTATAACCGGAGTGATGATTATTACGGTATTGGTGATCGCTACGATAATTGTTATTACTACGGTATTGTGAATCGGCATAACTTGAACTCATAAAAACGAGGCTTAACAGGCTAATCATTAATACTTTGAATGTGAGTTTTTTCATGAGTGACTCCACTTTAGGTTGTCGTTTGCTAGTAAATCATTAATGTTGTTAGTGTAATAATAGCGAGATCAGGCTGAATCCAAGCTGAATATAAAACACAAATTCTATTTTACGGAGAAAACGTATAACTCATTGATTTTATTTAAATAAAATATGAAGTTAGTTCGTGAGTATTCAGATTTTTAACCGTTATGGCAAACTCATTGGCGTGAAAATAACTAAGACTACTTAATGAGTGTTATTGATAGCAGCATATTATTCAAATAATACTGGGTGTTTTTAATGACCAATTGAGTGTCAATCGCCACGTTTTCAATTTCTTGCTTGGCCAATTTGGGTGCTGCGCGATTCCAGGTGGTTAATGCAGATAATGAAAATCCTGACAATGACAAAGAATCAATGAGGCTAGAGAATTGGCTTTGAGTAAAATGTTGTTCAGGAAACAATAGGTTAATCGAGCCATCGGGTTTGCAAATACGGCTCATTTCAATAAGTGCTTTATCTTTATTTGGTATTATATTGATTACTGACGCACAAACAATTGCATCAAATTGCTCAAGGTTAAAAGGCAAATCAAAAACATCGGCAACTGAATAGTTAACATTGGTTTTAGGATTAGCGCGTTTCGCGCGAGAGATCATATCATCTGAAATATCAATAGCGGTAACATGAAAGCCACTGGCCGATAAATATTCGGACACTACGCCTGTGGCGCAGCCAATTTCTAAAATAGCACTATTGGGCTTTAGCGGTAGTTGCTGCAACCACTGTTGCAGCGTGTCACGATACCAAGGGAGTTTATTTATTTTTTCAAATAATAATGACGGTTTAACTGCGATGAAAAACGCAATGTGTAATTGGCTTGTTATTCGTGTAATCCACTGAAGCATGATTAGACCATTGGCTTAATGTTAGGTAATTATCAATGATACTGTTTTATCAACAAAAATTGTAATAGTTATTCATCAGTCATATTTAATAAATTTTGATTACCACCAATAGCACTGGTATTAGTGCTAATAACCTGCTCAGTACAAAAGCTGTTTAAATAATGTGGTCCACCGGCCTTTGGGCCGGTTCCGGAACAGGCCAAACCACCAAAAGGTTGCACACCAACAACTGCGCCAATGATATTTCGGTTAACGTAAATATTGCCTATTTTTGCGTGTTTGGTAACAGTATTAATTGTGCTGTTAATTCGACTGTGTATTCCCAGCGTTAAGCCAAAACCGCTATTATTTATTTCATCAACTACCGTGATTAAGTTTTGTTGTTGGTAACGAATAACATGTAATACAGGGCCAAATACTTCGTTGGTTATTTGAGATAGATGTTTTATCTCATAAATTGCTGGATGAATAAAAAGCTCAGTACTGTTTAATTGTGGTGAGTCTAAATTAATATCGACAATCTTTGTTGCAAAATCACTTTGAGATAAAAATTTTAGATGTTCACTAATTTTATTTTTTGATGCTTTATCAATTAACGGACCAATATCAGTTGCTAATAATGTTGGATCAGACACCTTAAGTTCCGATACAGCATCTTTAAGTAATTCAATTATGTCATCGGCAATGTCATCTTGTAGGTATAAAAACCGCAACGATGAACAGCGTTGTCCTGCACTATTAAATGCCGAGCTCAAAACATCAAGAACAAGCTGCTCGGGCAGTGCTGAACTGTCGGCTATCATGGCATTCATGCCACTGGTTTCAGCAATGAAAGGAATGATAGCACCTGAGCGAGATGCTAAAGTTTGTTTTATTTTATTTGCAGTTGCCAGTGAACCAGTAAATACAACTCCCGATAAATCAGCATGGCGTAACAAGCTATCACTAACCACAAGACTAGAGGAATGAATAAGCTGTAAAACAGAGGTGGGAATACCAGCTTGATGACATAATTCAACAATTTTAAGCGCGCAGATACTGGTTTGTTGTGCGGGTTTCGCTAACACACAGTTTCCTGTTACTAAAGCAGCGGTTATTTGTCCGGTAAATATTGCTATAGGAAAATTCCACGGACTAATACACGTGTATATTCCACGAGCATGTAAACTGAGTACATTTGTTTCCCCCGTTGGGCTGGTTAACGATTCAGTTTTAAATAATAGGCGTGCTTGCTGAGCATAATAACGGCAAAAATCAATCGCTTCTCTAACTTCCGAAATTGCATCGCTAATGCAACGTCCGGCTTCTGTGACAATTAAGGTGATAAGTTGGTATTTATGAGTCTCCATTAATGCTGCAAGATTCATTAGGCATTCAACTCTAACCGAGACAGAACTCTTTGACCATGATTGATAAGCCGATTTAGCGCGAGACATAGACGCGTTAATGTCATTGACGCTAGCAAGTTCTAATGTTGGCATGTCATTGTTATTTTGGAATTCCGTAAAAGCTAAATCCAGTTTAGTCACTTCATTGATATTAGTTAAATTTATTCCCGAGGCATTTTCTCGTTCAGAGTAAAAAATATTTTTAGGTAGCGGAATTAAAGTATTGTGGTGCGGACTATTTTTTTTAACTCGTTCCAACGGCGAGCGTGTAATGCTTGAAAGGTTGATATTCGGGTTTTCGATTTGCTGCACAAAAGAATTGTTAGCACCATTTTCTAATAAGCGCCTAACAAGATACGGCAATAATGATTTGTAGTTACCGACCGGTGCGTATATTCGGCAGTTTATAGCGTGTTTTTTATAGAGGCTATCATACAACAATTCACCCATTCCAAATAAACGTTGAAATTCATAGGGTTTTTCTTTATTTGAACGTGAGAACTGAATTATTGAGGCGATGGTATGCGCATTGTGGCTGGCAAATTGGGGATAAATAGCGACACACTGAAACAAATATTGCACACAACAGAGGTAGCACAAGTCAGTATTTTCTTTTCGAGTAAATACCGGATAATAAGCAAAGCCCTGCTGCTGGGCTATTTTAATCTCGGTGTCCCAATAGGCACCTTTAACCAATCTAACTGAAATCTGACAGTTATTGTCAGTGGTTATTTCGTTTAACCATTTTAAGATAAATAAACTTCGATATTGGTACGCTTGAACGACGATGCCTAATTGAGGCCACTTGTGTTTAACGGCAATATTGTACATAAAGCTGAATGCATCAAGCATAATGTCGAGTCTATTTGATTCTTCAGCATCAATAGTAATTGCAGTATTATATTCAATTGCAGTTTCGAGTAAAATGTGTAGTTTTGGATAGAGTTCAGTTATTAATATTTGTTGTTGTGCAAACTCATAACGGCAATGTAGTGCCGATAATTTAATGGAAATGTTATTAGGCTTGTTGTCTGTTTTATTAAGGCCGATAGTTTTTATTGCTTGTAAATAAGACTCAAAATAATACTGTGCAGTGCCAGTGGTAATGGCCGCTTCACCGAGCATATCAAATGAATAGAGTGCTTGATTTTTTACAGCGTCTTTAATGTTATTTGAAATAACAAATTGCTTGCCCATAATGTGCATGGCTTCTTTTAACGCAGCTCTAATAATGGCATCACTTGATTTACTGATTAGCGCATTAATATAATGCCCAATAGAATTTGTAAACTGAGACTCAAATCTAATTATTTTTCCGGATAACATTAAGCCCCAAGTCGAGGCATTAACAAATAACGACTGACTTTCGCCCAGGTGTTGTTCCCAGTTACAATCACTTAACTTGTCTTTAATTAATTTATTAGCGGTAGCTAAATCCGGTATTCGAAGCAATGCTTCAGCCAGGCACATTAACACCACGCCTTCTTCAGTTGATAAATTATATTGACGAATAAATGCCAGAATACCTTTTTGCTCCGAATGGCGCGCACGAACTTCCTCAACCAAACTTGTTGCTAGTTCGTGAATAGCGTGTTCGGTTGTGGTGTTATTAATTAAGGTCGACATTAAAGTGTCGACGTAATTATTTTCATCTAATGTGTAATGATCTACAATTTGTTGACGCGAATAAACATAGTTTTTTGTGGGGTTAGAAAAAATCATAGATATATTAATTAATTTAATTTATATAAAGTTTAGACTATAAAATGATAGTATTATCGTGAAATTATAAGTGTAAACACAAATCAAGATAAAAGCGGAGAAAACAATGAACTTAAAATATCTAATATTAGTTCTTTTGTGTAGCATGTCATCAGTTCAAGCAAGTGTTAAAACCGAAATAATTGAATATAACGTTGCGGGTGTAACCATGAAAGGCTATCTGGCTTTTGACGATGCAGTTACCACTAAACGCCCAGGCGTGTTAGTGGTGCATGAATGGTGGGGACATGATGAATACGCACAAAAACGCGCTCGTATGTTAGCAACATTGGGTTATGTTGCATTTGCATTGGATATGTATGGCGCGGGAAAAAAAGCCGACCATCCAAAAACGGCAGGAAAATTTTCTGGACAGGTAATGGCAAAATTAGATGTCGCGCAAGCCCGTTTTTGAATGAATAAAAACAATTAAAATTTTAGCGCATAAAATTGTAGTTATTGCCCGTTACTGAATGTTTTTACAAAACGTAATGAGCTTATCGACTATGGTTTCTGCTTCATCATATTGTTTGTTACGACAATGAAGGTTTATTTGGTCACTCATTTCGGTAATTTCAGGAAAGCCAAATGGAGTACCCAATGCTTTTAATTTATGCGTTTCTTCTTCCAGGGTTTTCCATGACTGTTGTTCTTTTAAGTCTACTATTTTAGTTATTCTCGTTGGTAAATCGGCTATAAATTTTTCCGTTAGTTTTTGAAGTTTATGAGTCACTTTTTTTGTCGTGTTACTTTCTTTAGTTGATGATAAATATTTATACAGTACTTGGTTAAATCGTGTAATGTCGATTGGTTTGGTTAAAAATTCATTTGCGCCTGCATCGATGCAACGTTCGTAATCTGATTTCATGGCATTTGCAGTAAGGGAGATAATAGGTGTTTCGGTATTGTGTCGTCGAATAGCTTTTGTCGCTTCAATGCCATCCATTACGGGCATTTGCATGTCCATTAGAATGAGATCAAATTTTTTGAACTCTGTTATTTTTACAGCTTCTGCGCCATTTTGTACGATAGTAATTTGTGCGCCAGTGTCAGTAACATACATTTCTATCAAGTTTTGATTGTCTATGGTATCTTCAGCAAGTAAGACATGACCGTATAATTTGTGTGTTGGCGAAATATTTTTATCATCATCAATAGTCGTGTTATGATTTAATGAATAAACTAAAGAATCGTCATTTATTTCACCCGTCGCTATTGTGAAACTGAATTTACTACCGCGACCCAAGGTCGACTCGACCGATATTGCACCGCCGAGTTTAATGCTGAGTTGTTTGCAAATGTTCAAACCCAAGCCGGAGCCACCGAAGCGTCTGGTAGTACTTGAGTCGGCTTGAGTGAATGACTCAAATATTGTATCTTGTTGTTCGATTGATAAACCAATCCCGGTATCAATAACATCAAATGACATTGTTCCGTCAGTTTTATTGCAACTGACATTGACATTAATGCCTCCTTTTTCTGTGAATTTTATTGCGTTTGAGAGTAGGTTGATTAATATCTGTTTTAATCGAACTTTATCCGTTAGCATAGTTTTGGGTAATGGAAAATAATAATTAATTTTAAAGTTCAAGTGTTTATCGTTAGCATCGACTAAAATTGCAGATTGTATTTCATCAAGTACAGCAAATGGTGATACAACAATTTGTTCAACATCGAGTTGTCCTGCTTCAATTTTTGTAATGTCTAAAATATCGTTAATTAAATGCAATAAGTGTTTACTGTTTCGTTCTATACTTTCAAGACATAAATTGGAGCGTTCTTTAGTGATTTTTGATTTTCTCATGGAACTTGAGAAACCAATGATGGCAGTTAATGGCGAACGAATTTCGTGGCTCATGGTGGCTAAAAACATGCTTTTTGCTTTATTGGCATCTTCGGCTAGTAGACGTTGTTTGATAAAACCATTTTCAGATTTTGTCACACGTCTGGTGACATAAAAAGTGATTGCAATGCCAAGTATGATGGCAATTGTTCCAATAAGCCCGATTAAAAAATTGGAATCATCATTGGCTTTGGCTATTTTAAGTATTTCATTATCGGCATGTTTTTGTAGCGACAAGGTTAATATAATTAATTGTTGGCTAACATCTTGTTGGATGGGTATAATTTTTTCTGTTAAAGTGCTAAGAGCAAGTTCAACATTACCATTAAGAATATCAGAGGCGGTTTTATTTTGTATTATGGAGCCAATTTTTATTGTTTCTTTTGATTTTTCATAAAAATCGATTTCACTTTGTCGATATAAGTTCTTTGATACTTTTGACGAACTCCTTAAAAATGTTGAGGCATTGTCAGAAAACTGCATGTACATATCATTTCGCTCAAATGGATCTGTAGCTTGCGCCATTCGATATAATATTAGCGCACGGCTATGAACTGCGTTACGCATTATGTGGACATTCTTTACATTATCTAAATCAGTTGTAATGCTATTAATTTTAACTTTATTGTTTTCGATGCGTGTCATTGCTATAGTCATTAATGCCGAAAGTAAAATTAATACACTAAAAAAACCAACGAGAATAGTTATTTTATTTTTAAATATTGAATGTTTATCCGATGATTTCATGCTGTCTATAATTTTAACCTTTCAGAGAAATAATCTGTTTACAAAAATCGTTTAACGCATCAACTAATATTGGTATCTGTTTAAATTCTTTATTGCGACAGCATAGATTTATTTCGTCGCTCATTTGGGTGATTTCTGGATAACCAAAGGGGGTGCCTAAACCTTTTAGTTTATGGGTTTCTTCTTCTATTTTATCCCAGTTATTATCTTCTTTTAATCCTGTGATTAATGACATACGAGTGGGTAGATCGGCCAAAAATTTGTTGGTTAATTTTTGTAATTTGTTTATTTTATTACCTGATAATTCGGACTTTTTTGTGTTCGATAAATATTTATACAATATTTGATTAAATCGAGTAACATCAATCGGTTTGGTAATAAACTCATTGGCTCCAGCATCAATGCAATGCTCAAAGTCAGATTTCATGGCATTGGCGGTTAGTGAAATTATAGGGGTTGTAATACCCGTACTTCGAATATTGCTGGTTGCTGTAATACCATCCATAACCGGCATTTGCATGTCCATTAAAATTAAATCAAACGTACTTGATTCACAAATTTTTACTGCTTCTGCACCATTATTAACAATGGTAATTTTGGCACCGGTATCGGTAACATACATCTCAATCAAGTCTTGGTTATCTTCGGTATCTTCTGCTAGTAATACATGGCCAAATAAACGCTTATTAGGATTTTGTTTAGAATCGTCACTGGTGTTTGTGTGGTGTTCTAGCGAATAAATTAAATTATCATCTGATATTTTACCTGCAGTAATATTAAAACTAAATTTACTACCACGACCGAGGGTTGACTCGACCCAAATCCCCCCCCCTAATTTTTGTGCAAGTTGTTTGCAAATATTTAAACCTAGGCCCGAACCACCGTATTTTCGAGTGATACTCGAATCCGCTTGGGTAAAAGAGGAAAATATATTCTCTTGTTGTTCTGTGGTTAAGCCAATACCGGTATCGATAACGTCAAATGTCATGCTGCCAGTTTCTTTATTACAAGCAACGTTTACATTAATTCCCCCGCGCTCAGTAAATTTAATTGCGTTTGAGGTTAGGTTTATTAAAATCTGCTTTAACCGAATCGGATCTGTTTTAATCTGTTCGGGCAGCGGGAACGCATAATTAATTTTAAAGCCCAAACCTTTGTCGTTGGAGTCGACTAGAATAGAAGATTGAATTTCATCTAAAACGGCAAATGGTGAAACGCTGATCTGTTCAATCTCAAGTTGCCCAGCTTCAATTTTGGTTATGTCCAATATGTCATTAATTAAATGCAACAGGTGTTTGCTATTGCGCTGGATACTCACAATGCACGAGTCCTGTTTTATGCGCACTAATTTTGATTTTCGAAGCAGATCAGAAAATCCGATAATCGCTGAAAGTGGCGATCGAATTTCATGACTCATGGTAGCCAAAAACAAGCTTTTGGCTTTATTGGCCTCATCGGCAAGTTTTCGTTGTTCTATAAAGGCTTGCTCTGAACGGGTGACTCGTCGGGTAACAATAACCATAATCAGAAAGCCCATAGTGATGGCGATAGTACCTATTATGGTTATTAGCAGTATTGAATGCTTATTTAGTTTTGATATTATTTTAAGCTCATGATCGGCGTTATCCTGAAAGGACTGTGACAGCAAGGTTAGTTGTTTTCTAACATCCAATTGAATCGGAATAATGCTATTGGCTAATGCCTTATGGGCTTTTTTAGTTCGGCCTTCAATAAGATCAATTGCGGTTGCTGCTTGTATGGCGCTGCCACGTTGGATCGATGCCTGCGTTTTATTTAATAGCTCGATGTCTTTTTCAAGGTGGATATTCGTTTTAATTATGTTGTAGGATGTTATGTAGGTAGAACCATAACTACTAAAACTCACATATAACTCATTTCGGAGCCTCTTATCGGTGGTTTGGGCCATGCGATAGAGCAATAATGCACGGTTATTGGCCGCGTCGCGCATAATAAAAGCATGGGCAACATCCGACAACTCATGGGTTACTTCGTCAACTTGGGCTTCATTGTCGTGTATTCGACTAATTGCAATACTCATTAAACTCGCCAATAAGAATAATACAACCATGAAACCACCAAGGATGGAGAGTTTACTTGTCTGCTTATGAATACTAGCGCCCATAGGATACCCATTTGATTAATTCGGTATCGGTTTTTAATTGTGTTTCTTTAATATGGGCGAGTGTCTATTTCCTTGTGAATAACAGGTTAGCAACAACAATTGGGAGCTGGGATAAAACAGGTTGTTAGCGGTATTTTATAATGTGAGCCCGCTTATGACTATTATAATGGGGCTCACGAGTATAGCAGTTATCGGTTTAAACCGGCACGATCAGCATGTTGGTATTGCTCTAGTTGTTTCATCACTAATACTAAGGCATCAGAATAGGGTACGGTACCGGCAGAACGGATGATGTCTTTACCATGACGACTTAACGCAAATTTAATAAAACGGTTAACTTGAGCGTTATCGGCACTGGCATGGCGCACTAAGTATAGTGGTCGATATAATAAATAGGAGCCATTTTTAATATTGTCATAGCTGGGTTCAATACCCTGTAGTTGTAAAATTTTAACATCACGTTTACGCGCACTACTGACACCGGTAACACCAATACCCAATATATTTTTTGCAATGCCTTTTTCGAGCGGACCGGATGAGTTTTCGATGTATTTTGCTGCCGGAAATTTTTGTTCGAAATTAGCGAATACTAGCTCACGTAGGGTGCGGCCAACTCCCGATAAATTGCCGCGACGAACATAGACATCGACCGGGCCATCTCGGCCTCCAAGTTCTTTCCAGCTTTTTATTTCACCAAGATAGATTTTGCGTAATTGCGATAAAGTAATATTATTAATGGGGTTATTTTTATTTACAATAACAACCAACGCATCCCATGCCACGGGAACCTGATGGGCTTGGCGCTCTAAAGGATGCCTGTTTAGTGAAACTCGACACGCACCACCGATATGCAACTCACCGCTGGACACTTTACGAATTCCCTTGGTTGCACCACCACCTTGTAATACAATTTTAACCCCAGTTTCTTTTTCGTAAGCTTTGGCAAGCTCGGTCATAAAGGCTTTTTTGGTAATGCCACAGCCAGCCCAATACAAAGTGTTTGCCTCGTTGGCAGCCGTTGCTGATAATACACTCGTGAAAAATACGATAAAAGAAGTCGTAAAAATGATAAAAGATCGAAACCTAAAAGAGCAAAACATTAGTTACCTCATAGCAAAAAATTTAAGTGTTATTACTTTATTATTATTTAATGGAATTGTAATTAACTATTATTACAAGTAATGTTATACACCGATTTTTGAACACTTCAAGATATCTACCTACAAAAAATGGTAATTTGTCGACATTCTGTACATTCTATTTATGGTTGTTTTTTGTGCAATTGAATGTTGTGCGAGGGTAATGTTTTTTAGTTTTTTTATTCAGCATCCTAAAGTGTGCTTATCGCGTGCTTAATCAAATGTTATTTAATATCGTTTTAATCTCTTTTAAATAATGTCAGTGCCGTGATTATTTTAAAATAATGCCCTCAAATGAATTTTTTTGAAATAATTTTAAGTAAAATAGTCGCCGTAATACATTACAACCTTAAACTATTAGCAGCGCAATCAGGGTAAACATTAGTAACTTGCAGCAAACGTTTGGTGCCGTTAGCCTCTAAGCCAAGTTCGGACAATTTTTTAAGTCACAAAACAATGACTAACACTATAGTTTTGCAAGTAAAATAAGTAATACTCGTTAGCATGATAATGTTTGCAGAACGTTTTTCGATACTTGGTACGGTAGCTTACTTTGGTTATTAAACGCCTTAATACTAGCTTAAAATAGCATGGCAGTAAAAACCCTTTTAAAATTATACATTCAAAAAGTGCAATTTAATTTTGATTGTATGCAAATCAAGGGTAACTTAAGTGCTGCCGAATTAGCCCAAAATAACTTTTTTCTAACACACAAATCAGCACACTATTAACCTGCTCAAATGGTTAGTAATGGTGTTATTACAGTCAGTGTCATCCAGTTTGGAGTGAACCAAATCGTGCAACTTGCAGCGCTAATGGCCTGTTTTGTTAAGTCATTTTTCAGTACTAAGTGATTGTGTTGCCATTAAATTATTTGAATTTTCCCTCAAGTTATCTATACCTTAAGACGATAGAGACTATGCTTACATAGTAACTAAGCAACCCGGAGACATGGTAGGCATCCGACAATAAAAATATTAGGAGAAAAATAACGATGAAACCAAATTTAAAAATAATAGCAAGCATGACTTTGTTGGGGGCGGTGGTTACAACACCAAGTTATGCCGGCGAGGTGAACCTTCATGGCTTTGTTCGCTCGTCTTTTGATATCACTAATAGCAGCTCCAAATACCTTGATACTGATGATAATCGTGGCGATTTTGGTAGTACACAAGCCGGTTTTAACTGGTCCGCGGTGATTGATCCACAATGGACGGTTGCCGGACAATTGCATTTCAATGCTGCTGGTAATGAATTACGGTTAGACTGGGCAATTGCATCCTTTCAAATGAATGAAAATGCCAGAGCAATTTTAGGCCGGCAAAAATATCCGCTTGGCTTAGTAACGCAAAATGTTGATATTGGTGTCACCTATCCGTGGACACGGCCACCGCAAGAATTTTATAACTTAGAAATTGGGTCAGACTCGCCTAATTTGGCAGCCGAAATTTTTGACGGTGTGTCGGTAGAATACACTACCGGTGATGATTGGGAAGTTGTTGTACAACCGTTTACGGGCTCTACTGGCTATAATACTGCTGCCTCAAACTACCAGCGACAAATGATGGGCTTAAAGTTGGGTGTTAGTAATGACATGGTCAGTTTGCAGGCTGGTATTAGTAGCAGCAATTTAACCATTGGTACTGCAGTTACCGAGCAATCAAAAACCTCGGTTAATATTGGTGCTAAAGTCGAAATGGACAATATATTAGTGTACGCCGAATACGGTGATACCCAGGTAAAAGACAGCGATTTATTTGATTCAAAAGGCGGTTATTTAAGCTTTGCTTATACCATGGATAAGTACCAACCGGTTATCACCATAGCAACATTAGAAGGGCAAAAAGCCGCTGGTGCGTCCAAAGGTGCACTGGATCAAGACTCAATTGCACTGGGCTTGGCTTATCATTATAACCCAAGTGTTATTATGAAAATGCAGTGGAAAAACATCAAACCGGGTGATCCCACAACCGATGGCATGGTTAAGGCATTACCGACTGGTAAAACAACGGTGGATGTAGTATCCATTTCTGTGGACGCTATCTTTTAGAGGAGAAGCAAGATGAAGAACAATTTAATTTTAAACGCCAGTTTCATACTGGGCTTTTTGTTGTCGTCCAGCGCGGCGTTTGCCGAGGTCGCGATAATTGCGAATACCGGCTCAGGAGCTTCGCTTGATGCAAAAACGGCCAAAAAATTGTACTTGGGTAAAACCAAAACAATAAGTGGTATGACCGCAGTAACTCTGGTGGGCCAATCGGATAGCAGTCCAATTAAAGCTGAATTTACCGAAAAGGTAACCAAGAAAAAATTGGGTAAGTATAAAGCGTATTGGTCAAAAATGATTTTTTCGGGTAAAGCGGTACCACCCAAAGAATTAGCCAATGATGCTGCGGTGAAGAGTTTTGTGTCCAGCAACCCCAATGCCGTGGGCTATATTGATGCGGCATCGGTCGATAGTTCAGTTAAAGTGTTATTACGTATACCTTAACCGGTATGTTATACGATAGAGGAGTTCACTAATGAATATTTTTTTAAATTTATCAATTCAGTATAAGATAATGTCCATCGCCGTTATCGCTATTTTCGGTTTTGGAGTGAGCTTCATAGTGAACTACTCTGTCGCCAATGATAACGCCACGCAATTGCAACGCTTAGAAAGCGTTATTTATCCTACCATGGCGCGTAGTGAAAAAAACCAGGTACAGTTGGATAAGGTTATTGGTTTTTTGGATCAAGCCGTCGCAACTGAAGAAGAGGATATGGTTGAAGAAGCCGATACCACGGTAGCTCAGATGCAAACCGCATTTACTGAAATCGCAAAATTGGATAATTCGAAAAGTAAAACCATTAAGTTGTTACAACAACAACTAACCGAGTATTATGCCGTCGCAAAACCAATGACTCTGGGTATGCTTAACGGTACCTTAAAAGCCGATCAAATGCAGGCCAGTGCGCAGCAAATGCAGCTTAAACTAAAGGTATTTAAAGATAATTTAATTCAATTTCAAACCGACAGTCAAACCGCATTTACTGGCATCATTTCAAAAACCACCGAAACAACGCAATTCAGTATCGTTTTGGGTGCCATAATAGGCTTAGTACTAGTGATATTTTTAGCATTCACTGCATATTTAATTGCCCGCAGTATTACCCGTAACATTAAAAATGTTTCCGCAAATTTACAAGAAATAGCCAAAGGTGATGGTGATTTAACGCAGCGCTTGCAAGCTTCATCAAAAGATGAAGTAGGGCAATTGGTCGATTATTTTAATACCTTCATGGATAAACTACAAACCATGATCCAAGAGTTAACTGGATATAGCAGCCATGTAGGCACTGCCGCAGAAGAGCTAACCAACATTGCACAACAAAGCCGCGAAGGCATTGAAAGCCAACGCGCCGAAGCCGAGCAAGTGGCCACCGCCAGTAATGAAATGTCAGCCACCATTGTTGAGGTTGCGCGTAATGCCGAACAAGCCGCAGGTGCTGCCACTGCTGCACACGATGCCGCCGATAATGGTAACTCAATTGTTACCACGACCATTAGCCTAATCAATCAACTTGCCAGTGATGTGGGCGAAGGTTCAACAGCCGTAAATCAATTACGTGAAGATAGCGATAGTATTGGTGGTGTGCTCGATGTGATTCGCGGCATTGCCGAACAAACAAATCTGTTGGCATTAAACGCCGCGATTGAAGCTGCCCGAGCCGGTGAACAGGGCCGCGGTTTTGCGGTCGTAGCCGATGAAGTGCGAACCCTAGCAAGCCGTACCCAAGACTCCACTAAAGAAATTCAGTCAATGATTGAAAAATTACAAAGCAGTTCAGGGCAAGCCTCAGAAATTATGAGTCGCAGTCAAACGACATCCGAAAAAGGTGTTACGGAAGCAGCCCGTGCAGGTGAGGCATTAACTGAAATTACAGAATCTGTGTCAGTGATTAATAATATGAATGAACAAATTGCAAGTGCCGCAGAAGAACAAAGTGTGGTTGCCGCTGAAATTGATCAAAATATTATTAACATCAGTCAATCAGCCGATGCCAATGCTGAAAATATTGGGCAACTTGCTGATGCGGGTTCATCGTTAAATAACGTTGCTATTCAAATGCAAGAGTTAGTTGGCCAGTTTAAAGTGTAGTTAAGCACTTTGAGACTGTTATTCCCGTAATGAACTGTGGTAATGAGCAATCTCATTTAATCGATTAAAGTACGGCCAAATTCTACCGATTAATTACTTAAGTTGATTGGATAGCCGTATGACCGAAAAAAACACTAAGTTTACCAGCAAGCTCACCATTATTGGTGGGTTTATGGTTGTGTTAGTGTTACTTGCGAGCTTAATGTTTATTGCGATTAGTCGCATCCAAAATAACGAAACACAAGTGGCCGCCGTTACCCTCGAGCTAACGAATGTTGGCCACTCATTCATCATGCGAGACGCTGCTAATAATCGAGCATTATTGTTGTATCGAATGGCGCAGAGTGACGATGATTTTTTAATTAGTGACATGTACGGTGAATTTAGTCGTTTTGGTTCAGAATTTTTATTTTCATTTAATGCCGTTAAAACCGACATACATCGCGATAAAGATCGTATTTTATTTAAAAAAACACAAAAATCCATTCAACAAGGTAGTGTCGTTCAATCAGCCACTGTTACTAGAATTCTCGATGGTCAAACCGAGCAAGTCCAAACATTATTAGCCACTAAAATTATCCCAATTCAATTACGTGTGCGTAAAAATTTAATGTTGTTATCGCGAGCATTTCAGAATAATGCTGATGATGAGCTTAAATTAATATCCAAACAAAATAAGTTCTCTATCGTTTTAATAACCATCATCGGTTGCATTGCAATTGCAGTCGGTGTTGTGATTATGTTTTTTGTGAGCCAACGAGTCACCGGTTCTGAAAATGCGTTTATTAAACAACGACACTTAGCAGAGCAAGCCAATCATGCTAAAAGTATGTTTTTGGCTACCATGAGTCACGAAATTCGATCGCCCCTGGCTGCCATAATTGGATTTTCAGATTTACTCCAAAAATCGACACTGCCGCAGGACAAGTTGGATTCCTACCTTGCCAGTATTGAACGAAATAGCAAACATTTATTAAATTTGCTTAATGATATTTTAGACATTAGTAAAATTGAAGCAGGGCAACTCGAGATAGAACAGATCACAGTGTCGCCCTTTGCTGTTTTAGACGAAATTCAATCTTCCATTTTAGTGGACGCTACTAATCATGGCTTAAGCTTTGTTATCAATTATGCCTTCCCATTGCCCGACAAAATTACAACCGATCCAGTACGATTAAAACAAATTCTATTAAATTTAAACTCCAATGCAATTAAGTTTACCGAACGTGGTGGTATCAATGTTAACGTTGCTTGTAACATAAACGATAGTAGCATGACCTTTGAGGTTATCGATACCGGCATTGGCTTAACGGCAGAACAGCAAGACACAGTATTTTCATCATTCACCCAAGCCGATTCGAGTACAACCCGACGGTATGGTGGCTCGGGTTTGGGCTTAAATATTTGTAAACAACTGGTTAAAAAATTAGGTGGAGAAATTTCGGTAGAATCAAATTTTGGACAAGGCAGTAAGTTCAGTTTTAATATTAGCACCGGCATAATAACCAAAGATAATTTAGTTTATTCACTTGATCATATAAGCCCTGTTAGTTATGACAATGACAAGTCAAATGCTACCAGTAGTTTATTTGGACAGGTATTGCTCACGGAAGATACTATTGACAATCAAAAATTAATTGAGATTTACGTCACTAATACGGGAGCGAACATTACCATTGTTAATAATGGCGCAGAGGCGGTTAAGATTTGTGGCTTACGCAAGTTTGATTTAATATTAATGGACATACAAATGCCCGTAATGGATGGTGTTGAAGCTACTAAAAACATACGTTTAAATGACACTGAGACACCAATTGTAGCATTAACCGCTAACGCCATGAGAACGGACTATGAACGCTGTATTGATGCCGGAGCCAATGAATTTTTAACAAAACCAATCGACCTCGCGCGCTTTAATCAAGTGTTGTATAAATACCTATCGAGCGTTAAGCGCACTGCTGAAATTGTCACTACGGTAAATAAATATCAACAATTAACTGAGAAATTTTTAACAGATTTGCCTTCTCGTATGAGTAAAATTCTGAAATTAAAAAATCAACATTCATGGCCACAATTAGAACAAGAAACGCATAAGCTCAAAGGTCTTGGTACTCCGTTTGGTTATCCAGAAATTACAAAAATAAGTGCCGAGATAAATCAGTGTTGCCGTAATAACGACTTTAAGAAAATTGCAACGTTGGTTGATGAGTTAAATAATTTTTGCGTTGAAATAAAGTTGAAACGAAGTTAAAGCTTTTTTCCCGCCAGAGTAGGAACTTTATCGGTACGTGTTTCGAGCTTTAAATAACTAATTAAACGTACGCAACCTTGTTCATGTAACTGACTATGGATGGCTTCAACGGCAGAAAGTATTTGCGATAATTCACCTTCAATGTTACTACCCGAGGCATGAGTATCAATAATAAAATCATAGTTGTTAAGCAATGCAACAATTTCCGTCACCTCTTTTCTAACTGAAACTCCCGTGCCAATGGGTATAACTTGTAATTCCGCTGTTGCTTTCATTTCGTTGCTCCTACTAGTAACGTAAATTATTATGCTGATATTATAACAAAGTTTTTGATCTTGAGCCTCATGTGTAACACCGAGTAAATGGCTCCTGCTCAAGACCCTGGTCGGGGTGACGAGGTTACGGTATCCACAGTTTTCAACTACTGATGTGTTGCAATCGATGAACCGATCTTGTTTATAGCCAACTACACATTACTTAATATACAAAAAATAACTTAAATACGTGTATTGAACAATTTAGAAACTATCTACATTAGTGTATTTAAATAATTGTTACAGCTTGTAACAACTTTATTTTTGTTAAGTGATACAATCATTTCGACTCGTATATAAATAGCAATAATCGCTAATAACATCTATTTAATAACGATTATAGTAATAGTATAAAAAAGTAGTGAATAAAGGATCGAACAAAAATGTACATAAAGAACAACACACTAGTCACAAAATTGAGTGTTTTTATGGCCATTATTTTATGGCCATTAAATGCGAGTGTTTTTGCGGATGAGGTTAATATCGTTGTAAAAGAACGCGGCACCGGGGTTGTCGTTGAAGGGGCGTATGTCATTATTAATAATGAACAATTTGTAGAAAGTAGCAATGTTAAAGGTCAGGTGTTTTTTAACGATATCAACGTAAACGATAAAATCAAAATTGTTGCTCCCGGTTTTCAAGATTTACTAACAGAATACAGAACAAGCTCTTCACTTTTAAAATTATATCTCTATCCCGAAGTCGTCCAAGGTGTTGGTTTTGAAGTGACCGAAGCGCGCATCAAAGAAAAAGTATCTAAAATTAGTTTAACCACCGATGAATTGACTAATGCACCCGGCAGTCAGGGTGACCCATTGAAGGTGATAACCTCATTGCCCGGTATTGTCGAATCATCCGAGGCATCATCAAAAGTGTATATGCGTGGCAGTGATGATAATGATAACAGTGTCTGGGTTAATAATGCGCCGGTTGGTTATCTGTATCACTTTGGCGGATTTCATTCGACGATAAATCCGGCGCTAATTGATGATTTAAATATTTTCCTTGGTGGTTTTCCGGTGGAATACGGTGATAAATTAGGGGGAGTGATTGATGTAAAATTACGTGCGCCACGCAACGATCGGCAACGTTATAAATTTGATATTTCAACGATATCGGCATCGATGGTTGCCGAAGGGCCGGTTGGTCAAGACGATAGTTATTATGTGGCATATCGCCGTAGTTATATTGATTTACTTTTATCGCCCGCAAAATTAAACCAACAACTCAGTAATAATGACCCAGATGCCGATCTAATAACCACGGTACCACGTTATTTTGATAGCCAGATGTTGTACCGGCATAAACTGGAAAAAGGTTATATTGATAGCTACA
The DNA here is from genome assembly GCA_964420605.1 of uncultured Thioalkalispiraceae bacterium. GTDB lineage: Bacteria > Pseudomonadota > Gammaproteobacteria > UBA6429 > Thiohalophilaceae > CAYQUC01. The sequence goes on along the minus strand of CAYQUC010000010.1, from coordinate 17,339 downwards.
TTTTTGCCGCAGCAGATAAACTGGCCGTGGATATTGTTGGCAGCGCAAAGTCTGATCCTGAACTTGCCGGTGAAACTTTTAGTAGTCAAGAATTTCAAACCATTGGCTCAACACTGGTTAAACCCTGGAATGCAACAACAGATTTTGTCATGCCGCTGGCCTTGTACCACAGTAAAAATACTTTTCGTCTTGGGCGAGATCCATTTGGTGATCCGTATTTCGTTAATTTTGAAGTGAATACTTTATTTTGGCAACCGGAGCTTGAAGCGCGGCTAAATAAAACCGACAGTATTAGTTATGGATATTCGGTCAGTATCAGCCAAATACCGGTTGACCTAAATATATCGCGGCCACCGTCGGAGCGCGATATAGACTTTAATCTAACTGACTTAAAAAAATATCGCCTTAAAACCGATGTCTACCTTAGCTCATCTGCACCTTATGTAAAGTATCGAAAGAAATGGTCAAATTCAATTACCACCATTACTGGTTTGCGCTATAGTGATATTCAAGTTCGCCGAGGTTTACGTGAAACTGAATTTTCACCACGTGCCACAATCGAGTATCAATATAATCCCGATACCTTATTCACAGCAACCTGGGGAAAGTATATTCAGTTGCCCCAAGGTGCAGAAATAGTGGACGGTTTTGGTAATCCAAATTTAAAAGTGACCAAGGCAGAACATCGTATTCTTGGTGTTCAATATAAAATAAGCCCTAAATACAGCATTAAAACAGAAATTTATGACAAACCGCTAACGGACTTAGTTGTTTCGGTTGATGCCAACGAGCCACCCAATAATTACTCGAATGAAGGTAAAGGGCGAGCTTACGGTATTGATATTTTTATTAAACGCAAAGCAGAAAATCGCCGTTTGGCTTGGTTGAGTTTTTCTGCATCAAAATCAATCCGAACTGATTTACGCACTGGCGTTACACGCGATTTTTCAGGCGACACTCCACTGTCCATCACCGGTGTGTGGGGTCAGCCATTTACCGGTTCATGGAGTAAATGGGATTGGAGTATCAAAGCCAAGTTAACCTCGGGAACACCGTATACGCCAGTTATCGCACGAAATAGATTAATTCCGGGCGATTCAAACTCGCGCTGGGTGGCACAGTATGCTGAGTTCAATAGTGTGCGTACCCCCAATTATTTTAAAATGGATCTACGCCTCGGAAGAACGGTATTATTTAAAGAGTCAAAATTGAAATATTATTTTGATTTGCAAAATGTCACCTTCTCAAAGAACATAACGAGTTACGATTATGGTAACGAATTTGAAAAAATAGACAATCCTGATAAAAATATTGGAATAGGTTTTTTTCCATTTTTTGGTGTTGAGATTGATTTTTAACACAGTATTTATTAACAGTAAAATTTAATCAAGACATTAACTACGGTATAAAACAATGACGATATTAACCGATTTTATTTCTATTATGGACAAGGGTGGCCCAATTATGTGGGTTATTTTTTTTGCTGCGAGTATTGCCATGGTGTTGTTGGTTTGGCAGAGTAAAAATTTAATTGCTTATTCACGGTTATCAACGGTTGATCTACTTAATTTATCACAACAAAAAAATTACCTGCCCGAGCTTACCACCAAAAAATCCTTAAGTCCTTTGGCACAATTGTTGAATTTATTAAATTGGTCAGAAATTAAAACCAAACACGATTTTGCACGAGAAATGAATGTGCATATGGCTGATATCACGCTCAAAGTTGAAGGCAGTTTACCGACTATTGCGACGCTTGGATCATTATTACCGATGTTAGGTTTACTCGGAACCGTAACGGGCATGATTAATGTGTTTGAAGTTATCGCACTTCATGGCAGTGGTAAACCGGAAGAAATGGCAAACGGAATTTCTCAGGCAATGTTAACCACTGCAAGTGGTCTAATTATTGCTATTCCGGTTATTTTTATGCATCACTTATTATCGCGACGACAGACAGTTATTATGACTAGCCTGGTGCAATCGATGCAAATGATTTTACACCATGATCCCGAGCTAATTAAAACGGCAATGAAAGCCTCACAATTAACTAATACAGCAAAAAATAGTAAATCAAATGCTAGTATAAAATCTAATGTGGATTCGGGGGCTTAATTTATGGAACTGAATAATTTGATTGAACCGTATAACATTCCAAAAACTAAACCAGAGATCACCATGACACCGTTGATTGATATTATTTTTTTGATGTTGATCTTTTTCATGGTGACCACGGTGTTTCCTGAGAATAAAGGCATGGTGATTCAAAAACCCAATGCCGAGCATAGTTCAACTTTAAAATCAAAAAGTAAAATCATTAAATTAAATAAAGCCGGTAAAATAAGTCATCAAGATACTATTTTAAGTTTTGTGGATTTAAAGCGAATTTTGAGCTATGAATTTAATAATAATGCTAATTTGTCCGTTATCATCCAAGCCGATAAAGATTCAACCACCGAGTTTTTAATTAAAGTCATTGATGTCTGTAAAGCCATCGGTATAAAAAATATTGGTGTAGCAACAGAAGAAAATAATAAATAATTGATTAGTAGCAGCATGTTACAACATAATTATATATCAGGTTTATTAGCGTTAAGCGTTGGCGTGTGTCTGGCTATTGCGTTGATATTATTTGTACCTTTTATTTCTGGCACAATGTATGATGATAAAATAACCCCCATGTTGGTTGTTAATTCAATTGATTTTTCGGAAAAAATAATTCTAAAAAATAAAGAAATAAAAAAACCAATATTAAAAAAGAAACTTAAGCCCAAGCGTATTAAGGAACTGCCAAAGAAACAAAAAAAAATAAAAAAGAAAATTATAAAGCAGAAAAAAATTATCGCAGAAATAGAAAAAAACTTTTCGACTAAAAATAAAAAGATATTAAAAAACAATGTAGAACAATTTCCTGTTCCAGAGCCAATTTACCGTGTTACTGAAAAACCACGGTTATTACGCCAAGGAGTCAAAATATATCCGGAGGATATGAAACGGCTCGGCATTACCGCAACTGTTATTATAGATGCCTTAATTGACCGGCAAGGAAAGGTTCGTAACACCACGGTATTCAAATCGGCTGGAAAATCGTTTGATGATGCAGCTATAACAGCGATTAAAGATTCAATTTTTATACCCGGAAAAATTTCTGGGAAACCAGTCGCAGTATTATTTCGACTGCCAATTAAATTTAATCTGGAGTAAGTGATGCTACCGAGATTTTAGAGCTTAAAATTTAACAATTTATATCGGTAATATTTAAAGAGGTTGATTTAATAATGTATTGTTCGCAATAAAAAAATAATAAATTAAGTGGGTTGTTGGTTTAATGATAACCAGTAATTTACAATTTGTTTAATGGCGATAGTAAAGTCTTCAAGTTTTATGGGTTTTAAAACAAAACTGTTTGCACCGAGTTTATAACTGTTGACCAAATCTACTTGTTCATCAGATGTGGTCATTATGATGACGGGGATGGAGGCTGTTTTTTCATTTTCTTTTAATTTTTTTAACACTTCATGGCCGGTTAATTTTGGTAGGTTTAAATCCAATAAAATAAAAACAGGGTTAGCACTATTGTCTCGATTAGAATATTTACCTTCGAAAAATAAATATTCTAGCGCTTCTTGACCGTCTCTCACTACCACAATATCTTCGTGTATATTATTTTTTTTGAATGCGCGTAAGGTTAATAGCTCGTCGTTGTAGTTATCTTCTACTACTAAAATTGTTCTTTTCATTTTTTACTACTCGGGCTATGCCATTTAGTGATTAATGTAAAAACTTTAACAGGAGCTAATTGAAATAACACTATTTATGTGGTCTCCTCAAACGAATAATAACCCAAAAAGGTGTCTAAGAAGAGCGTATTTAGCGTAATGATACAAATTGGTACTTGAATTGGCGATGAGCAGTATTAAGATAGACGATATAGCTATCGTCTATCTATTAGTGTAGTCCAAATAAACCCAATGGGGTTTAGTGTTACTTACAAATGGCTCTAATTTTTAACACTCAAAGTATTGATTTTATAACCTATTACTTCATAGGTTCAGAAAATTAATTAGCCGGTGACTATTAAAGCGTGTTAATTATTTGTCGATATATGATGGATAGATTTACATTATTAGGCAAAAAATAAATGCAATTACATACTAATATTAAGTATTTTTCATGCATATTTATAGTGTTATTTTTTATTAGTATGGTAACGTCCACTGCATTTGCTAAAACCAACTTAACCAAACAAACGATTAAAGCACTTTATATTCCCCTTGCTGATCATTATGCCGCGTTAGTTGCTTATGAACGTTATCGCGATAAAATGGTCCATGCCAAATTTGAAATTAAACAAATGAAAAACTGGGATTTATTGCGAGCCTATTTTCAATCGGGTGGCGTTGACATGGCGTATGTCATGAGTCCGTTGGCAATGGATATGTATAATGAAAAAGCGCATTTTAAATGGATAGGTTTGATGCACCGTGATGGTAATGCGTTGGCAATAAATGATTTATTAAATAATGATGTTCAATTGCCAGAAAAAAGAAAAGATCGCAAGCCGGATGCTAAGGTGGCAGCGATTTTAAAAAAAGTATTTAAACAAAGAAATAAACCAACTCAAATTGGAATGCCCCATTTGTTAGCAACACATACGGTAGTCTTGTATCGTTACCTAAAGCAACATGGTGTCAAGATGAGTTTACATGCAAATTCTGTTGAAGCTGAAGTACTAGCAATTTCGTTGGCACCACCAAAATCACCTGCATTTATTAAAAGTAAAAGTAACCGTGTTATTCCTGCTGCGTTTGAGCAATCGTTACCTTGGGCCGACGTGGTTGAAACTGGCGGTTTTGGAAAGGTGGCTTGGTATTCAAAAGATGTACTACCATGGCCAAACGGCCATGTTGAATGTATTGCATTGGCAACCAACAGTGCATTACAAAATAAATTTAAAGCGGTTAACGAAGTGATGCATTTTATTCGTTTGGCCGGATACGATATAGAACAAGCGCGTAATGAAGGTGGCGATAAACTTGAAGCCATTGTTACTATTGTCAGAAAACACATTCCTGCGCATACTCGAAAAGCGATTATCGCCAGTTTGGATCCCGAGTTACGCGTAATTAACTATCAAAATTTAAATGTTGATAAAGCCGGCTTAAAATTGATTATGGATTTAGCCGTTGAAGGTGGTATTTTAAAAAAACCAGTTAATATCGATGATTTTGCTGATACTCGTTTTGGGTCACGATGACATGGTTAAAGTGATTTTTAAGCATGGGTAATAAAATTGCATCATCACATCGAGTTAAACGAAAGTTTAAATCATTGTCGCGCAATTTAGTTATGTGGTTTTTACTAGTGTCGTTAGTGCCGTTACTTATTGTGTCGATTTTTAGCTACCAACAGGCTTATACCCGTCTTACTCATAGTGCCATAGAAGAGTTAGAAAATTCATCATTAATTCGAGTTGAGTTCATCAAAAACTGGTTTGAATACCGTTTTATGGATTTAAGCGCTCAAGCTGAATCTACTAAAAATACTCAATTTTTGTCAGATTTAATTCAAGCTTATAATAATAGCGGATTAACCGTTAAGAATTACGTAAAAAGTTATGCTTGGGTAGAGCTCGTTGGTGAGGTGCAAAACGATTTAATCACCATGAGTCGCCTTTATGATTATATTTATGATGTTTATTTAATTGATATTCGCGGTAACATTTTATATTCAGTAACTGCAGAAGTCGACTTAGGTACAAATTTAATAAACGGCCACTACGCGAATAGCTTGTTTGCAAATTCAGTTCGAACTACGCTTCAAACCGGCGAAACACAGTTTTCTGATTTAGAACGTTATGCACCTTCAAATAATATTATAACCGGTTTTTTAACGGCACCCTTGCTCGATGCGTTTGGTGAAAAGGTTGGGGTGTTTGCAATTCAAATTAGCTTAGAACGTATATTTAAATTGTTTCAACATGATAAAAAAAGTTCGGTGCTGCATTATCTTGTGGGTGACGATGCAAAGCTGCGTTCAACTGTTTTACGCGCTAATGATGAGCATGAGGCACAAGGTTTAAAACATACACATGATGAAATTTTACTTAAAAAAATATCCAGAGAGCAAATAAATATTTTAAAATTAGAGCATGTTAATAATAAACATTATAGCTTCGATAGTAATATCGCAGAACATGCATTTACTTATCAAGGGATTGATAATACCGTGGTGATAGGTTTACACCAACATTTAAAAATAAAAAATAAATCGTGGTTATTGATTAGTGAAATAAGCGAAGAAGCCGCATTAGCTGATGTTTATTGGTTGGGCATGATAAATTTAATTTTAGTGTTATTAACAATTTCAATTGTGGTTATGGTTGTCTTTTATAAAGTGAATAGAATAGTAAAACCCATCACATTATTAGCTAATGCCAGTATGAAAGTCGCTGCTGGAGAAATTAATCAACACGTTAATGTATCATCTAATAATGAGATCGGTTTGCTAGCGGATTCGTTTAACCACATGCTAGAGGTGCGAGAAGGTTTTGAGGAAAATTTAAAATCCAGTAATGACGAAATACAAAAAATGTTATTGGAATTAGAAGAACAAAAATTTGCATTGGACCAACATGCTATTGTGTCTATTACGGATTTGCAAGGAAAAATAACCTTTGTTAATGATAAGTTTTGTGAAATTAGTGGTTTTAGCCGAGATGAATTAATTGGTAAAGATCACCGTATACTTAGTAGTAAACATCATAGTGTTGAGTTTTTTCAGAACATGCTTCAGGCTCTTGAGCGTGGCGACGTATGGCATGATGAAATTTGTAATAGAAATAAAAATGGTGAACTGTATTGGGTTGATACAACGATAGTGCCATTTAAAGGCGCTGATGGCACTGCAAAAAATTACATTGTTATTCGAACTGATATAAGTGCACTTAAAAAACAACAAATCGAAAGTAAAAAAACATTGTCGCTAATCGAGAGTACTTTAGAGTCAACTGATAATGGCATTTTGGTTACTAATACCGACGGTAAAGTGATTCAAAGTAATAAACGCTTTTCGATGTTATGGGGAATTTCAAATGAAGTAATGATTGATGCAAATGAAAATATAATTATTGCACGGATGCAAAAACAATTAAAAAACCCTGAACAATTTATAACTAACATTGAAAAATTGCAAGCCAATGTTCGTGATGAAATGTTCGGTACTATCGAATTTCTTGACGGCAGAATATATGAACATTTTTCACTGCCAATGTTTGTTAATGATATTACGATTGGCCGTGTCTGGAGTTTTCGTGACATAACCGAGAGTAAACATACCGAAGCGGCATTAATCAAATCTAAAGAAACCGCAGAAGAAGCAACGCGCATGAAATCCGAATTTTTGGCAAACATGAGTCACGAAATTAGAACTCCGATGAACGGTGTTATTGGTATGACGGGCTTGTTATTAGACAGTAATCTAACTGATAAACAATACGCATATGCTCAAAATACCATGAAGTCGGCTGAAAGTCTGTTAACCATTATAAATGATATTTTGGACTTTTCTAAAATTGAAGCAGGTAAACTTGAATTAGAAAATTTACCGTTCAATTTACAAAGTCTAGCAGAAGATGTAACGGAACTAATGGCGTACAAATGTCGCGAGAAAGGGCTCGAAATGTTACTGCGTTTTAAACCGGGTACTCAGCGATTTTTAATGGGTGACCCAGGAAGAATACGGCAAATTATTTTAAATTTACTAAGCAATGCGGTTAAGTTTACACAACATGGGATGGTTTTATTAACAATTGAATCTGAAGCGATTACTGCTAATACAACTACAACGAATATAAAGGTGAAGGTTGAAGATACTGGTATTGGTATAGCGCAAGATAAACTCGATGCAATATTTACCAAGTTTGATCAAGAAGATGGATCCACCACGCGTCAATACGGTGGTACCGGTTTGGGACTTACAATTTGTGAACAATTAAGTCAGATGATGGGGGGCGAGGTTGCGGTGGTTAGCGTAAAAGGTGAGGGTGCGTGTTTTAGTTTTAACATGCAGCTGGAGTTGGCTGATCAATCTCAATTTAACGATACTGAATTACTTAATTTGGATAAACTACACGGTCGTAAATTATTAATTGTAGATGATTTAGATATGACCGGTATCATTTTAAGCGAACAATTAACGGTGTTAAAATTACAGGTTGAGCATGTGTGCTCTGGTAAAGAGGCACTTGCTGCCATTATTAATGCCAATGTACAGCAACAACCGTTTGATATTGTGTTTATCGATTTCCAGATGTCTGAAATGGACGGCGAAATGTTGATGCAAGAAATTAAACAGCGTAATTTATTACCCGATGCGGTTTTTATTTTTCTCACATCAGCACCACGTCGAGATGATGGCAAATTTTTAAAAGCCAAGGGCTTTGACGGTTACTTAACGAAACCGACAAACGAGGCAGATGTGCTGCAGGTAGTGTCACTAATTTGGAGTTCTAAACTGCAAGGTAAAACAATACCATTAGTGACCCGCCACAGTGTTCGTGAAGCCGAGATCGGTAAGCATGACAGCATTAAATTACAAAATGCTTACGTTTTATTGGCCGAAGATAATTCCATTAATCAAATGGTTGCCACTGAATACTTGGAAGGTTTTGGTTGTGTGGTCACGCCGGCAAGTAATGGCTTAGAAGCATTGGCTCAACGTGAGGAACAGTATATTGATTTAATTTTTATGGATTGCCAAATGCCAGAAATGGATGGTTTTGAAGCAACAATTGCTATTCGGCAACTTGAACTGCGTAGTAAAATACCGCGTATACCGATCATTGCATTTACCGCAAATGCCATGCAAGGCGACAAAGAACGCTGTCTTGAAGCTGGTATGGATGACTATATTACCAAGCCGATTAACCAACGTGCTATGGGTGCTATTTTGTGTAAGTGGTTGCCGACTAAGGTGACCGATAATGGTCTAAGCTCTGAAGAACAGTCGAAACCAATACCAGTAGCGGCTAGTGAAAGCAACAATGAACTTGACTTGGTTGCGTTTAATGGATTAAAAGAATTATTTAATGACAAATTTCAATATGCCGTTGATCAACACGCGACAAACTCACTTGCAAACGTCAACCTCATTAATGACGCAATTGAGCAGCAAGATTTAAAAACGCTGGAACGTTTAGCGCATAGCATTAAAGGCAGTAGTGCACAATTTGGTGCAGTCACATTGAGTAAAATTGCGGCTACGATAGAATTGTCGGCACGCGATAATGATTTGGAAAAAGCAAAAGATCTATTCGCCGAGTTACGTGAGTGTCAGCAGCAAGTGGTGTTATTAATGCAGCGCCATATCGATGATAATGCTGAGAAAGATAGCAGTAATAGTGCTTAATGTCATACGTCGGGTATGAGCTACTACAGCTATACATAAGTATGTATTTCAATAATAGTCAATTTTAGGTATGATTCGTGTCCTTTTTCTGTTTATTCACTTGAGTCTCGCTTTAAAATAATAATCGCGTTAATCCTGGCAGCTATCCAGTTACTTAAGTCTCCATTAAATTTATATTTTGAGGTTGTATATGTTCCAGTTAGGTTGCTCAAGTCGCGTTTGTTATCAAAATGAAATATTATCAGGATTAACCGTGGCACTGGCTTTGGTACCCGAAGCAGTTGCATTTGCATTTGTCGCCGGGGTAGATCCGTTGGTTGGATTATATGCTGCTTTTATGGTTGGTTTATTGGCATCCATCTTTGGTGGTCGTCCCGGAATGATTTCGGGTGCAACAGGTGCAATGGCGGTAGTGATGGTCGCACTGGTGGCACAACACGGAGTGGAATATTTGTTTGCAGCGGTAGTCTTAACCGGATTATTGCAAATACTCGCGGGTATTTTACGCCTTGGAAAATACATTCGAATTGTGCCGCATCCCGTGATGTTAGGTTTTGTGAATGGTTTGGCGATTGTTATTTTCTTGGCGCAAATCCCACATTTTCAAATTCCGGGTACCGACGGCCAATGGATGTCGGGTCAGGGCTTGGCAATTTTTGCAGGTTTAATTATGTTGACCATGGCGATTATTCATTATTTACCGAAACTAACCTCGGCATTCCCTGCGTCATTGGCTGCAATACTCGTGGTGTCGGGTATCGTGATTGGATTTAACGTCGATACTAAGTCTGTTGGTGATCTTGCATCAATCAAAGGCGGTTTTCCTGAATTTCATATCCCGATGGTTGATTTGAGCTGGGAGACCTTGGCGATAATATTTCCTTATTCGATTATTTTAGCCGCGGTGGGTTTAATTGAATCGTTATTAACCATGTCATTAATTGACGATATTACCGGCACGCGTGGTCGCGGTAATCGTGAATGTGTTGGCCAAGGTATTGCGAACACGGTCACCGGTATGTTTGGTGGCATGGGCGGTTGTGCCATGATCGGCCAAAGTATGATAAACGTTAACTCTGGTGGTCATCAGCGTTTATCGGGTGTTGCTGCAGCATTATTTTTATTGATGTTTATTATGTTTGCTTCAGATTTAATCGAGTTAATTCCAATGGCAGCCTTGGTTGGGGTAATGTTCATCGTGGTATTTGGCACGTTTGAATGGTCAAGCTTGCGCATCATGGGTAAAATTCCCAAAACTGATGCGTTCGTATTAATCTTGGTATCGGGGGTTACTGTGTTCACCGATCTTGCCATCGCTGTTATCGTGGGCGTGATTGTCTCGGCATTATTTTTTGCCTGGGAGCACGCAAGTCATATTAACGTTAAAAAAATCGACAAAGACGGCACACGTATTTATGAATTAAATGGCCCATTATTTTTTGGCTCGGTTAAAAACTTTTTAGATTTATTTAATCCAGCCGATGATCCTGATGATGTGATTATCGAATTTCAAAATTCACGCGTCGCGGATCATTCCGCCATTGAAGCGATTGATAATCTGGCAGAAAAATACATTAAAGCCGGTAAGAAATTACACCTGCGCCATTTAAGCCCCGAGTGCATCGAGTTATTGAGTAAGGCCGGTGATCTGGTTGAGGTCAATGTAATGGAAGATCCAAAATACCATGTCGCCGATGATAAGTTAGCGTAATTTGTTAGCCAGTCGTTCATAGGACGACTGGCTTTTAACTTTTCGATCAGAAAGCGTGTTAATTAAGACGATTTCCAGCCCCGTCGTACTATTCGTTACAATTTTAAATTCAAACCTTTATTTTAAAGCTTTTAAAAGTAAGCACTTACAAACTAATAGAGCCACAGGTTACTGGGCTATTTGTGACAGTTTGTACCAAATTATGGCTATATCTCGCTATTTCCCTCTGATGTTCTTTATAATTGATACAAATAAAGTAGTTAAAATAATATTTTGCAGGGAGCTTCAGGTGTTAAATTCTAAACTCAAATTCTCATTTTTAGTCGTGGTGTCGTTGGTCGTTTCGGCATGTGGTGGTGGTGGCTCAGATACGATTCCGGTTGGAGGCTCTCCAACCGTTACAGCAGTGACAACTATAGAATCAAATGTGCCTGGTCAACTTTATCAGTTTGGTACGTCAGTGGCATTTAGTCCTGATGGCTTAACTCTGGCTGTAGGTGAGCCTGCTAGCACCTCGTTGGGTAGTGGTTTTACCGTTCAGTTATTTAATAAAGTTGCTACACAGTGGATTGCTGGGCCTGTTATTCCAGGTGCTACTTTTGGTGAAGATCTTGCATTTAGTCCCGATGGCACTACCTTGGCGGTAATGAACCGAGGCAATACAGTTCATTTTTTTCTAAAGTTGAATAATTCCTGGGCAAATGCGCCCACAATCGGTCCATTAATCAAAGCACCAATCGCAGGCCTTGGTACTCCATCCGCTATTAAATTTAGCCCAGATGGAGCTACCTTTGCTATTAGCTCGGTATTAACCAATTCAGCAAACGGTGTTGCAAACGCGGGTGCTGTTCACTTGTATAGCAAAAATAATAATAGTTGGAGTAATGCTCCCGCCGTAGGCCCCATACTTGAAGCGCTGTTACCTGTTATCAATGGTGGATTTGGTTATTCAATAGCATTTAGTTACCCAAAAGGTAATACCTTAGCTGTTGGTGATGTAGGAGTGAACAATAGCCCAGGAAAAGTAGTGTTATTTTCTAAAAATTTAGATACTTGGAGTAAGATTCCAACGGAACTAACTGCAACAGTGCCTGCCGTGGATGATTTATTTGGAGCTAGTGTCGAGTTCAGTCCGGATGAAACGACGTTAGCGGTAGGGCAATCTGGTGCTTTTTCAGTTTCTGGTAGTGTCCAACTATTTTCACGAAACGGCGCAAGTTGGACTGTAGCTCCTATTAGTGGACAATTGTTAATATCTAAAGATACACAAGAACCTCATCGATTCGGCAACGCGCTAGCATTTAATCATGATGGAACCGTGTTAGCAGTGACAGCACGATCGGGGCTTTCGTCAGATACCGTCCACAATGGTAATGTACAATTATTTAATTATTCAAATTTCAATTGGACTCGTGGTGTGGTGTTGTTAGCTAAATCTGCTGGTTCTGATTTCGGGGCCAGCATTGCATTTAGTGCGCAGCAAAATGGTGGGGTCAATTCGACGATTGCGGTTGGTCAAATAGGAGGAAACTCTTCAACTATCGATGATGCAGGTGTAGTTAATATTTTTGAAGATTCAGAATTACCGTAGGTTAAATTAAAATCGAATAACTAGTTAATAGGTATTTTTATGTTTGATCGTTATGCCTCAATCGTGATCAATAAACCCTACGTCATTCTAGTGTTAATGATCCTCTTTGTACTTTGTCTTGCCGCAAGTACACCAAATTTAATTTTCACGAATGATTTTAAAGTTTTTTTTAGTAAAGATAACCCACAGTTACTCGCGTTTAATCACCTTGAAAAAACCTATAACAAACAAGACAATTTGGTGTTTTATATAGCACCGAAAAATAAAAATATTTTCACGAAAAAAAATCTAACGCTAGTTTTTGAGCTCACGAATTTGGGTTGGACATTCCCTCATGCAAAGCGCGTAGATTCTATCAGCAACTTTCAACACACTGTCGTTAATGGTGACGAATTAACAACTGAATATTTAATTGATGATCCCGCATCACTCACTAATAGTAACATTAAAAAAATTAAAGCCATCGTACTCAATGAAATTGTTTTAGTCAAAAATGCGATTGCTACTGATGGCAGTGTAACCTCGGTCAATGTCCATGTTAACCCGCCAAAAGATGATTTAAATGCAAATACAGTTATTGTGCATTTTGCTGAAAAAATAGTAACTGACTTTGAAAAACGTTACCCCGATGTCAAAATAAGTTTGACCGGTACCACATTTGCGAATTACAGCCTGGGCATTGGAGTGCAACAAGATATTCGTGAATTGGTGATATTCAGTTACATCATTATATTAATTGGACTGTTGATTCTGTTACGCAGCTTTACTGGCATGATGATTACCTTATTGATAATCAGTTTTTCAATCATCGGTACCTTTGGTATGTATGCTTGGTTGGGTAAAGCCCTAACCGTGGTATCTGGTTTTGTGCCGAGCATTATTATTACCATTGGTGTTGCTGATGCAGTACACATATTAGTGTCATTTTTTTACGAACGTCGCCAAGGACGTGATAAGAACCAAGCAATTTATGAAGCGTTACGTATAAATGCCATGCCGATATTTTTAACGAGTCTCACCACGGTTATCGGCGTGTTAATGCTAAATTTTAGCGACTCACCACCGTATCGCGACTTGGGTAACATGGTGGCGATTGGTGTGGTGTTGGCGTATATTTTTTCAATGTTATTATTGCCAGCAATGTTATCTATTTTTTCGACTAAGCAATGGTTTGAAAATTTACAATTTAGTTTTCACATCACCGCATTTGCTGATTTTGTAATTCAATATCGACGATTTTTATTATTTGCAGTTGGTATTACCGTTATTATTTTCACAAGCTTTATCGGAAAAAATAATCTTACCGAACGCTGGCATGAATATTTTGATTTTAGTTTTGAAGAACGTAGAACCATTGAAGCCATTAATAAAAATCTTAGTGGAGTTCATGCTATTCGTTATTCTTTGGACACCAATATTAACGACGGCATTAATGATCCAGAATACTTAATCGCATTAGATAATTTCGCCACTTGGTATCGAGCGCAACCGGGCGTGGCGTTTGTGAGTTCGTTATCGGATATTATTAAACGACTGAATAAGAATATGCATCAGGATAATCCGGATTATTATAAAATTCCGGCACAACGCGAATTAGTCGCACAATATTTATTGTTGTATGAAATATCATTACCGCGTGGGCTTGGTGTTGAAGATTTAATTAATTTTGAACGTTCAGCAACACAGTTTGTTGCGTTACTGAAAATGACCGATTCAGAAACGATTCTAGAGATGGAACGTCGTTCGCGCGAGTGGCTTAAAAAAAATGCACCCAATATTAAATTTACTGAAGGCTCGGGCTTGGATATGGTGTTTGCCAATATTAATCACCGTAACATCCGCAGTTTATTACTGGGTACCGGACTCGCATTATTTTTAATATCCTTAGTATTAATTATTGTGCTGCGTTCAATTCGTATCGGCTTGATCAGCATGTTGCCAAATTTGGCACCTGCGGCATTAGCTTATGGTACTTGGGGATTATTTGTGGGCGAGATTGATTTATCGGCCTCGGTGGTGATGTGCATGACACTTGGTATTGTGGTCGATGATACCGTACATTTTTTGTCAAAATACATGCGCGCTCGGCGCGAAATGAAGCTAGATGCGCTCGATGGTATTCGTTATGCATTTAAGACCGTCGGGGTGGCACTGACTATTACCACGGTGGTGTTGGTCGCAGGCTTCTTGGTGTTAACCTCATCGCACATGTCACCAACTAGTCGAGTGGGTGCATTGCTGTCAATTACCTTAAGTTATGCGTTGGTTATAGATTTTTTATTACTGCCACCATTATTGATTTTGGTCGATCGTTACGTTCGAGTGCCGAAGTGATATTATGCTATACACTTGTTTTGTATACAGTATTTTTATATTCGCATTAAACCTTAATGTCGAACGCAATTTGCCGATAACTGAATGATAACAATACAGATAATAGATAATCGATATGTCAGATGAACCCATAAAAAAAATACTGATTGATTTTAAAGACATTAAATTATTAGTCGGAGAAAGTATCCAGCTACAGAACCCTGCCGATAAGAGTAAAGAGCGTATTTTTGTAAAGTTAGTGGGTTATCGAGAAGGCAAAAGTATCGTTGTGACCATGCCAAAACTCGGTGGTGTGGAAATACAGGTTCAAAAAGGTCATAAATTTATTGCACGTTTGTTTTCTGTTAAAACCGTTTATGCCTTTAGTGTTGCAGTTCTAGAAACTAAGCGAACACCTTATCCTTATATGCACATGACTTATCCTCAAAAAGTTGAATCGGTTGTGGTGCGTAATGCGCAACGTGTGGGTGTTGAACTTATTGTGTCAGTTCAAAATGAAGATCCGGATAAAACCCTTGATGAAGCCGCATCAGCTAAAATGACCGATATTAGTACCGGAGGTTCAAAGTTAACAACCGTCGATTCCATTGGTGATGTTGGTGACGACATTAGTATTTCGGCTAAATTTAAGGTCGGAGGAGTGGATCAGTATGTGCAAATTCTCGCCATTATTCGACGCGCTGATTTTCATGTAGCAAATGACGAGCAGACTAAGGATTTGTATATTTATGGCTTAGAATTTCGTTTTGTTGAAGAAACAGATCGGTTGATTTTACATGGTTTTGTGTATGAACAATTAAGTAAAGCCTAAATAATTTTTATATACTAATTTCATACAATTTCTTTTACACTCTGTTGTCTTAAATCAACCTCTATATATCAGCAATAATTATATGCCTCGATTACTCGTGATTGGCTACGTATGGCCAGAACCTAACTCTTCAGCAGCCGGCAGTCAAATGCTTCAAATACTGAATTTTTTTCTTGAACAGCAATATCAAATTAGTTTTGCAAGTCCTGCTGTACAAACACCGCACATGTTTGACCTTAATTCATTGAATGTTAATGTCGATGCCATTGCCTTAAATGATTCGAGTTTTGATCAATACATAAGTGATCTAAAACCCGATATAGTATTGTTTGATCGTTTCATGATGGAAGAACAATTTGGCTGGCGAGTTGATAACAATTATCCAAATGCACTGCGTATTTTGCATACGGTTGATTTGCATTGTGTACGAGAAGCTCGGCATAGCGCATTAAAACAAAACCGAGAAATGACACAGCAAGATTTACTCAGCGATGTGGCAAAACGAGAAGTTGCCAGTATTTTGCGTTGTGATTTATCGTTACTAATATCGAAGTATGAATTGGACTTATTGATTAATGAATTTAACATCGACAAAAAATTACTGAGTTTAGTGCCATTCATGTTGGATAATATTAATAAACAACAAATCCAGCAGTTACCGTCATTTTCAGAACGACAGCATTTTCTTACGATTGGTAATTTTCGTCATGAACCAAATTGGGATGCAGTATTATATTTAAAACAAACGCTATGGCCACTGATTCGAAAAAAATTACCAGATGCCGAGATGCATATTTACGGCTCGTATCTTCCAGAAAAGGCCAGTCAATTAAATAATAAAAAAGAAAAATTTCTAATTAAAGGTTGGGCAAAAGATGCTTTTGAAGTAATGCAACAAGCCCGTATTTGTCTTGCGCCATTACGATTTGGTGCAGGCATTAAAGGCAAGTTAATTGATGCCATGTTATCCGGCACCCCGAGTGTTACCACTAATATTGGTGCTGAAGCCATGCACGGTAATTTGGATAATAAATTAATGTGGAATGGCGTGATAACTGATGATCCGGAATATTTCGCAAAAGCAGCAAGTTCACTCTACACTAATGAAACTGCTTGGTTAGCGATGCAGGATAATGGCATTAAGATCATTAATCGCTATTATGATAAACATAAAATCAGTGAATATTTGTCGCAACGTATTAATGAGATATTGAATTCATTAGAACAGCACCGGTTGGATAATTTTTATGGCGCATTGTTACGGCATCATACTTTAAAAAGTACAGAGTATATGTCACGGTGGATTGAGGAAAAGAATAAGAAGTGATTGCAGTACTAAATAAAGTTTAATTTTAACCTCATGGTAGTTTTTTAAGCCGGTATTCAGCTAATTTAAAATTAGCTACAGTGTAATCACAACGTTCCGAGTAACTGGACCCCGGCTCAAAAGACTACCGGGGTGACGGTATTTAATAAATATAGGT
>CAYQUC010000009.1:55354-71192 GCA_964420605.1 uncultured Thioalkalispiraceae bacterium | reverse complement strand
CGGCCAAATGTGTTTGGAGTGACTTATGCTGAAAAAATGAAAATTATTACTGATGGCAGTAATTTTTTTCTGGGTATGGATGATACTCCGACGTATACCCGTGATGTGTCGAATATGCGCTTGGTGGTGCGTCGCAGCGATACGCAAGATATTATTGCACCTGCTATAGAAGTGTTTTGTGCTGCTATTTTATCGTCAAGCAATGGCTCGATGGATGTGGTGCAAGATTACTCTCGGATTATTCCGGCACAGTTTACCGATTTATACATGGGGGTTGCAGGGCCTACGCCAGATGAATTAATTGTATGGACGACGGCGATGTTTCAATATTTATTTTTTCCTGAAAATCCATCGGGGTTTGATGAGAAGGCAATTGAGTATTCTAAATATACGCGAGATTATTTGGATCAATTAATTAGTGATCGAAAAAAGAGTAAGGACACTATTGATGATGTTTTAGGGCGTTGTTTGGAATTACAAAAATCGAATACGCCGGGTATGGATGATCGGCATATTCGTGATAATTTGTTGGGTATTTTAATTGGTGCAATACCGACTACCTCAAAATGTGTTGCGTTGGTGGTTGATTATTTGTTGGATAATCCTGAAGAACTCAGTATTGCTCAAGAAGCTGCTCGTAATGACGATACAGAAATTATTCGTAAGGTGGTGTTGGAATCGTTACGTTTTAATAGTTTTGGTGCGGGAATTTTTAGGACGACGTTGGAGCCGTATACTATTGCTAAAGGGACTATGCGCAGTAAGTTTATACCGAAAGGCAGTAGTGTGATTGTGTTAACACAGTCGGCCATGTTGGATGGTCGGAAAGTGGATAGTCCAAACGATTTTAGATTGGATCGGCCGGATTATAATTACATGCATTTTGGTTATGGGATGCATACCTGTTTTGGGCAGTATATTAATATGGTGCAGATTCCGATTATGGTTAAGTCGTTGTTGAAATGCACGAACTTGCGGCGGGTTGCAGGTGAGGAAGGTGAGATGGTTTTGGATGGGCCTTTTCCGTCACGTTTGATGGTGCAGTTTGATTCTTTGGCGGATGTTCAGGATATTCGGTCGGGATCGGCGGGTGGTGTTGAGACCTTGTCGAAGGTTGGTAAGTTGTAGTTGTTTTTATTTTTATGTTGGATTTTAGATCGAGCAGCTGGATTCCGGCTAAAAATCGTTACCGGAATGACGAGGAATTAGAATTTTTATGTTGGGTTTTACATTGAGCTGTAAATAATTTATTTTTAACTTTTAGGTTGGGAGAGTTACATGTCGAATATAGCGGGTAAAGCGTATGCTATGAATGTTGTTACACCGATAACATGGTATATGGCATGGATTAATCGAATTATTTTTTGGGCGGCGCAGATTCCTTTTTTAAAAGGGTATTTGAACGGGTTAATAACTTTGTCCCTTATTCATTATGCGCGATGGGCTATTTTGAAACCGAGTGATTTCCCTCGACTGTCGGCTGAGCAACCGGAAGAAACCATTGAATATAATTACATGTTTTTTTTCAGTAACTTTAATGGTAGTTGGGCGCAATATGTTGACTCGTTTCATACTGCTATTCCGAAGGGCTTAAATTTATTTTGGTATGGTAATGTGAAGTATCCGGGGTCAGTGCCGTTGGATGAGTTCCATGCTTATATTACGTTTAATCAAATTTGGACAAATCATTATTACTCGGCTTATCCGCTTGCAACATCGAATGATGTTAAAGCGGCGAAGACTGTAAAAGAGGAGTTAATAAAATTTAATGATGACACAAAAAATTATTCGGCGAATGACTTTTATGATGAATATCAACAATTATTATTGTCTTTGCAAAATAGCATTAGTTTGATGGAACCAACGCCTATTGTTAGTTTATCGGCACAGGCTGTTGAGGAACGTGGTTATCAACATAATTTTAATTAATAGTGTTTAAATTATAGTAGGGATACTCAACGGGAGAATCTTTATGCCAAATAAAAATGGTAATGCTTACGGCTTAACAGCGCTATGTCCGATTAACAACGGTAGTTTGGATGATAGCTCTTATGCTGCTTTGACTCGCTGGTTTTTGCAAGAGATGCCGCATGGTGAAAATAGTCCGATGGCTTCAGTGCCGGAAACCTATCTGTGTCGGTTTTATGTTCTTAATGATGTTTTTTATGAAGGATATCCTGCTAAAGAGGAACATTTAAAATCGAAGTATTTGGTTTTTTGTAGTAATTTTCACGGTGAGCTTGAAAATTATTTGCGCACTATGTGGAATAGTATACCCAACGATATTAAAAAAATATGGCAGTATTGCGTTGCTTTTAATCAGGTAGTGGATGCTGATAGTTTTATTAATTATATTAAACAATGTCAGGTTACTAATAATTTATTTTTTGTTGGTGCTAATGATGAGTCATTACCAGAGCAACTTAAAGCGCTGTATTTAAAACAAGAGTTTTCGCGTTTTGTGTTTGAAAATCAACAATTGAACAAACGTGAAAATGCCGAGTTACTTCGCCAGGCGTTTCGGGATTTCATTTCTCGAACTAAACCAGAAAATTTAATGGGACCTTCTTGGGTTGCTGGTTCGTGTACTGAAAAAATTAATGAAGCCGTTGTGCATTCATTCCGTGATACTAGTATTGACAGTAAAACGGGTAACGCTTCGGCATAAATTTATTTTTGTATAAAAAATTAAAGGGTTATATTATGAGTACAACATTGGATCTTCACGATATTCAAGGAAACATTATTAAGGGCTATGGTCATTTTGGTTTCCCGATGGTGCGTTATGTGTTTTATAAAATAAATAATGAAGAACAAGGGCGAAATTTTGTTTCTAAAATAGAAAAGTACATTACAACCGCGGTGAAGTGGGATCCTGTTGGTAAGCCTAATGGTGGTATCCCCAAGCCAGAAGCGACCACGAACATTGCTTTTACGTATTCGGGTCTTAAAAAATTGGGTGTGCCTCGAGAATCGTTACAAAGTTTCCCTGAAGAATTTGCGATGGGTATGAAAGCACGACATGCCATTTTGGGTGATGATTTAAGTAGTGCACCGGATCAGTGGGATCCAATTTGGCAAGCAGAATCACCGGTTGATATTTGGATATCTATTAATGGTCAGAGTCGTCCTGCTATTGAATCACGGTATCAGGAGATTTGTGATATCTTGGCGAGTTGTAATGAGGGCGTGGAACAATTAGGCGGACATCGTGGTGATAATGATACTGATGCATTATTTTATCAAGATGCGTCGGCTATTATTAAAAATGGTGTTCCAACACCAAAAGAACATTTTGGATATACCGATGGCATTAGTGATCCATTTTTTAAGGGGTCAGACTCAAATCCAGCTAATGTGATTGGCGGTGGTAAACCGACGGGAAAAGATCCTGCTACGGTAGAAGGGTGGGAGCCGTTAGAAACAGGTGAATTTATTTTGGGTCACCGTGATGAATCATTTGAAATACCCGTTGCACCCATGCCACCGTTGTTGTCTTATAACGGTACTTTTATGGTGTTTCGAAAATTACACGAAAACGTGGGTTCGTTTAATCAATATTTAAAAGACAAAGCAAAAGATTACCCAGAAGGTGAAGAAGGCTTGGCGGCAAAATTTGTTGGGCGGTGGCGTAATGGCGCACCGGTAACAAGCTTTCCTACTGAAAGCAGTGCTGCTGCTTTCAACGATAAATTTGCTAAGGTTAAACAAACTATTCGTACTGCTTCATCAGCACAAGAGCGAGAAACGGCGCAAGCACAATATCTAAAATTACGAACTGAACTGGTTGGTTTTAATTTTGATGACGATATCGAGGGAGCTCGTTGTCCAGTAGCGGCGCATACTCGTCGGGCCAATCCTCGAGGGTCACTTGAATTTGGAAAAACTGATGCATTTAATACACCGGGTGCTTTAGTTAATCGACGTCGAATTCTTCGTCGCGGATTACCGTATGGCCAGGTTGAAGATGGTACTAAAAACTCGGGAAATCACGGTATTATTTTTATGGCAATTAATGCCAATATTAAACGGCAGTTTGAATTTGTACAACAGCAGTGGATTAATTACGGCAACGATTTTAAACAAGCTAATGATAAAGATCCAATTCTCGGTAATCATGGGGTTGATGAAAAAAATGTTGGAACCGGTAGGATGGTGATTGAATCGGATCCAAAAGGTAAAAAAGCGCCACATTTTTGTAGCAATATCCCGCGTTTTGTTGAAACACGCGGCGGAGATTATTTCTTTATTCCTTCTCTTACCGCATTACGTATGATTGGGGAAGGTACGATAGATCCGACTTAATATACTATTTTTAAATTTTATTATGAGGATTATTTAGATTTCTATAGGATACAAGCTTAGGTGAAGCCTATTTTAATTTCGCCAGTACTACTGGATGAAACTGAGAAAAAAATATTAAATGAAGTTGCTGAAGCCCTCGTTACCGAAGGTATTGATTGCGCCGTTTTAAATGATAATGACATTCGAGGGCATATTGTTATTATTGAAACACAACATGAGCAACACCATGATATTTTAAATCAATTAAGACCTGGGCAAACTAAAATATTATTTAGTTCAGAATTTTATTCCGATAAAAATATCGTCTCTATCGTTAAGCCCACCAGTGTTTTTTCATTAAAAAAATTAATTTATACTATATCATTAAAAATAAGACACTTAAATGTTGATGACAATAAGACTACTAATTTGCCACAATATACGTCTAAAGAATCATCCATCTTTCATGTATTATTAAATGCAAAAGTAGATAAAAAATTATTATCATTAAGCTCTGACAATCACCCCAATTTATATGTTGATGGTATTTCCAATACCATTGTTAGTTCCGCGCAACATTCTGAAATGGAGGATATTTTAAATAAATCGTTGGATGGTTTTAAAATCGATTCTATATCAAACGATGAACTTGCAGCGTTTAGTGTCGGGTTAAATGTGTCATCATTAGACAGCAAATTGTGGGTTAGCGCGGTTACATGGTCTAATGGTGAGCTATTAGACGGCCACTGTGATGATAAGGCATTTACACTAAAGGAATGGCCGCATTTTTTACGTAATGGCTTTAAAACCGACTATGTTAAAATTGCAGCGATTCTGGCTCGACAATCTTGTAGTATTAACGACCTGGAAAAATCGACGAATATTTCACGAACCGATATTATTAATTTTTATAATGCGGCTTTTGCTGTTGGATTAATTGTGGTTTTTATTGAAGTTGATTGATTGTTTTAACTAATATTACTAATTTGATACGTAAAACTCGCACTGTACGTATAATGCCGATTCAGCAAATATTGTTCCCATTTCAATTAATTGTGTTTTATCTTTTATGGTCATGTTAAGTAATTTTTTTGGTTGGTAGGCCATTTTTTCAACGATGATTGCAGAGGGTCTTGATAATACCTCTTCTGCTGGAATATAAATTCCGGGATACAGGCTGTGGGTGTTGTTTGATATTATTTTATTGGCATGACAGGGGTTGCCGGGGATAATTTCAACTCCAAGGTCTAAGTTGGTATTTTTTTTACGTTTCCATCGAACGATGCCAAGTACAATGACAGGGTGAAAACCAGAGTTACTTTTCATTGGGTCAACTATTCCAATTAACTCGCCTATTTGAATGTCGTTTTCTATTTCTTCACAGGGGATAGAAATTTTTCTACCTTGATTGCATTCATCTTTAACTGTCCATTCTTGCAAGGTAAATTTGGAGTCCTCGTTTTCAGAATTGGATTCTTCGGAATATTCTTTTAATATATTATCAATTGAGCTAAGAAAATAAATAATGGCATTGATGCCAATGGCTATACGAACTTTTTTATTAGTCTCAATTCGTTTTTCGACTCTAATTCGTTCACTGTTAAAAATATCGAGAATACGTTTAATGAGTAATACATCATTTTTTTCAAACGAATTTATTTTTAACGTTTCTTTTTCACTAACCCAGGCTGTTAATGACATTAACGTGGAACTGATGTCGATAGAGCGAACACTCGGTATGTGAATATCACTTTTGACTTTAGATAATGCTATTGGTGCTAGGTCTTCTTCCAAGTCAATTAAATAGCGATCACAGGAAATATGTTTTTCATTTTTAGTGATATCTATCTGTTTTATAAAATCTTTAAGAATAAACTGAGACTGGAAAATATCGTCGCCGTTTAAGCTGTATGGATTTAAGATAGAGATGAACATAAACTGTTTATATAAATTATTAATTGTATTTTGGGATTCTTTGGTTTTAATTTTTAGGTTAAGACAATTATTTTTTTCCATGTAGAAATATAATTGATTAATTTCTAAATATACGAGTGGCGGTACGGATTTATGGCCGGTGTAGGCATAAATTGCAGTTTGAACTAATAATTCAAATGCGCGTATTATAGATATTTGTAATACATGATCTTTTTTAGGACTCACTGCCGAGGAATGGAAACTAAGTAAAATACTTTTATATCCATTGGCTAGTGTGATAAATAACCACATAATGTCTTCGGCAATAAGGGTTTTTTGTACTTGATTGACTGGTAACATTTCCAGTCGTTTATGATCATATAAGAAACTGATAGATTCGACGGCTTCCCAGTACACTTCTAGTAACTTTAATCTGGTACTGTTATTGAGTTTAATTTCATTAAACGCGTCAAGTTTATCTTGTACTAATTTGACGAGTTCAAAAACATCATCCATCGGTAAGTTGTCAACCCAGCTAGCGAGTTGCTTGCTATTTAATTCAACACTGGAATTGGTTTTTGAATGTTGTCTTGGTGTTGATAGTAGTAGCATATCCATAATAAGTAATTATTCGGTGTATCCTATTGCAATGTAATTTAATTATCCCACACAAAATTTAACTATTAAAAATAATGTTACTTTAAGCAGTACCTTTGGTTTATCGACCTATATTTAATCAACTTAAGGTCAGAGTTTATAATGTTGTATAAGTTGAGAATTAGTTCCGGTTATTGGTTTATGTAATAAACTGGTGTATTTAATGGGAATTAGGGTTGATCATAAGGCAGTTCCACCGCTCGTGTTAAAAACTCCATCATTGGACTTGCAGATTTAAATGCGCGTTCAACTTCATTAATAAACTTAGCATCCATGGCTTCTGATTTTTTGATAGTTTGAATAACAAAAAAACTTTTGCGGCGTAGGTCATCCACGAGTGGATGTTCTTTGTCAAAGCCACGCGGTGGTCGTTTAAGTTGTTCTCCTTCAATTCCCTTATAACGGGCAGTGAATGATTTTTTACTGATTATTTTTTTCCAGTCATCGGGCTTTTCTATTATGCGGCTACGAATTTTATGTAATACGGGATTGGGTGGACACCAGACACCACCACCAAAAATAACTTTATCGGATTCCACGTGCAAATAAAAACCGGGTGCATGTGCGTCTTTACCTGCAGAATGCCGAAAATGACACGCGATGTGTTCTTTATAAGGTGTTTTATCTTTTGAAAACCGAGTATCGCGGTAGATACGGAACATTGAGCCACCATGTGGTCTAGAGTCGGCGACAAAGTCTTCACATATTTGCTCTAGTCTTGGCCCCATGGCTTTAATAAAGGCACACATTGGAATTACCACATCGTTTTTATATCGGTCTTTATTTTCGTGATACCATTCCCGATTGTTATTTTTTTTAATGTCACGAATAAATTTAAAAAAATGTTTAGAGAATCCCGGGAACTGTGATTTAGTCATATCTTGCCTGCTATATGCTACTGTATATTAGTTTAAGTGATGATATCTAATTAGAATAATACTATGCTTATAGATAAAATTACTAGATCTTAAAATAATAATAGTTTCTGTGATTAAGGATATAGGAATGGACATTGGGTTAAACATGCTTGATTTGGACTATAACTTAGTCATTTCAAGATTATTTTATGCATTGCTTGCTGGCGGCTTAATTGGCTTAGAGCGTGCATTACATGGTCGTGAAGCGGGTTTTCGTACGCACATGTTGGTTTGTGTGTCATCAAGTTTACTGATGTTGTTGATGACTTATCAATGGGAACTTGTGCCTAAGGAATTTTTGGATACAATACGAGCGGATCCAAGTCGTATGGCACAGGGGATTATGACGGGGATTGGTTTTCTTGGCGCGGGTGTTATCGTTAAAGAAGGCTTGTCAGTTCGCGGTTTGACGACGGCAGCTTCTATCTGGATGACAGCATCCATTGGTATTGTTATTGGCTTAGGATTTTATTTTCCGGCTCTCATTACGACTATCTTTACATTAGTATCATTATCTGTTTTTCGATGGATTGAAACGGTCTTGCCGTCTCAAAAATACGCAAAGTTTTCAATTAGTTTTTTACGACATAAAAACCATTTTAATGAAAATGACATATTGTCGTTAATTAAAGGCTTTAATATTAAATCTTATTCGTCTAGTTACAAGTTGATTGATGAAGGTCGTTTTTTTGTGTACGAAATGGTAATAAAATCAAAACGGCATGAGAATTTTAGAAAACTAGCTGATCACTTGTTAGCAGAGGAGGACGTTATTGAGTTTAATGTTACCCCTCTATAAAAATTGAAATAGTTCAGTTTTGTTATTTGTTGCAAAATTCCAGCTCAATAACTATACAATATATCCAACTTTAGTCAGAACGGGCTATTTTTTTAGAATTTGTATAAAAAATAAGCATTATGTTCAGGGTTGAACGATCACTTTTTAAACATTACTTGAACCCTCATACCGGGTGAATTAAAATCACGGGGTTTTCTAATTGATCTTCATCTTGGCTAGTCTCATATAGAGTAGCTTCATTGAACTAAAAAAACTGGAAAGTGTCATATGACACGATAACAAGGATGGCCTTTCAACTAATTCTTCTGTTATTTCTAATTTGTTTACTGTCTTTGCGAAATACTTTTTATTACAGAGTGTGATTATGATTAATAAATTAAAATTACCATTAACGGCTGTTAATATATTGTTGGTTAGTGCCTCGATTATTTATCCATGGGCTGCTATTCAGGCTGAAAATACTAACTTAAGTTCAAAACAGCTCCAAGAATCAAAGATTGCTTTAAATACAGTGACTCAGCTTAACTATCGTTTTTCTGAAAGTGCTGTTGCGCATTCGAATTTAGCAATTGAAAAACAATTAAAAAACTATAAGGCGGATGCGAGTACCGTAATTGTTGAGTTTTCTGCAAGTGCTTTACAGAAATCAAATTTAGCAATAAAACGACAGCTTGGACATTACAGCGCCAGTAATGATAAGAAAATTATTGAAAGTACTCAACCTGTCAGCATTAGTGATCTAGACGTACCAGAACAACCAGAGACGGCGCTATTGGTTAATGATGTTCCTGACTATTTGAATGAAGACGGAAAGGACTCTGATGGAACAGAGAGAACTACTGCAGTGTTCTCTAAAGCTTTAGTTAAGTTATCTAACTTAGCCATCAAAAAACAACTGCGAAGTTATAACATGACTTCGATAAATCAAACAGCTCAAGCCAAGTCAATTGCTCCATCAACCACCATAAACCAGATGGACGATGCACCCCTGGTAAAGCACGTAACACAAGAACTGGCTCACGAACAAGACAAGAAACCAAAATCTGAATCTGAATCGGAGTTGTTAATGTCTAACAATGCTCACGAAGATGAAGAAAACGATGACGACGACGATGATGATGATTACAGTCGAGTAAGTGATAGTTATAAAATAAAAAAGGCTAAGGAACAGACCAAACTGTCATCAACAAATAATCGTGCGTTGGCCAATGGTGCTGCTGTAAACGAGGAAGAAGACGAAGATGAGTATGGTAGTGAACGAGTAGTATTTAATAATGAACCCTATTATTTCACTGAAAGTTTTGAAAAAAAATCTGAATCGATTATAGACGATAATATTGCATTGCCTAATGTGGAAGATATTCACGAGTCGACAAACGCGGCAACAAGTGAAGAGCAGTCGACACTAGAAATAATAGAGGAAATTGAAATTAGCGATGATGGCACTATTATTACATCACAAGCTAAATAATATTTTTGTTATTCCTGCATCAATACTATTAAAATCATAAATAACCAGTTGGTTCTCACATTTGAAAAGCCCTGTAGTTTTCAAGTATTCATGATGTTTTTTTCTCTGTATACTTTAATTTAAATTACAGGAAAGCTCTTTATGCTAGATGATCGTTTTGCCACTGTAACGTCAGTATGGATTGTTATTATACCGATGTTAGTTTCAATTTATATTGCAAGTTTACTTATTGTCGCGGTGTTTGTTAACGTTATTGATAATATGGCATTTGCTCATGTGGCTTCATCGAGTAGAGAGTTATATATTTATTGCGCCATTTTTACTGCTTTTATGTTTTCGTCTTTTTGTGTTTCAGTCTCAACGTATATAGCAATTCCCGTTTATAAAAAAATATTTATGGTGATTGT
Source organism: uncultured Thioalkalispiraceae bacterium (assembly GCA_964420605.1). GTDB lineage: Bacteria > Pseudomonadota > Gammaproteobacteria > UBA6429 > Thiohalophilaceae > CAYQUC01. The sequence continues at coordinate 60,743 of CAYQUC010000009.1, read as the reverse complement.
ATTTTTTATTCCAATCGTTTGGCCTAATATTATACTATTGTTTCTTTTTGGGATAAAAAATACTAGCTACAAAATATCGGGTATTGATACTGAATTAATATTATTTATTTCTGGATCAATTTTAGGTGGTTTTATTGCTTATAAACTTGTTTCAAAGATTGAAGATTCGTTAACATCAAAGCCAAATATATAAGCATATAATAATTATATTGAATCCTGTTTGGGGAAGGTGATGTTGGCTTTTAAACCAATGCCGTTTTCAGGATTACTGAATTTGATTACGGCATTTAATTGTTCAGCACATTTTTTTGATATAGTAAGTCCCAAGCCACAACCCTCTGCAGATGAACCTCTAACACGAAAATAACGTTCAAAAACACGCTCAATATTTTTATTAGAAATGCCGAGCCCGGTATCGGTTACGCTAAGTTCAATGCTATTCTGAGTTTCTTTTATTTCTATAATGATATTGCCACCGCTAGGTGTGTAGTTAATGGCATTGTCGACAATATTTGTTAATAAAATTTCAAAATTTACAGTCTCACCAAAAATCATTTGTTCGGTTTTGCATTCAAATGACAAATTTATGTTTTTATCAATTGCTTTGCGTGCTAGTTGGGCAATGATTTCTTCTGAAACTTTTTGAAGGTTAATTGAGTTTGCTTTAGATTGTTTTACTTCATCGGAACCCAATCGAGCGAGTACCAGCATTTGTTGCACCAAATGCGTCGCGCGATCGACACTACTTAAAATATTATTTAGTGCCGCTTTTCTATCTTTATCGGATTTGGCAGTATTGGCTACTTGTGCTTGTATTTTAAGTGCCGCTAGTGGTGTACGTAATTCATGAGCAGCGTCATCAGTGAATTGACGCTCTTTATCCATTGCAGTTTGTACGCGATAAAATAATGCATTTAATTCGATAATGACGGGTCTAACTTCTATGGGAACATTGTTTAATTTAATGGGTTCCAGATGAGCTGTATCACGCCGGGTTACTTCTTTAGCTACTTTTCGTAAGGGGTATAAGCCACGACCAATTCCAAACCAGATCATTAACGCTAAAATTGGAATTGATGTTATTGATGGTAATAATAGATGTTTTACTATTTCGGAGGTAAGCTCATCTCTAATGGCGTAACGTTCACCAACTTGAATTAAGTAATGATATTCTTTATCCCATAAACTAAAAACGCGCCATTTGTCATTTTGGATTTCTACATCGGAAAAACCTCTGGATTTGGGGGTTAGTGCATTTTTGTTTAATGGAATTATCGGTGCAGAAGCTGAACGCAGAATGAGACGTTTATTTTTTTCCCATACTTGAAAAGCCATTTTTCTTTCATAAGAATGGCTATCGCGAAGATCATATTCGTTAATGGGATCTGTATTGGCGGTTGTGTTTGGAAAATCTAATATTTCCTGAGCACTAAAATTATCGATAGCTTTTATATTGTAGAGTACAATGGCTTGTAGTGAACGAGAAGATTGTGCTAGTTGTGCATCAAATAGTTCTTGAACTTCATGATTGGCATCTCGATAACTCCGATACATGGTAATACCACCTATGAACGAAATTATTAGTAACAGTAATAATAATAATCTATTTCGTATTGAATCTAGCAACTCGGCTTCTCAATCATGTAACCTACACCTCGAACAGTTTTAATTATATCGCTACCTATTTTTTTACGTAGGTGGTGTATAAATACTTCAAGTGAGTTACTTTCAATTTCACCGTCCCAACCGTAGAGTGTTTCTTCTAAGCGGGTTCTTGATGAGACTCGACCGACATTTTCCATAAGGAACAATAATAAAACGAATTCACGAGAAGACAATGACACTGATTGTCCATCTTTTGATACGGTATGCGCGGCAGGGTTAAGTTCGAGAGTGCCATGGGATAATATTGGATCACTGCGTCCTGAATAGCGACGAGTGAGCGCTCTCAAGCGGGCACACAGTTCGTCTAGATCAAATGGTTTAATCAAATAGTCATCGGCACCACTGTCTAATCCTTGGATTCGATTTTCAACAGAATCCATGGCCGTTAATATTAAAACAGGGATTGTGTCATTACGCTGTCGCAGAGCTTGCAAAACCTCAATGCCGGACATGTGTGGCAAGCTTAAATCAAGAACCACCAAGTCGAAACTTTCATTCATTAGTGCGTGATTTGCAGCTTCACCATCCATTACCCAATCAACGGTGTACTCTGCTTGTTTAAGACCAACATAGAGGCCATCGCCAAGTAAATTATCATCTTCAACCAGTAATAGTCTCATTTTTAAGTGCCTGCCTTAATGTAAGTTTATGTGCCAATTCGTTTTATTTAGAATTGATTGAAGGTTTCTTGTAGCCGTGTATCATTGATTTGACTAAATTTTCATTATGCTGTTTACCCGCAATGATTACCCCTGATACGTGTAATACAATTAAAAATAATGAAAAGTTAGAAAAGAATTCGTGGCCTTCTTCTAATATATTTTCATAACGGCCGTAACCATTTCCAAGTAAAAACGCGAGCGGCCCTGAGTGGTCATCAACGGCATATAACACAACCCCAGTTATGCAAGTAATTACGATACTGCTTATTAATACAACAATCATGGCTGAGCCAGCCGGATTGTGGCCTAAATATCGGCGGTTGTTATTCTTCAGCATATCTTTTAAATACTGAATGACGGCTTTCGGAGCCACGATAAAACTTTTAAATCGTGCATATTTAGTACCGATAAAACCCCAGATAAAACGAACGGCTATTAATAAAATAATGAGATAACCAGAATAAATGTGCACGCTTGAACTATCTTCTGTTATAAAACAAATAAAAAAAGTGGTGACTAATGACCAATGAAATAGTCTAACTACAATATCCCAGACTTTTATATCATTTGTGTGCATTTAAAATTAGCTCCTGAATAAAACCCTAGCTTAACAAACTAAGATTAAGTAATGCTTAAAACATGACCAATTAAGCTTACTGTTAAAATCGAAATAATCGATATAATAACAAGATAAGGGATAGACTGCAGAAATTAGAAAAATTGCGTTGTTTAAATTAATACACTAAAAATATGAATATGACTGAAATAGAGAAAACAATCAACACGAAAAATAAAGCGGTGATTACCTATAAAGTGTCTCGAGCATCAGCCTTAAATAACAGCTCTGGCAGACAGACGGCGGTGTTATTATTACATGGCTTAGCCAGTAATATGACTCGCTGGACTGAATTTGTTTCCACCAGTGTTTTAACTAAGCAGGTTGATATTATTCGTATGGATTTACGAGGCCACGGTAAATCCATGAATTACGATAGAATTTCAACTTGGGATTGGTGTGAAGACATTAAGCAAATAGTCATTCAAGAAAAATACAGTAAACTTATCATTATTGGCCACAGTCTTGGTGCACAAATAGCAATGCAATTTGCATTTAAAAATTCAGACTACATCATTGGTTTAGTGCTAATTGATCCCGTGTTTCCGCAGGCGCTAAAAGGTTCATTGAATATAATACGACGATTTCGATACGTTTTATTATCTATAATTTATTTTTTATTGTTAAAATCAAAATTGGGTTTTAATAAAAAAAATTTACCGTACCGTGATTTGCATCAACTGGATATAAAAACGCGAGAAATTTTGAGCTCATCGACACAAAGTAATATTGCTGAACTGTATATGAATCCTTTTGAAGATTTAGTTTACATGCCATTTGTGAATTATTGTCAGGATATGTTTGAAGTTTCACGAAAAATTCCGACATTAAGTCAAATTCTATCTCCTGTTTTGTGTTTATTATCAAAAGGTGCGACGGTGAGTAATATTGAGCTCACCCAGTGGCATATTAAGCAGTTTCCAAATAGCGGCACACAAGTGATTGATGCCAATCATTGGCTGCTCACTGAAAAACCGGTGGAGTCCAAGAATGCTATTGATGCATGGGTATTGGCTATTCTGAATGATGACAAGTGTTAAATAGAATACAGTTACCCTAATATAACTACGTATATAATGTGAACATGTTAAGTCGTAATTCACAAACTTTAGTGATTTTTATTAAACAATTATTATGAGTGTGCTTTCCTAGTTATAATCATAGGCTATTATTATCTTTACATTATTAAAATTATGTGAAGATAAGGGACTGATCTCAACAGTATGGAAAGTCTAGCTGGTAATAATAAAATTAGTTAAAAGGGTCGCATGTGGAAATATTAGAAGAATTAACCAAACAAGCGCAATTACTCAAAGTTAAAAAAGGTGTTGATGAAGCTTGGAGTAATAATGATGACGCGATTCAGGGCGAGGCAGTAAAAGCACTATTTGATATTCATGAATATCTACGGAAAATCGTCAATCGGCTAAATCAAGTTCGGCCAGAAGTTAAAGTAATTTATACTATATTCAATAAATATCAGATTAATGAATCATTCCAAGCAGATTATGAGCTATCACTTTCGAGCAAGCGAAAAGTAGAAACCTTAGAATTAAGGTTTTGGATGCATAGCAATGAAAGTAAATTTGTATTTAAACGAAAAGATTTTGAAAACTTTAATGATAAACTCAGCGAGCTTTTGTCGTATGGCTTAATTGCGGATGAAAGCCAAGGTGTTATAAATCCTGATTATCAAACGATTGATGAGATAGAAATACAAACAGATATACCCGTGTCATTTATTTTTACTGCCGCTGAATATTCTAATACTATTAATGTTGTGGTATCCAATTTTGAAAAATTGGGGGAGAGTGTTTATCGCCTTGATAATGAATCTATAAATGATAAATTTCTGGATCATCTAGCTAAATATTTAATTAGAAAGACCGATAGTTTTCTTCTTTTAGAAGAGGAGTCGTTAAAACGAATTAGTAAACAGATTTTAATTAATGATGACTCTCAAGAATTGCCAATAACAGATAGTAATATTACTCAAAATATTAGTACTGATTCAAAGTTTTTGCCGTTTAAGAAGAATGCTAAATTATTTTTAACATACCATGAAAACTTGAATGAATTGAGTTCAAAAACACAGTCATTTCAAGTTGGGCGAGATAATAGTTCTAATCTCACGGTGTTATCTGAATTTGTATCGCGGCATCATGCCTCATTTATTTACCGTAAAGGTAAATTTGTTTTAATTGATCAATCAACCAATGGTACTTTTATTAAACCGCAAGGCGGTAAAGAAATATACATACAGCAAGAGGAATATCCAATTTCAGGTTGTGGTTTAATTTGCCTGGGAAAATCTATTTCTCCAAGCAATGAACACCTAATCTACTTCTTCTGCGAATAACAAAAAAATATATTTTTTTGAAGTCATCGAAATTTGAAGTCATCGAAATTTGAAGTCATCGAAATTTGAAGTCATCGAAATTTGAAG
>CAYQUC010000009.1:0-55254 GCA_964420605.1 uncultured Thioalkalispiraceae bacterium | reverse complement strand
ATCGAAATTTGAAGTCATCGAAATTTGAAGTCATCGAAATTTGAAGTCATCGAAAAACATCTTTCCCACGAGTCTTTAGTGGGAAGGCACTGAACTTGTAAAAAACTAGATATAGTTAATGAGGCAACAGTTACATTCAATATCGATATGCAATTCGACATAAAACTACACATCAGCAAAACCGAGTTAAAAAAATATTACAAAGGTGTAACAACGGTTACTGCTAGTTGCTCTGAGGGTCGCAGAGTCCAATTCCCTGTCAATATTTTACAAAAGTACATCGGCCATGATGGTATTCATGGACGGTTTTGTTTGGAATATGATGAAAACTTTAAATTCAAAAAAATCACTCAACTCTGAATTTATAAGCATATGTTTATGAATTTTCCTATATTTAACATATTTCGCTCATAAAGTAGTCAATATCAAGTCGCCTTCTTCAATTTATGTCCCAATATTCAGTATTCTGGATGGAATATTTGGTAAACTACTGAATTTTGAAAGATATGAGGCACTTCGATGAGTAATACTAATCCAAAGCGTAACCGTCCGACTGATATGATGGCACAACTAATTTTTTGGAGCCGTTGGCTACAGGCACCACTATATCTCGGTCTTATCGTTGCACAAGGAGTGTATGTTTTCCATTTTATGATGGAACTCATACATCTTGTCGCTAGTGCGGCAACAATCACAGAAGCTGAAATTATGTTAATCGTATTGGGCTTGATTGATGTGGTTATGATAGCGAACCTGCTCATTATGGTGATAATTGGGGGTTACGAAACGTTTGTGGCACGGTTAAACCTTCGTGAACATCCGGATCAACCTGAATGGTTATCGCATGTTAATGCTGCAACGATGAAAATTAAATTATCAATGGCACTGATTGGTATATCATCAATTCATTTATTAAAAACGTTTATCAATGCCGATCAAATGTCCGAAGCAACGATTAAGTGGCAAGTTGTTATTCACCTTACCTTTATTTTATCGGCTGTTGCGATGGCCTACACTGATAGAATCATGACTAAAACGTTAATTGACGCACACGGTCACGCTGAGAAGTAATAGTTTATCGTGATGGCAAAAACAATTATCGATTTAATTCGTCATGGTGAGCCGGTAGGTGGACGGGCTATACGTGGTAATAGCATTGATGATCCGTTAAGTGACTTGGGTTGGCAACAAATGCGTTTGGCTGTTGCTGATTGTTCAGATTGGGATGTCATAATAAGCTCGCCGTTATCACGCTGTTTGGATTTTTCTAAGAAACTCGCAACAAAATTAGCGGTTCCTATTGTTGTTGAGCAAGATTTAAAAGAAGTGGGTTTTGGTTCGTGGGAAGGTCATACTCACGATGAAATCAAACACAATAACCGTGATGAATATCATAATTTTTATCTCGATCCGGTTAACAATCGTCCTGCTGGTGCCGAAGCATTAGCAGGTTTTTTCTCTCGAGTGGTCGCTGTGTATAACAACATAACGAAACGCTACAGTGGCCAACATGTGTTGTTGGTGACTCATGCTGGTGTTATTCGAGCATTAATATGCCATGCTCTTCAAGCAGAGTTAAATAGTTTATATCGTATAAAAGTACTTAATGCTGGTTTCACACGGATTATTCACAGTGGTGGAGCATCAACTCTTGAACGCCATAGTTTTAGTTTTGAGAACGTTATAAAATAAAAAATTAACGACAAAGTGCTTCGGCAATTAACTTGTTTCTTTCTAAATTATTATTTGACTTAAAAGAGATATCAATAATATTTTTATCCGTTAAATTGGGTAAACTTAAATCAATTGCATCATCGGTAGGATGATCTTCAATCTTATGAATTGTTCGTTGTGTAATTATTTTAGCTGCTCGTATAGTCTCTACACTGTTAAGATATTGATCACGGTAATTATCATTAGTTATATTTTTTGCAGTTTCTGAAAATATGTCAGGGAGTTTCCAAAAGTCCAATAGTCGGGCCGATAACTCAAATTCATTTAACCCAAATGACTCAATGAGTAATGTCGACAATGGTTTGTCTTCGGATACTTCGGATATTATAATGTTGAGTAAATCCGGAAATTGATCAATTAAAAATAACAATCCGATATTGGATAACAGGCCTATACAATAAATATCCGCATCATATGAGTTATCATTTTTAACCAGATGTTTATAAATAAATGCAGCGTTTTCACCTGTTAAAACTGACTCTAACCAATAATCTTTGGCATTAAAATTGGGACATTTTTTGGTATCAAATTTGGCGGCAACAACACTAGACAGTACCACGGCTTTAAGTCCTTCTATCCCCATTAAAGCAGCAGCACTTTCTATTGAGCTGGTTTTTTTACTGCCCATAAATGCTGCAGAATTTGCAATTTGCAAAATATTTGCAGTTGTAGCAGGTTCTTGTTTTATCACCCGTATTAATTCGCGAATATCCGTTGTTTGTTCTGCTCGAGATAACGTTTGAATTATTTTAGCCAAAAAGTGAAATGGAGGGATGGCTTCTTTTAGAATGAATGCAATTTTAGACACAACTATCTCAGTAATATAGTTAAGCAGATAGCGACAACGTATCTCCTTTGCGTTAATTTACAGTTCTAATTTGTGTTAATAACACAGCTTTGTTGTGCTATTTTTTTAAAAAATTAGAAACCCTCTAGGTAGTATAACGGTTAATAGTTAAATTACTTTAATGGTCTCTAGTTACTTTCTATCGCGAACAACCCGTAATACAGGAATCGCCACAGGCCACTTGGCATCGGCGATTCGGATAATGTTACACAGTGTTGTTATTTGTCTGACTTAATTCATGGGAATACCGTAGTAATGCATATTGAGTGGTTTTAAAACTCTTACGCAAATTAGAAATATAATCAACTGCATGTTGTTTGTATTCATTTATTGAAATGCCATGATACTGATGACATAACTGAAACAATGACGTGGCACCAACTGCGCCGGCATTACCTTTAAAGGTATGGCACAGTTCGATGAATTGAGCATGGTTATTTGTTGTTGAATTATCCAGTTTTGATAGAATTTTTTTACCGTCGTTCTGAAAGCTTTTAATTAAACTATCAATGAACTCGCCATCGGAGTTGAGTAGTTCGAGATCTTTTAAGGTATCAATATTTAATAGTTCAGTGACAGCGGTATCGACCGGATACAATTTGGGTAATACATTATTAGTGCTAGTATTGCTTTGTGTAACTTGGCGGGTGGCTCGGGGAATAGTTGTTAGTGCTGATATTGTGCTTAAAAGTTTGCTTGATTTAATCGGTTTAGTTAAATAAATATCGATACCCGCTTGTTTACATTCATAGATTGATTCTGTGGTTGCATTTGCGGTTAGCATAATAAATGGCATTGGTGATTCTGGATACATAAAGTTATATAACTGCACTAATTGAATGCCACCCATTATTGGCATGTGCATATCGGTTATACATAAATCAAAGGTTTTTTCTTCAAACATGTCTAGCGCTTCTTCGCCATTATCAACGGTAGCTACCGAATGGCCACCGTATTCTAAAATACGTTTGGTTATAAGTTGATTGGATTCATTATCTTCAGCTAATAAAATGCTGTATTTTTTAGGATGTTTGCTGTGTGAGTAATATGCTGCTAAATTTTCAATATTGTCTGATGTTTGAGTTTCTAATAAGGGTGCGCTGTGAATCGCGTTAAACAACAAGGGCATATCAATAGGAAAATTTAAAATACAAGTAAATCCTGAATCTAAAATTTGATGTTGGAGTTCATCGTTAATTTCTTTGTTAAATAAAATTAGAGCCATGTGTTTTAAAATTGACTTTGCGCGCAATGCTTTTGCAAAATGAATTGCATTTACATCTAATTTAGACTTGCTAATAATGACCGCATGAATTGGTTTGTCGTCTTCTACGGCAGTATCAATAATTTTTAAAGCATCTTTAGCTGAATTAGTATCAATTAGTTCAACGCCCCAGTTATGACAATTTTCTATTACTGTTAATAAAATATCATTTTCTTCAGAAACAATTAAAACACGGGCTTTGGATAGTTCATTGTTTTGTTCCCAATTAACCGTTTGTTGTAAAAATGGGATCTCAAACCAAAAAGTAGACCCTTTACCTTTTATACTGTCGAGGCCAATTGTGCCTCCTGATTTTTCAGTAAGTTGTTTTGCTATTGTTGTTCCTAAACCGGCACCACCATAACGGCGTGTGCTTGACTCATCCGCTTGTGTAAATCGGTCAAAGATATTTTGTTGGTCTGCCTCTGTCAGGCCACATCCGGTATCAATAATTTCAAAACGAATAACACTATAATTATTTTTAACCAGAGTTTGTTTTACCATTATTTGAACTTTACCCTCATCGGTAAATTTAATAGCATTACCAACCAGGTTCATTAATATTTGACGTAAATGGTTAACATCGCCATTTAGTGCATAGGGTACATCCGGGTTAATTATCATGGTAAATTTAAGCCCCTTTTCATGGGCTCGGTGCTCTAACATTCTGACAACATTTTTTAACAAATGATGTAGGTCAAATTTAACGGTGTCGATGCGAATTTTACCGGCTTCAATTTTTGAAATATCGAGTATTTTTTCAATGATTTCGAGCAAGGCTCTAATTGAGTAGTCTATGGTATTGGAGTATTCTTCTTGCTCTTTGTTTAATGGGGTGTTTTGAATTAAATCATTTGCACCGAGTATGCCATTTAACGGGGTACGTAATTCATGGCTCATGTTTGCCAGAAAAGTACTCTTGGCTTTATTCGCTTCTTCGGCAGTATTTAATGCTATCTGTAATCGATTGAGTACCATGCCAAGATACAATGGTAAGATAATAACTCCGAGAATTAAACCGCCCATTAATAATAAGTGTTGGCTCATGAATGGTGTTATGTAAGTTAAAACACTTAGGCTAATTACAGCAAATACTGCACCGATATATAAAAATCTTCGTCCGTAGCGGAAACCATTACCAAATATGGACCATAGAATAAAAGGGTAGATTGCAACACCCAGTTCACCGGTTAAGTATGCAATGGTCGATAGGTATAACAAATCAAATAATGAGTTTGCGATATAGCGTATTGGACAACGTGAAGGGTAAAGGTAGACCCAGTAAAAACTTAACGTTGACAATGTGATATAGGCCAATATGACGTAAATAAATATATCGCTTAGCAGCGAAATATTAATATCCATACTGAACATTACAATGGTGATGATAATACTTGAGCTAAGTCGTATTAACATTTGTTCAAATTCTTGTCCGGGACTTTTAGTTAGCCGGGCATAAATATGCTCAAGTTTATTTAAAATAATTTGTGAAAGGTTGTTGGCACTGTCCATGTTTGCTTTACTCTGTTTTTGTTATATTTTTTATCGTTTTGGTAATTATATAGTGATTTAATAGCCACTCTCTATTTTATTTTTTTTAATTTTCTGAAAATTATGACTAGAGTCTAGTTTGTGGGGGCACATTTTATCGTGATTATAACCATAGTGAAACTATTGAATTGCAATATAGTGTAAATTGAATATAACTAAATTAATCGGATGGTTTTGAAACAAATTACTTAATATCCAACACTAGATGTGGTAAAACAGTAGTGTGTATTTGTATTGATAATTTTAGTTTAATGATTATCTAACGCATTAATTTAACCAATAAATATAACCGATAAGGAGTAAACGCGTGTCGTTAGATTCTGTAGATGTATCTCAAGTCAATGCTGATCGAAGAGATGATTCCCATGATAAACTTCATACTCTAATTGAGACTAGAACAGAAACTTTATCGTTGTATAACCAAATTATTGGTATGCGTCCGTTTAACCCTGAAGATGGACTTCCTATGTTGTTAGAGGAATTTTGCGAGGCTTTAATTGATTACACCGCGAGTGCACATTTCCAACTATACCGATTTTTAGACGATGGTTCAGAACGTCGTACTGCGGTGGTTGATATTGCTAATACAGTGTACCCAGCGATATCGAAAGTGACTGATTTTATTGTTGAATTCAATGATAAGTACGATGGAGAAAAAGACAGTTTGATTTTAACGAATCTTGATAATGACCTGTCTGTTTTGGGCGAAGCTTTGGCCGATCGAATTACCAACGAAGATCAGATAATTGCAGCCTATCGTTCAGCTAAAATTTAGCACGATTGTTTAAATAATATACAAGACATTGTAAGGCAGCCAATCGTGAGCTTTTATCATTGGCTGTTGTTTTCGTCATTTTATCAAATTCTATAAATTTGATTACTGGCTGGTAAGGTTTTCGGAATCACTGGTATTGAGTTGTGAACGAATATGCTCAGTACCGCCAATTTGATGCCCAAAGTAGTATCCCGTTCCAAATACAATCAGTGTTCCTATCAGTAGTGAAATTATTAGTATCATCGTATTATTATTCCTGTTTCGCTGTTCTGGAATTTTTCTTTAATCAGCATTACATAACTAATCAGCGTCCATTTCTGGACTTACTTAATGCTTTCAAACAATGCTTTTATTCAAATGGAGAACTGTGTTGCAAATATAAGTATTTGTTACCTGTTTTGAATAGCGGTGTACCTAAAATAATGATTAAGCTATACTTCACAAAAAGCATTATTAAAAATAAGTGAATAGTTTCCCGTTTAAATTTAACTTAACAATATGCTTTAGATTGTTTTATAGATGATAAGTTCTTGATAAAATTATGGAAAATAAAATGAATAGTAACGCAAGCATTACTATTAAATCATTTAGTGATGCTGCTTTAGTGTCTGAGTCTAAGCGCTATCAAGGTACTGGCGGCTCCAGTCAGGGCAATGATACATTCGGTTTTATTCCCGCGTTTTGTGACACATCCAATAATACTGTTTATCTGTCACGTTTAGCTGACGGTCAATTGGCGAGAGTGCACGTGTTGGATGGAATGCCCGAGCATTTAGTCGTGTCGCGAGAAAATAATCGTGTTACGGCGGTATTGAAATCGGTGATAGCAGGTTTTGTTTTGAACGAGGCGTTTTTTACACGTGATGAAGCTGCACAGTTTGTGATTGAAAATAGCACGAAGTCAGCATAAATTGTCGCGGGTTTTAGATTTTCTTTTTGGCCTGTATTATTGGCATGTTGTTTAAGATTGACTGTGGGCTGTTGCCGAGTCGTTGCTCATAAATAATGGTATAGGTCATTACTCTTTTTAAATAATCTCGGGTTTCATTATAGGGGACTGTTTCCACCCATATATCGGCGGATATAGGCGATTTTGGTAGCCAAGTATTTACCCGGTATTGTCCTGCATTGTAAGCTGCTGTTGCTAATACGCTATTTCCGTTAAAGTGATCACTTACTTTTTTCAAGTAGCGGACACCCAGTTTTACATTGGTGTTGATATTGAGCAAGTCAAAGCGGTTTCGATATTTTAAACGAATTGAGCGTGCTACCTGACGTGCTGTGCGTGGCAGTAGTTGCATTAGACCCATGGCTCCGGCATGGGAACGTGCATCGGCAGTAAAGGCGCTTTCTTGCCTAATAATAGCAAAGGCCCAAGCAGGATTTATTTGCTGTTTATTTGATTGTTTTACAACTAATTTTTGATGCGCTAATGGAAAACGACGTTTGAGATCATCCCAATATTTTGCACGGCCAAAAGTGATGATTGCTCGATCATGCCAGCCCCATTGAGCAGCCGCTTGGGCTGCCATGAGAATTTGAGTACTGTCCATGCGCTGAATGGCGTAGTGCCATTCGCGACGCGCGTCGACAATTTGCTTTATTTCGAATAATTCACGTGCGCGTAATATTGCTGGGTTTTGTTCTAGAACTGAAAGTTCTTCATTAGAAAATATTAATGGCTTATCTGTAAATTGATAATTGAGGCCGTTTCTATCTGCGGCTAAAAATCCGTAATAACTACGTTCATTGGCATTTAAATGATAAATGTTGCGTGCTTCTTCTAATCGCCCCATGGCTTCATACACGCGAGCTCGCCAATAGCGCCACTTTTCTGAGTGACGCTCTTCACTATTGAGTCGATCTAACCAATCGACGGCACTTTCCCAATCACGATCTTTAATTGACGATATAATGTGTATTCCGGTTAAATAACTGTCGTCGGACAGATAATTGGTGGCATTCAACCATTTGATAGAATTAATGTCTTGTATTTGAGACAAATATAAAGTGAGCCGTCGTACTAAGCGGTTTTGCTCAATTTCACTAAAACTGTATTTTAGCTTTAAGGTTGACCATAATTTTGCACCTTCAAGCGCATCTTTTTTGGATATACGAATTAATGCGTCGATTAATATCCAGCGAACAATCGGAATGTTACTTTGTAGTTTGGGTTCAGTTAAAATATGTTTAGGTTTCTTACGCACTTTTAGCCATAACTCAATCCAATGCTGGTCTTCAGTGTTGACGTATTTTTTTAAATATTTCGCTAGCTGGCGACGGTTACTTTGCATCGCCAGACGAATGCGCTCGAGTACTAAATCTTGAGTAATTCTGCCAGATTTTAATCCAAGCTCAATCACTTTATCGCACACTTTGGGGAGCGATTTACCGGTTAACCAAATTTGTTCAATGACATCATATGCTGCCATTGGTTTATTTTGCATTTTTAGGGCATGGGCATAATGACACTGCATTTTAATGTTTTTTGATGGCAGGTAGTTTTCAACCAAGCTGGACCAGTCTTTTTTACGCACCAGTTTGTGCTGCCATGAATAATGTAATCGGGTTGCGAGTGGCGTACCGGCGTATTTATTGATGAAGCCAATAATTTCTTTATTGGATGCTCGGCTTAAGCGTTTTTTTAATTCAGCAAATTTTAAATAGGGATAAAGAGGGTAGGTTCGTAATAGCGGTTCTAGCTTGTTATAACTCTTAATGCGCCCTAGCTTCAATAAGTGAATAGCATCTTGGTATTGCTGGCGTTGCAGCATACGTTCAGATGAGGCATCGAATGTGGCATGTGATTGCAAACTATATAAAAATACAACAACACCAAAAGCACTTTTAAACAGGAATTGGGGTATATTTGATGATTTCAAAGTCAAGTTCACTTAATGTACCGCCTGCATGTCAAAATATTAAAAGATTATTTAACTATCCCTTATAACTTATTGTTATATCATAAAAAGTCAATAATGCCGAATTTATCAATATTCTAATTATCGGCTCAAATTGATAAAGATTTAAGTTTGAATCAAAATAAAAAACATATTTTAGTAGAATTGATGCAATGCGAATCCGACTTGCTTTATAATTAAACGCTAATATCACCTATTTTCAGTTTATGGAGAAAGAGATGAGTAATGATCTAAACAAATTCAGTGCACAAATAACCCAAAAGAAGTCACAAGGCGCGTCGCAAGCAATGCTGTATGGCACCGGTTTAAGTGAAGATGACATGAAAAAAGCCGAAGTTGGTATTTCTAGCGTCTGGTATGAAGGTAATACCTGCAACATGCACCTGAATGATCTTGCTGCTCAAGTGAAACAAGGAGTCGAGCAAGCCGATCTTGTTGGGATGCGCTTTAATACCATTGGTGTGAGTGATGGTATATCAATGGGCACCGATGGCATGAGTTATTCTTTGCAGTCACGTGATTTAATCGCTGATTCGGTTGAGACTGTGATGAATGCACAGTGGTACGACGCGAATATCTCGATTCCGGGTTGTGATAAAAACATGCCAGGAGTATTGATAGCAATGGCACGAGTCAACCGACCGTCACTCATGGTTTATGGTGGCACGATTAAACCGGGCCACGCGCAAGGCAAAGTACTTGATGTGGTTTCTGCGTTTCAAAGTTACGGTGAATTTATCAGCGGTAAAATTGACGAGCAACAACGCGTAGAAATAGTTAAAAATTCGTGTCCGGGTGCTGGCGCTTGTGGTGGTATGTACACCGCAAACACAATGGCCACGGCAATTGAAGCAATGGGCATGAGTTTACCGTATAGCTCGTCAACACCGGCCGTCGATGATGGTAAAGCACAAGAATGCATTGATGCTGGTGCGGCCATTCGCGTCTTGTTAGAAAAAAATATACGTCCAAGTGATATTATGACACGTGCAGCATTTGAAAATGCAATGGTGATGATCATGATCACTGGTGGTTCGACTAATGCTGTGTTGCATTTAATCGCGATGGCGCGAGCAATTAATGTCGATTTAAGTTTGGATGATTTTCAGAGTGTTAGTAATCGTATTCCATTAATAGCTGATCTTAAACCCAGTGGCAAATACGTAATGGAAGATGTCCATAATGTTGGTGGTACGCCTGCATTGATGAAATATTTATTGGCTGAAGGGTTAATTGACGGCAGTTGTATGACCGTTACCGGAAAAACAATCGCAGAGAATCTGGCTGATTTACCGGCATTACATCAAGATCAAAAAGTTTTTATGCCGCTGTCTACACCAATAAAACCAACGGGTCATATTCAGATATTAAAAGGTAATTTAGCACCGGGTGGTTCGGTTGCAAAAATAACCGGTAAGGAAGGTTTGGTGTTTGTAGGGCCGGCCAATGTATTTGACTCTGAAGAAGATATGTTAAAAGCACTTGAAGATAATAAAATCAACAAGGGCGATGTTATTGTCATACGTTATGAAGGGCCAAAAGGTGGTCCAGGTATGCCTGAAATGTTAACCCCGACATCCGCAATTATGGGCGCAGGGCTTGGTAGTGATGTTGCACTGATAACGGATGGTCGCTTTTCAGGTGGTTCACACGGCTTCATCATTGGACATGTGGTTCCAGAAGCACAGGAAGGTGGCACAATTGCATTAATTGAAAACGGTGATAAAATTACAATTGATGCTGAAAACAAGTTGTTAGCAGTAGAGTTAACTGATGCTGAACTAGACAAACGCCGATCTAATTGGACAATGCCTGACTATAAAGCAACTCGTGGCACATTATTTAAGTACATCAAAGTTGTAAAAGATGCCTCGTTTGGTTGTGTTACGGATGAATAATATTATTGTTGTAAATTAATATCGATTGCTTTATGGATGTAACCTAGCTTGTGCATTCTTATTTTAGAACATCCAAGGATGTTTACTTAACTAACGCTGGTTATGCTTGGTTATTCATCTTGAAGCAGTCGGTGTTTAGTTATAGGGCTTTTTAAAATCAAATACACTCTATATTTCCTTAGAATTATTTGAGTCTTTGATTTGACACAACTAGTATGGTTTGTTGTTACAGGATTCATTAAAATAGCACTTTAAGTAAACTATATGACTAATAGTATTCAACGAATTATAAATAATACGATACTTTTATTTTTATTTATAATTTTTCTGGTTACCACGTTCCTCATCTGGAATGGGATTAAAAATTATTACGATTTTCTTGGTTATCAAAAAGCCATATCATTTAATACTGTTCGCAATGCAGCCGGCGAAATCAATCAATATTTAAGTGATAAAAATCGTTTGGTTAAATTATTTGTTGAAGACAATCTAACATTAATCAAACAAATAAGTTTACATCCTGAAATAGACAGTGATGCTTATAAGGCATTGGATAACAATGTGAAACGTTATTTCCCTGGAAATTTCACCTTCACCATAACCGACAGTGAAGGGGATAGCTACATAACCGATTTTGAAGGGAGAATTGGTGATGTCTGTGTATCTGATTTAAAAGTGTACCTTAAAGATGATGTGTTATTAACGCGTGTTCACCCCAATAATGTTGCATATCATTTTGATATAATATCGCGCTGGTCATCTGGAGGCAAAACGGGACTATTTTTTGTCAGTTTTTTAACTGAAAATTTAGGTCGGTTAATTAATTTAGCTCAAATTCCAAAACATAATATTTTAGCGGTAAATCAAAAGCAGGAAAATTTAATCGAGTTAACCAAAGATGGTGCCAGAATAAATTGGGTTAGAGATGATTACCGCTTATCCAAAGTTGAGTTATCCAATAAGCTAACCCAGATAGAAATTCCGAATACGTATTGGCACATGATTGATTTGGTGGACGATGACTTGTTTAGTGATTTTATCAATGAACTCATTTTACAAAGCAGTTTGATGTTCATTTTTGTTATCATCATCGCAAGTTTTATTATTTATATATTAAAAAATGGCCAAAAGGTGCTGTTAAACGAAGAGAAATATAAAAATGATTTTATTTCAATAGTCAGTAATGAATTACGCTCACCGATAACGGCTATTATTGGCTCAGTAGATTTAATTTTAAACGGACTCACTGGCACGACTAATAATAAAACCTTAGGTTTAGTAAAAGTAGTGAAACAAAATGGTGTTCAACTGAAATTATTGGTTGATGATTTACTTGATATACAAGCGATAATTTATGGCACAATGAAATATCGAAAAGAGCCGTGTAATGTTGTTTCGTTTGTTAATGACACAATTAAAGACCACCAAAGTCATGAAACCGTCACTATTAATTGCTTGTTTAATACCGCAGATAAATTAAATGAAGCAAGTATTTGTATTGATGTACACCGTGTATCGCATGTACTACGAAATTTACTTAAGAATGCAATCCGTCAGGGAAAATCTGACAACATTGAAGTTACTGTAGAACGATGTTTAGATAATATTCGTATTAGTGTTACTGATCATGGTGAGGGCATTCCTGAGCGATATAAAAATGTTGTTTTTGATCGGTTTGTGACAGTGCATGACGATACAATTCTTAGTAATCTTGATGTTGGTTTAGGACTCAATCTTGTTAAAAAAATAATTGAAGCACATGATGGTAAAGTCGATTTTAAAACCGAAAAAGGAAAAGGCACAACTTTTTACATTGAAATTCCTGAATATCATACTAATTAATAATTGTTACTGACACATATTTTCAATTAGTTTTTCAAAATTAGTTGGGTCAATAGGAAAGGTTAATATTGCATCTAATGTCATAATATCATTTAATTTATCCACAAACTTTCGTTCATTTCGTTTTACTAAAATAATTCTTTTGGCATTTGGAGCATATTTTTGCAAACTATATAAAAATACATCTAAATTGGAAACATTCACCCCCGCATAGTTTGAACCATAACCATACAGAAATTCAGCAACAATGATATCTGGACTGCTTTTTTTTAATGCTGTCATGGCCTTGCGAGTGGAGTTAAAAAGTTGTTCGTCGATATTGTGTTTTTTATAAATAACAGCAAAATTAGGAAATCCGGGGGCTTCAGCAATGGAGAATATTTTTTTTGTCATTTATATAATCACTTTCTGTCCAATTATACCAACTAAAAATCCTAAGGACGAACCCAGTGCAGGGCTCCAATGTCTTTTTATTTTGGATTGAGGTGCAATATCCTGAAAAGTTAAGTATATAATGCCACCTGCTGCAAAAACCATTAAGCTACTAACAATTTTTGGTGAGTCCTTTAATAGCATAAAGCCCACACTCGCCGCTATAACACCAATAAAGCTTAACGAGAATAATAGAGTTAAACTTTTGAGGTTACTATAGCCGCTCGCTACCAGTTCTTTGTGCGAGTTAAATCCTTCGGGTAAATTTTGTAACCCAATGAAAATAGCTAATAATAATCCCAGTTGAGTATCTTGGCTAAAAACTGCACCAAGTGCTAATGCTTCAGGAATAAAATCCATTAGCATGGCCATTATTTGAGCAAAATTACCGCCTTTTTTTTCGAGATAACGATCAGAAAAAAATAATAATAATGTCCCGGCAATGAATACAGGGCTAAGTATATAAAGAGAAAGGTTCGCACTTCCATGAGGGATAAGCACCAATGCAACAGCCGATATTAAGATACCACCACCGAACGCAATAAAACCGTGTAGTATTTCATTTTTTAATTCAGTTGATTTAAAAAATTCTATTCGCGATATTACGGCACCAATAAAAATTGGTGCACCCGCAATTAAAGAATATAAAATAACAATATGTAGGTCACTCATATTAAATCGTTATATCCGAGTCAGTTTTACAATTTGTGAAGTAATAATCATGACTAATATTACCGATATAGTAAATGCATAAAGGCCAAATTTCATTTCGATGTCAACCAGCGGGCCTAATTTGACTCCTACAATTAGTATTGCAATAACAAAAACATCGAGCATTGACCATTTTCCAATTTGATGAATCCACTGCAGGTATTTTTTATTTTTTTGAGATGATTCAATCTTATGACTGACGAGAAGACTTAATACAATTATTTTGATAATAGGAAAAACAACACTAAAGCCGGTAATAATAATAAATAGAAACCATTGTTTTTCTTCAACCAACTGTTGAATACCACTAAGAATTGAAAAGGTATTCTCAAAATATATTAATTTCGAAACAGTAAAAATCGGTGCTAATAAACCAATTATAAGAAAGACGATTGATAGCGCGATTAATATTTGAAGTAATAGTGCATTTCGAGGATGACGAGATGCAATATTAGAATTTAAATCCATAATAAATTTTAATATTAAAAGTTCCAGAATGTTTTATTGCAACACTCTGGAACGAGAGAAATCTATTCTGTTCGATTTGTGATTTCGATCAAGTGATAACCAAATTGAGTTTGTACTGGACCTTGTACAACATTAAGGTCGGCACTAAATACAACTTCATCAAATTCTTTAACCATTTGTCCTGGGCTAAACTCACCTAGGTCGCCACCAGCAGAAGAACCCGATGGGCATTTAGAATGTGCTTTTGCAATATCAGCAAAATCTGCACCACCAACAATTTGCTCTTTTAACGTTTCACACTGTTCAGCGGTGTCTACCAATATATGTCGTGCGCTTGCTTTAGCCATAAAATCTTTCTCCAAATTAATATATTAAATGTGTAATGTGGTCTATTTTACGGTGAATAGCGGCATTTTGCATTAATTGAATACATTTATTTTTCGAGGTGCTTATTATTTTCAGCCTCGTATATCAGTAATTAACCCCAAATATAGTAAGATTAATTTTGCGGTATTATGCCATTTGATGACAAATATGACAGGTAACGCTAGCAAAGTGCCCATATCGAGATTATAGGGTATTTATTAGTTTGCCAGCGATTTTTTGATTAATAACCAATGTTCAAGTTTTTCTTTTGGTTTTAATGTAGCCATTGCTGGACTAGTGGACGGCAGACGGTGGCTTTTTATTTGAGAAAATTGCTGGGACAAAGAGGGTAATACTTGCTTGCGGTACTCTGTTTCTGATTTGGCTCCATTAAAAAATACATGCTTGATAGTGGGGAATGCGCTATAAAAGGCATTAAAATCATTTGCAATCATGGTATTTTTTTTGATTGCTGAATCTAAACTACCCTGACGTTCGCAATTTTTTAATACATCCCAGAGCGCTATATTATTTTTTTGTAATAACTCGATTCGAGATTGATAATTTAAATTAGAGTCACTAGAAAATAATGATTCAATGATGAACCAAAAACTATTTTGAGGATGGGCATAATATTGAGTTTTTGATAATGATGCAATGCTGGGCATTGAACCTAATATTAATATTGTTGCATTGGGTGCAACAATTGCGTTAAAGCCAGTTAGTCTCACCCGTTAGTATCATCAATTAGTATCATTCGTCCTCAATACCTAACATTGCATCTTTGAGAGTATAATCTGCTGGGTCATCACCCAACCATATTTTGAGCAACGCAGTTTGAAAATCAGAACCTTTGATTTCGCCTTTATTTGTATTATTTATAGTAACACGAGTATTTTTAGAGCTAAGAAAATCCAATTGCACGCTATCGCCTTTTCGAGTTGTTTCAAAATAACTGTTGAATTGAACGATTCGTTTTTTTAAGATTTTAAGTGTGGCATTATCATTATTGTTTTTAAAACCTTCGATCCAACCATTGGTTAATTTCTCTTTGTCGATTTCTTTATATAAAAAATTAAGGGTTATTCGTTTCGCGTGAGCATCGTTTAGTATTGTATTAGCATTAGATTCTTTATTTTTAAGGTAAAGCGAGCCAATATAAATATTGAAAAAGAATTTTGTTCGAATACCTACACCATTTAAGACTAGTGATTGAGCCTCTAATTTTATGGTGTCGGGGATAGTGGTATCGGCGATTTCGATACTGTAAGAATTACTTGTAAAGCTGATAAAGAGGAATAGTACACTAACAAAGGAGTTGATTTTATTACTTGAAATTTTCATTGCGTATCCTTTATTTACAGTAGGGAATTTATGAAAAAGTTAGATCTACATCAATGACTTCGCGCAACCACTGTTCGGCCTCAGGTCGAGTACGAAATACTTTTGCATTCCAAGGAATGTCATCGGTATAGGCTTGCCACATTCGACTCATGCCGTATCCCAAGTCAGAGTTCATTACCGCAGCGATACAAATATTAGGGTTCTCTTTTGATGCGCACATACTTAAGTTACTGCATTTTAATACGTGATTTGAGCTAAGATCCAGTTTTTCTGTATCGGTAAAATCAGCTAAAATGTATTTTAAAAGCAATACTTTTTTTATTGGGCTATAACGCTCTTGCTGTGCTGTTATTAACTCATCACCGGAGACATCGCCGGTAAATGTAGTAATAACGCCGAACCCTTCATCTGTATTAATATTTATTATAGGCATAATGTTAATATTTAATTGACTCTTTGTATAATAACATAGATCTAGTCATTTAAAAAATTTATAGCATCATACTAAGCTGTACTGTAATTGTACGATTTTTAAGCAGAGGTCTGATACTTATATTGTGGAAACTCGTTGTAAAATAGAAGCTGCTAATAATACCGATCGCTGCACCGGCAATCACATCTTCGTTGAAATGGTATTTGGACTCGACCCGGCTGTAACCAACAAAGCCCGCAGCCAGATAAGCTGGAATTGAATATTGTAGGCCATAGCGCTTATGGATAAATGCCGCCCCTTGAAAAGCGGCTGAAGTATGGCCAGAGGGAAAGGAATGGATGCCACCATTGGGTCGTTTTTTTGCAACGCTATTTTTTAAACCAAAGGTTATTGCGAGGTTTGTCGCAAAGGCCTTGTAGAATTGTGCCTGACCTTTTTTATCATTTAAATAGAGCGTTGTGGCATAGGCTACTGAAGGCACTAATATTTGCAATGCATCACCAGCTTGCTCGATACTTTTTGATGCGAACACAGAATTTTGAGTAAAGACCATTAATAATACGAGTAATGTACTACGATTAATCACTCTAAATTGGCGATTAAACATGGTTGCTGTTAACCATTAACCCTAAACCAACCGGTAATACTATAGCGAGTTTGTGTTGTAATTTTAACTTCATGTGGAAATTGCTCACTTAAAAATAAGACTAAATTATTTTCTTTAGGATAAATTGTTTCTAAAATTGAATTATCGTTATTATACAATATTAATTCACCGCCATCTTGATTATGCCATTTGTCATTAAGATAAAAAACACTTGATAATATTCTATTTTTCTTCGATAACTTATTAGAGTGCATAATGCTAGCAGTATTCTCAGCGAGAACGTCACTGTGTTTTTTATAAAAACTTCCGGGTGAATAAACCGCATAATGGCATTCATATTCAAATAGTCCCAAAAATAACTGTTGATTTAATGCTAAGCGTAATTGATCCATGGTTAATAAAAACTGTTTATCAGTGGTATTGTTGCTATCAAGCCAATAGGTTTTGTCACCGCGAATTTGTGTTATTTCTTTAGCTATTGTAGTTCGGCCAACTTTAGCATGTTTAAGTTCATTGGAATTTAATGAACGTATGCGTTGGTACAACGCATCAAAGAGGGAGCTTGACAGTGCATTTGGGATAATAATATAGCCGCTAGAGTTTATTGCGGACACTATTTTATCGATGCAGGTACTGCTAAGTAACTGTATTTTGTCAGACATTGTAAAGTTAATGATTAAATAGTAATTAAACTGTATCTCAGTGTACAGATAATTTATAATTCTTTATATAAGAAATTTTAAAATAGTATATTTGTTGATATTATGATTGAAACAATTGAATCTGATTTTATACATGAAGGGAATACCAGTAATTTTTCTTCTTTAGTTATAGATAACTCACGAACTGGTCCCGTGTTAGTCAATTTTTGGTCAAGAAAAGCAGGACCCTGTTTGCGTCAATATCCTATTCTTGATAAGTTAATTCACGACTATAATGGCCGTCTGTTACTAATCAATATCGATACTGAAAAAGAAATTAAAATATCAAAAGAGTTTGGCATTGCAAGTGTACCGACTTTAAAGCTGTTTCGATTTGAAGACGTACAAGTTACCTTACATGGTTATCAATCGGAAACGGATTTAAAAAATAGCATTGATAAATTTGTGGTCCGTGATTCTGATAAAATTATTGCACTAGCGATACAGGAGTACACCAATGGTGATAAAGATAAAACCTATCAAATGTTATCAAATGCGATTGTTGAAGATCAAATAAATCCTCGGTTACCCTTAACTATATGCAAGTTACTACAATATGAAAAAAGGTACGATGAAGCATTAACATTGTTAGATTCTCTGCCGTTAGAATTAAAAAATGATACAGATATTACCACGTTATCAAATCAATTATTTTTTATGTCAGATCGTTATGATATTAATGATATAGAGAAATTAATTGCCATTGGTAAAAAAGATAAAGACAATCTAGAAAACATTAAAAAATTATCATCTTATTATGTTATAGAAAAACAGTATGAACCTGCTTTATTAGAACTGAAAAAAATGATAGAAATAAAATTTGATTTTGAGGCTGGTTATGCCCGAATTGCGATGTTAAAAATATTTAGTCTGCTTGGTGAGGATAATGATTTAGTGCATAAATATAGACCCTTGTTAGCGAAGTTTACTCATTAATCCGGTTTACGCATTATTAAATAGCCGTAATATTATACTGCAAAAATGGCGATTTTTATTCAAATAATAGAGTAATAACAGTATTACGTTAAAATAAAACCAAGAAGACACTGGCTTACTAAAATAAAATTACACTTTTACTTTATTCAATTGTATATTTGTTCATTAATAATACTTTTTTTAACCATTATATTTACCAATCTAATACTATTTATCGTATAATTTATTACAAATAGGCTCTAACGATAACAATATGGATGATATTCGTT
The DNA here is from genome assembly GCA_964420605.1 of uncultured Thioalkalispiraceae bacterium. Lineage (GTDB taxonomy): Bacteria > Pseudomonadota > Gammaproteobacteria > UBA6429 > Thiohalophilaceae > CAYQUC01. Next base: position 36,155 of record CAYQUC010000009.1, on the reverse strand, counting down.
ATGCTCTTTATAAAAATAATTAATAATATAAAAAAAATATAAACGATAGATTATCAATATTATATCAATAGTACTTTAATTTAGATGAGTACTTGATATATAAAATTGATATGGAATAAAAGAATACAGTGATAATTTTAATTATTACTAGCTATTGAATTTAAGCTGTTTTAGCTGGATTACCCCCGTGAAAAGTAGAAAAAGTAATACTACATTAGAAATCTCAAAACAAGAACTTGCTGATAAGGCATTAAAGTTTAATCAGACAGCATTATGCGATGAACAGCAGTCACCAAGTTATGTTCAGCTATACGGTCTTCGTGAAGCGCCGTTTTCTCAAGAGTTTAACGATAAATTTTATTTTCTAGATACTGATCACGCGCAACGATTGGTTTTTCTCAATAAATTAATACTTGATCCAAACTTATTTTTGCACATTAGCGGTATTTCCGGTATTGGTAAAACCAGTTTTATTAATCACTTTGTTACACTAGCGGAAGATAATTGGCGATTTTGTAGTTTTACTGCAAATTCAATAATGACAAGTGAGCAATTATTTTATAATGTCTCTGCAGGTTTTGGCTTAAATGCTATCCCCGTTGATGATCGTAACCTCAAAGATGTTTGTATTGATAATGTAGCCTTTTTGGAAGCTAGTGGTGAGATTCCGATATTAATTATTGATGATGTTCACGAATTACCGCTGGATACCTTAAAATCAATATTTAAACTGGTTAATCGCTGGGATAAAAAGCATCCTAAACTACGTATTATTATAATTAGTCATCCTGAATTTAAAATCACATTAGCACTAGATGAAGTTAAATCAGAAAGTAGTTTAATTTCTGAATACATGGAAATTGAAGCTTTATCCGATGAACAAATAAAACGTTATATCTATTTTAGACTGTCGATTGCTGGAGTCGAAGGTGGTGGCACACCAATTTCTCATGCCGTTTGCTTGGATATTATTAAACAATCAAATGGTATACCTAAAAAAATAAATAACTTATGCCATATTGTTTTAGTTACAGGTATGGAAGATATAACCAGAAATGATTTTTTTGATGGCAAAAATTTTAATTTCCCGCTACGGAAGTACCTTATAACGGGTTCGTTCATGGCGATATTTTTGGGTCTGATTTTTGGTTTTTTTGAGCCTGACAGTCAACAAAAAGATATTGCGATAACCATTGCTGATAACATGTCAGTTATAAAACAAGAAAACAATGTTATCACCAATAAAATTGTACTTAATAAAGATGAAGTGAGTGTTGATACATCTATTAAGTCTAATACAGAAAATAATGCGTTAATAATTTATGATTTTTCTATATTTGGGGATGACATATTTAATCGAAACATCGAGGTTGAAAATGCGAATGCAATTACTAGTATAATTAAACTACAGTATGAAATGCAATTAGCCTCGAAATGGCAACAACAAATTGCGATAGTATCTAAACAAAAAAATGATGCTCATGAAAAAATATCGAATAATAAATCTAACCAGAAAACTATAAAAAACAAATCGAATAAAAAATCCATTCAAATAGTTTCTAATGATTTGTCGCGATACGACATTGATAAACTAAGTACAATTACCAGTAAAAACTTTCCTGAAATTATATCAGTAACACCAAAATCATTGACGGCAAAAAATAAAGAAATAACAATTAGTTTATATGGCCAAAATTTTAGTAAAAAAAGTACCATAACGTTTTATGGTGCTCGTGGTGCACGCGAGATACCAGAACGAAAAATATCTCATGTATCGGATTCGCAAATTAATATGAAACTGGTACCCCGATATCATAAAGGCCAAAACTGGATAGTCGTGACCAATCCAATTAGCGGTAAATCAAATAGCAAGTTATATGAAATAACGAGTTTAGGCCGTAAATATATGGAAGATACACAGTGGATATTAAACCAAAAAAGTAATAAATTTGTACTACACTTAATGGGCTCGAAATATAAAAAATCACTTATCAAGTTTGCAAGTGAAAAACGGGTTACTGGGCAATATGCGCTATTTAAAACCAATCGAAAGGGTACTGGTTGGTATCATTTAATTTTAGGTCCTTATAAAAACAAGGAAAGTGCTAAATTAGCAGTAAAAAATCTTCCTAAGAAGATGGCTCTACCGTGGATTAGACCAATAAAAGATATTCAAAAGGTTATTCGACGTTTTAATCAAAACTCATCATACCGGCCTAATTAAACCTCTGTATCAAGAATGTGATATATTGTAAATTTCCTAATATTTTAGCAAGACATGAAAAGTGAATAGTGTAATATGCTATTAAACTGTTTGTATTTTAGGAGATATGATTCTGTGACCAAAATTAATAAAACAATGATTCGATATACACTTTTCTCTATTGTTTTATCTATACAAAGCTTTTTGATACTGAATGTCCAAGCTAAAGAAAATAATAACGAAACATTTGATACATTTATCCAACAAGTCTTCAATAACAATGAATCATTGAGTCTTGCAAAAATCAATATAACTCGCACGAACAGTGAAATACACGTTATTGAAAGCACACTTGGTTGGAATTTGTTTGCTAATGTAGGTGTTAATCGTAATCGCTCATTTATTGGTGCTGAGTCAACTCAATCGAACTTATTACTGGGGGTTAATAAAAGCTTTGAGTCGGGTAATTCTATTGAGTTAAAGACGAATTACAGACATGATGACAGTGAATATATTGTTATAAACTCTCAACCAAACCCGCTTACCACAACGGGTGTGGATTTGAATTATCGAATACCATTAATGCAAAATAAAAAGCATAATGAATATTTATTAAATTTAGATAGTGTTAATTCTAAATACTCAGAATCTATTAATACGAAACTACTAGTACGAGATGAAATAACCGCACAAGCTATTGATTTATTTTACGGTGCAGCGGTTTTAATCGCGAGGTTGAAGACCGCCCGCGAATCGATTGAGCGGGCAAAAAAATTAAAACTTCATATCAATAAAAATATCGATCTAGGAATTGTAGAAAAGGGCGAGATTTTGCAAGCTAATGCTCAGATACATTTCTTACAAGGCCAATATCAGGAATTGAATTTAGTCTGGGAAAAAAGTGAAATTGCGATTAATCGCTTAATCGGAAAACCATGGAATTCAAGGTTTATTCCAAAGGTTAAAAAAACTAAAAATAAGAAATATAAATTTGATAGTGTTCATAAAAATATTAAACAATACAACCCAGAATTAAAAATACTAAACTTAAACTTAAAATTGGCTGATTCTATTATTGTTTTTAATAAAGACAGTACCCGATCAAAACTTGATCTGGTTTTTTCAATCGGAACAATCAATAATCAGGGGCCTACAGCTGTTGGTGGCTTGAATGAAACTGATGTCATTGGTGGTATAACATTGGAATATCAAAAGTCATTAGATAGGCGAGGTTTAAATGGTAAATTGTATCAAGCTCACCTTAATAGAGACAGCATTAAAATTCAAATATCAAAGTTAGAAACTGACTTGGAATATGATTCTTATGCGTTAATATCCAATATTAAAAAAATTACTGCTATTAACATAACTTATAAAGAACGAAGTGAAATTGAAGTTGATAAATATAAAGATATTGTCAATCGTTATCGTTCTGGAAGAACGACAACAAATATAGTTATTCAATTTGATAATGAGCGTACTGCTGCAGAGTTGGATTATGAAACACAAAATATTTTATTAGAAAAAAATATTTCCTTGCTAAATTTAAAGCAAGGAAAATTATTTTTCAGGAAGAACGGGAAATAATACAATGAAAGGTATCATTACGTTTTTTATAAAAAGAAGTTTGCTTGTTAATTTAATATCAATTTTTGTTATTGTCATTGGAATATATGCAATGTTTGTGATTAATCGAGAAGCATTTCCCAATGTAAATCTTGATAAAATGATTGTAGGCGTTACTTATCCTGGTGCTTCGCCAGAAGAAATAGATCAACTGATAATTACACCGATAGAACAAAAGTTAAAATCAGTTGATGGAATAGATAAAATGACATCAGTGTCTTTTCCTTCGAGTGGTTCTATAGCTTTAGAACTGGATTCTAAATCGAGTAATCGTGATCGAATGATCAGTGATGTTCAGTTAGCCATTGATCAGGCTAAATTACCTCTTGATCTACCGTATGAACCCTTTGTTTTAGAAATTGATGGACGTGTTTTTCCGATTATACAACTTGCTATATCCGCTCCTGTAACGGATTTAGAATTAAAAAGACTTGGAGATCAAATTGAAGATGATCTACTCAACATTGATGGTATTGCACGAGTACAGATACAAGGCACACGTAAAACTGAATTACGAATTTTAGTTGATCCTAACAAACTACGTACTAATCGAATTTCGATTGGCGATTTGGAAAGAATTTTAAAAAGTTGGAATATTAATGCTCCGGGGGGAGAAATAAATACTCCTCAAGGACAAAAGTCGTTACGAATTGTTGGACAATTTAAAGGCCCTGAGGATGCAGCTAATTTAATTATTCGAGCCAATGAATTTGGTGAAGGTATACGTTTGGGCGATATTGCACAAGTCAGTGAAGCATTAGAAAAACCAACGGAATATTACGATATCGACGGAAAACCGGCACTAGTGATGTTAGTGATGAAAAAGGCTGACGGCGATATAATTGAGTCGGTTAAAACGATAAAAGAATATCTGGCTACAATACCTAAAAAATACGGGGCTGATGTTACTGTGAGCACATTTCAAGATTTCTCTCGGTTTGCTCAATTACGTTTAAGCGTGTTAACCAACAATGGTATTGTTGGTTTAGTGTTGGTATTTATTTGTTTAATTTTATTTCTACGACCCTCGGTGGCATTAACCACGACCTGGGGTTTACCGATTGTTTTTTTAACTGGATTGTATGTGCTTCACTCAGTTGGTGTGACGTTAAATTTGGTATCCATGTTGGGTTTTATAATGGTACTGGGAATGATCGTCGATGATGCAATTATCATTGGAGAAAATATTACTTTTCATATGGAGCAAGGTATGCCGCCATTAGAAGCCGCAGTAACTGGTGCATATGAAATTATAGGTCCTGTGACAACTACGGTACTGACTACTGTGGCAGCTTTTTTACCAATGTTATTTATGTCGGGTATTATTGGTAAGTTTATTATTTCGATACCTATAGTTGTTATTACTTTATTAATTTTGTCTTGGTTAGAATCATTTTTAATTTTACCAAGTCACGTCGCTGAGTTTACTCACGGTCACAAAAAAGTAAAAGAACGTGCTTGGTTGATTCGTTTTGAAAATATATATGCTTATTTATTGGGCAAGGCACTACGACATCGAGTTATAACGGTATTAGCTTCATTTTTAATCTTTTTTGGTTCTTTGGGATTTGCTGCAAATCACATGAAGTTTGAATTATTTCCTTCTGAAGGTGTAGAGGAGTTCTTTGTGTATGCAACGGCTAAACGCGGAACAACATTAAGCACCATGCAGTCTCTACTGCATAAGTTAAAGGACAGAATTAGAATCGATGTGTCGAGTGACAATCTTGAAACCGTGGTAATAACTGCGGGTAAAATTGCGTTGGAAAATGGCGATCCTCTTACTCAGCGGGGTAGTCGATTTGGACAACTGCATGTTATTTATTCTCCAACAGTATTAAGACCGGGACATGATGCGCAAATTGAAATGTATGAGGTTGTTAAAAAATTAAGAAAATCTTTTCCTGAACTGGAGCTGTCTTTACAAGCTAAAAAACCTGGTCCTCCGACTGGACGGTCATTGCAGGTTGAAATTATTAGTGATGATACAAAAACTAATAAAATTGTAGCTGAAAATCTGCAACACTATCTTGAAAAAATCGAAGGTATTATCACGATTGAAACTGATTTGCGTCGTGGCGATGATGAACTTCGAATAATATTGGATCGTAAAAAAGCCATTTATGCGGGTGTTAACCTTGCTACTGTATCAACTCATCTGCGTGCAATTGCCAGTGGATTACGGGTCTCGACAATTAGGCGGGGTAAAGAAGAAATTGATGTCACCATCCGATTACCTGATGATGTTTCAAAAAATATAGATTACCTTAAAACCATCGAAATCCCGAATAATAAAGGTGGCTTAATTCCGTTAGGGCGTATTTCAAAAATAGAACAGGTTTCAGCAGTTTCAACCATTAGACACAGTGAGGGTCGGCCGGTATTGCGTGTTATGGCCAATGTTGATCCTAAGATATTAACCAGTTTTGCAATTAATAGTTTAGTCTTAAAAGATAAAAGTAAATGGTTAGGGAAATATGAGGATAAAGTCTTTGTCAACTTTGGCGGTGAACAAGAAAAGAATCAGGAATCGTTTAAAAGCTTAGGGATTGCATTTTTATTTGCATTAATTGGTATATTTTTTATTTTAGCGATTCAATTCAACCATGTGGGTTATCCATTTGCGGTGATGTTGGCTATTCCATTTGGTGCTGTTGGTGTGATTATTAGTTTTTACGTTCATAGCATCGTGTGGAAACCCATGCCGTTATCTTTTTTTTCAACCATGGGGATGGTTGCGTTAACCGGGGTGGTAATTAATAGCTCGATGATTTTAATGGTATTTATTCAAAGAGCGATTAAGCAGGGTGTTTCAGCGTATGATGCAATTATGCAAGCAGGGCGACGGCGATTACGAGCTGTGGTTTTAACTGCAACGACGACCGTGGTTGGGTTATTACCAACGGCTTATGGTTGGGGAGGTATGGATCCTTTTGTATCACCAATGGCATTAGCTTTATCGTGGGGACTAATTTTTGCAACCTTAGTTACTTTAATCACGATTCCGGCTTTAATGGCGATAGTACTGCGTGCCGAATTAAAATAATTTATGCCGATTCTAAACTGCTAATTTTCTTTGTTGTCGTCCTATTTGCTTAGTGATAATTAACAGTAATATTTTTGCCATCGAATATATTACTATTATATTATTAAAGGTATTTTTTTAGAGCTGTCCTTCAAACCAGTGATTTATTAAGCGTCGAATTACATTATTCTCAGTATGACAATCAAAATTTAAGATTCCATTTTAGCAACCGATATATAAGGTGTCTTTAAACTGGCTTTATATCATTGATGCATAATGTAAATAATAAATTATTGAAACTCTTCTCGTTTACTAGCGTTATAACCTTGGTTATTGCTGTTGTATTGATTGGTTGGGTATATCGCTCATTTTCAATCAATTTGTTAGAAGAACAAAGTGCAGAAAATAATGCCTTATTAAGTAAGATTATTTACAACAGCATTCACATCGGAATAGAAACTAAACTGGGCGTTCATAATTTATACAATGATGAGTCTATAGCGTTTATTTCTGATAAACGAAACCATCCTTTTTTAACTTCAATTATTAACGATAGTATTGAAAAAACCACGGTTGTAAAAGTAAAAATTTACGATCCTAAATTAAAAAACATATATTCTACGACTAAAGAAAATAGTGGAAAAATAATCGACGCATCGAATGTCATTAAAGTCTACGACACCGGAAAAAGTTTTACAGAGATTAAACATTATGAGCAGTTTACAATAGATGGAGAAATTTTTAACGATGTTTCTCTATTGACAACCTACATTCCAATGTTGATGACACATGAAATTGAGGAATCAAATATAAAAGAATATGGGTTGTTTGGAATTTATGTCAATGTAACTGATCGATATCAATCTATTGTTAATAGTCAATGGCGTTTTGTGAGTATGATCTCATTGGTGTTATTAATTATTTCTATTTTACTCTATATTGAAGTTAGACGGATTAATTACATTACGAATAAAAAACAGGATGACTTAGATGTTGAGTTACGTAAGGCCGAAAAAACCAATTTAGTATTAGGTAAGAATTTTGCAAAAGTTGCTACCAAACGTGATCGGGCGGTTAAAGAGAATGAAGCAAAACGACAATTTTTGGCTAATATGAGCCATGAATTACGTACACCACTAAATGCAATTATTGGTTATAGTGAGATGATTTCAGATGATATGGATGAAGGCGAAACGGGAAAAGTAAAAGAAGACTCTGTTCGAATCAATAGTGCGGGTAAACATTTATTGATTATTATAAATGACATTCTGGATATCTCTAAAATTGAAGCGGGTAAGATGGAGTTGAATGTTGAAGAGTTTAATATCAATGATATGGTTAGAGAACTAGTGGCAACTAGTAAACCACTTGCCGATAAAAACAAGAATACAATTATAGTGAATTCTAATCAATCAGTAACAAGTATTGAGTCGGATTTGACCCGAACACGTCAGATTTTATTAAATTTACTGAGTAATGCTATTAAGTTTACTAAAGAAGGTGAGATTTCAGTTTCGATCAATGACTCAACCATCGATGGCCATAGCTCGGTTGAGTTTGTGGTACAAGATTCGGGTATTGGACTAGATGCTAAATATATCGAAGAAATATTTAGTCCATTTAATCAGGCGGATTCTAGTAGCTCAAAAAAATATGAGGGAACTGGTTTAGGATTAACCATTAGTAAATTATTTTGCGAGTTAATGAATGGCACTATTTCTGTTAAAAGTGAAATTGGTCATGGTTCTACATTTTATGTCAATATACCCCGACGAGTTAAAGTTAATCGAGATAACAAAGTTATTGTTGAAAGTAACCAACGAAATATAGAATATTGCGCCAGTGTTTTAATCATTGATAAAGACAGCGCAGCAGTTAATGTTTTAGTTGGTTATCTTACTAATTTAAAATTTCATGTGATTACAGCCCGAGATTGCGATGAGGGCTTACTTGTTATTAAAAACAATCATATTGATATTATGATTGTAGATGAAAAAATACCTGATATTGATAGTAGCTTGATAATACCAACGCTAAAAAATAATATTAAAACTAAAAATATCTGTATTGTGTTAAGCGCATCGAATGATGAGTGTGATTTAACATTATCCAATAATGTAGATGCATTCATAATAAAACCGTACAACAAAGAAATAGTTGAAGAAACATTTTGTAATATCGTTGGGGGTAGCGATTCAGCAGTTTCTGTACAATAATAACTATATAAATAACTATATAAATTACAATTAGAAGAAAAAATATGACCTCTATTTTACTCGTTGAAGACAATGAGAATAATCGTGATATGTTAACGCGACGTTTACAAAAAAAAGGCTTCGAGATTCTTACTGCAGTTGATGGCCAGCAGGGAATTGATATTGCAGAACAAGCACAACCGGATTTAATTTTAATGGATATGGGCTTACCGGTTTTAGATGGTTGGGAGGCGACCCGACAAATTAAATCAAATAAAAATACTATGGAAATACCTATCATTGGTTTGTCGGCACATGCTATGTCAGCGGATCGAAAAAAGGCCATTGATGCTGGCTGTTGTGATTATGATACTAAGCCGGTTGATATTGACCGGCTGATGAAAATGATTACTCGAAATATTAATATTGAACCATCGTTATCACCTAAAGTAGTCAGTAAGACTCAAACCTTTACTAAAGCAAGAAACAAGAAAGTTGTTGTGCTTGTAGCTGATGATGATGATAATTGTTTAAATCTAATCGATCGTTTTTTGGAAAATGAAGCCTGTGAGATTATATTAGCAAGAGATGGTTTCGAAGCCTGGAAACTTCTTGATTCCGCACAATATGAATTTGATGTAGCGATTCTAGATAGACAAATGCCCGGATTAAATGGCTTTGAACTTTTACAAAAAATGAAAAAAGTTGAACGTTTGAGAGAAATCCCTGTTATTTTCCAAACCGGATTAATTAATGTTGATGATATACGTGATGGTATGCAAGCAGGTGCGTATTATTATTTAACAAAACCCTATGTTCGTCGTTCACTCATATCCATCGTTGAAGCCGCGGTGTCTGAATCATTTCGTAATAAACAACTGCACCACGATGTGCATAATCCAATACCCAGTAATACGGATATCTCAACATTAAATGGCCATGTTGTTTTTAAAAATTTAGATGAAATTAATAATATAGCATGTGCTTTAGCAAACCTTTGCCCCAATCCAGAGGAGACTGTGAGTGGTTTATCTGAGTTATTAATTAATGCGGTTGAACACGGTAATTTGGGTATTAGTTATGATGAAAAGAAAAAGTTTTTAATGGAAAATACCTTACGTGATGTAATTAATAGTCGTTTAAAATTACCAGAGTATTCTGAAAAGAAAATTAATGTATTTTGGGAAAAAGATGAGCAAGAAATACGAATTATTATAAAAGATGAAGGAGCCGGTTTTAAGCCTGATAAGTATCTAGAGCTTGATCCTAACCGTGCTACTCATCCGCATGGTCGCGGGATCGCGATGGCCAAGATGATTAGTTTTACGAAATTAGAATTTATTGGTTGCGGCAATCACGTTATTGCAACAATTTCGCTTGGACGAAACCAATAAAGCACATCAAGTAACTCAGTTCTCAGCAAAATGAATTACCAATTATCCAGCTTTATTAGGATGTAGCCCAGTTCGCGATAATTTGCAATTTGTGATGGGCCTGATGCCGCTACATTGATATAATCTGGAAACGCACTTTCGGCAACATTCTTTCGCTCGGCATACGTAGCACATATGTGCACCGGAATATCGTCGTCATTAGTCAATTTTTTGACTTGCTTATGCAGTTTGTTATAATGAGTTTTATTGTTTTTGGTTAACGAAAACTGTTCATTGCCGTGGCTTACAATTGCTATTGATAGGTTCGGAAAACGCTTGCGCAGAGCTGAACTGTAGTTTGTTATTTTAGGAATAGCCAGTTCTAGAGTGCCTTCAAATAAACTCACTACTTCAAATATAACCCCAGATGGGGCTTCTTGTTGATCTAATATCGCTTGTATGTCGTTTTCGCTGCTGGCGTTAGCGCCGGCAGAAAACAGAAAAAACAATGCTGCTATTTTTATGGAGTGTCTCACATCAGTATATTTCATAGTACTAAGACAATAAGGGCTATGTAAGGTTCAGGGACTGTATTTATTTTATACAGTTGTTTTAATGCTATAAAGCGTTATCATTTACCAGCTTTTGTAGTTTAGCAATTAAGCGAAAATAAACTTTTATCAGTTTGTTACTGAATTTTGTTAAATCGTTATATAATCTCTAGATTATTAATAGCCACTAATATAATATTGTTTTAATATATCTATAAAAATCAATACTATAAGCAGTAAATTTCCAATATGCAGATTTTTACAAGTATTAAGGATAATTATTAATACTCCAGTAACATTAGTGGAAACTTTTTCCCTGAATTGGGTTCTTAAGTTTGAATAATTAACAAGCTTGCGAGGAGCAGCATGTCGAATCAACAAGTTATTAAATCGCTTCGCGATTATATGAATACAGAAATTTTAGGTCAACACGAGTTAGTTGAACGATTATTAATCGCAGTATTGGCTGATGGCCATCTACTAGTGGAAGGAGCGCCTGGTTTGGCAAAAACCCGGGCCATCAAGATATTAAGTCAAACGATTGAAGGTGATTTCCATCGAGTGCAGTTTACTCCTGACTTATTACCGGCTGACTTGACCGGTACCGAGGTTTTTAGGCCAAATGAAGGCTCGTTCCATTTTCAAAAAGGACCGTTGTTTCATAATTTAATATTGGCTGATGAAATTAACCGTGCCCCAGCAAAAGTACAATCGGCATTGTTAGAAGCAATGGAAGAACGGCAAATAACAGTCGGCACCAAAACCTATCCATTGGAAAAACTGTTTTTGGTCATGGCAACTCAAAATCCTATTGAGCAAGAGGGAACTTATCCGTTACCCGAAGCTCAGTTAGATCGATTTTTATTACATGTAAAAATTACCTACCCTGACAATGATGTTGAAAAAGAAATTTTAAAATTGGCTCGCAGTGAAGCTATGGCTCCTTCTGCATCGATTAAAATTCCAGAAGCTCAAGTTATGCAATCAGTCTTGTTTGAAGCACGGCAGGAAGTTTTAAATATATTTTTAGCGGATAATTTAGAGCAATATTTATTGGAGCTGGTATTAGCAACGCGTTCACCGGAACGGTATGGCGACGATCTTGCTAAATGGATAGAATACGGTGCCAGCCCACGGGCGAGTATTTCACTCGATCGCTGTGTGCGTGCTCGAGCTTGGTTAGAAGGGCGTGACTTTGTATCACCAGAAGATATTCAATCTCTTGCATTTGATATTTTGCGACATAGAATTATATTGAGCTACGAAGCGGAAGCCGATGGCATCACGCCTGATAAATTTATTCAAACATTAATAGAACGTATTCCAGTACCATAATTTAACATGAAATATGAATCACCTAATGAACTAAACGATGATGTAGTTGATGTTCAAAAACAAAATTTAATACGTCTGAGTCAATCTGCACGACAGTTACCGTTGAAGGCCGGAAAAATTCGTTCACAATGGAGTGGAGGTTACTCTTCAGCATTTAAAGGACGTGGAATGGAGTTTGATGAAGTGCGTCCCTATCAAGTTGGCGATGAAATTAGGAACATCGATTGGCGCGTAATGGCGCGTACTGGAAAGCCCTATACCAAAATGTTTCGTGAAGAACGTGAGCGTAGTGTACTACTTTTTCTGGATTTAAATGCTCCTATGTTTTTTGCAACTCAAAAAGCATTTAAATCGGTTGTCGCAAGTTATGTCGCTAGCTTGTTAGCATGGAGCGCCAATTATCACGGTGATCGACTAGGTGGTTTGATTTTTTCAAAGCAACAACACATTGAATTACGCCCAAAACGCGGCAAAAAAGCCGTTATTCATTATATTCAGCAGCTTGTTGAACATAGTGCCTGGACGACGCATCAAGCTAGTTCTGATAATGAAAATAAAAATAGCAATCATATCGAAAACTCCACTGAACAAGCAATGTTCAGGTTACAGCATGTAACCAATCCTGGCAGCTTGGTTTTTATGATTAGTGATTTTCGTGGTTTTACCGAGCAGGCAGAGCAAACTGTCGCACAATTATCAAAACACAATGATATTGTTTTTATTTTTGTCTACGACCCGATTGAATCAGAATTACCGCCCAAAGGATTTTATCGAGTGTGTAATGACGAGAATAATGCGTTTACCCTAGATACCAATAGCACACAGTTTCGGCAACAATTCCATGAAAACTTTGAGTTGCGTAAAGCACATTTAATTAAATTATGCCAACGTTATGGTATGTATTTTTTACCGATTTGCACCACTGACAATATTTTATCAACCCTGCAAACTGGTTTAGGAATTAAGCGACGATGAATCCTGCTACACCGAAAGTGGAATTGGCTTTACGTGATATCCATTTACCCGATAGCATCTTATGGTGGCCTTTAGCACCAGGGTGGTGGATGTTAATAGTCTTGGTGGTGATTGTTGCGTTAAGTATATTTGTGTATAAAAAAACGTATTATAATAGAAAATTAAATAAGAATATCAAACTTGAATTAGCGCAGCATTTTAACCAGTATAAAAATGATCATAATGCACAACAATTTATAAAACAGGTATCGGCATTATTGCGTCGAGTATCACTTTATAAATTCAAACAAGAATCAGTTGCTAAGTTGCACGGAACTGCATGGTTAGAATTTTTAGACTCCAAGCTACCGCAACAAAAAATAATTGAAAATGAAAAAATGTCATTTAAATCTGGTGTTGGTACAATTTTATTAAGCGGGCCATATCAAGCCAATATTACTGACGATGTTACGCCGGTCCATGAGCTTGTAAAACACTGGCTTAAGTATAATTTAAAAAATCAGTATGGGTTACGATAATGCTATCATTTGAATGGCTGTGGCTTAGTTTGGTTTTACCTATACCGATTATTATTCGTTATTTTTTGCCGAGCGTTACACAATCACAACAAGCTGCGTTACAAATACCGTTTAGCCAGGAATACCGAACAAATACCAGCACTACGGTGTCAGGTTCAATGCATAAACCGGTTTATCGGGTGGTATTGATTTTAATTTGGATTTCATTGGTGCTAGCAAGTATGCGACCTCAATGGTTGGGTGAGGCCATTGAATTGCCCGTCAGTGGTCGAGACTTAATGTTGGCAGTCGATTTATCTGGCAGTATGGAGACCGCCGATTTTGAATTGAATGGCCGTATGGTTGACCGATTAACGGCGATAAAATCAGTTGCGAGTGAATTTATTCAACGGCGAGTGGGCGATCGCATTGGTTTGATATTGTTTGGTACACAAGCCTATTTACAAGTACCGTTAACATTTGATAGGGATACTGTTACGCAGTTATTAAGAGAGTCAGCACTTGGTTTAGCGGGAGACAGTACTGCAATTGGTGATGCAATTGGTCTAGCAGTTAAACGTTTAAGTAAACAAAGTGTTGATAGTCGTGTGTTAATTTTATTAACCGATGGCGAGAATACTGCCGGTGAGTTAAAACCAATAAAAGCGGCTGAATTAGCTGCTGTTAGAAAATTAAAAATTTATACCATTGGGGTTGGTGCTGATAAAATGACAGTGCGATCACTTTTTGGTAGTCGTACTGTTAATCCGTCGAGTTCGCTAGATGAAAAGACCCTTACAGCAATTGCTGAATCCACAGGTGGAAAATACTATCGAGCTAGAAATACTCAAGCACTTCAAAAAATTTATGAAATACTCGATGAGTTAGAACCAATAGAAAAAGATAAACAAACTTTTCGTCCAATGTCAGAAATGTTCATGTGGCCTTTGGCGCTCAGTTTTATGTTGGCGTTGATATTGTTATTGGTAGAATACTGGGCAACGTTTATTAATTTAGTGGGGCGGTCGAAATGAGTGATTTTATTTTTTTGCGGCCTCTATGGTTTTTGGCGTTAATACCGTTATTATTAATTATTTGGTTAGTTAAATATAAGCAAAATAATCAACATAATTGGAAACAAGTTTGTGATCCTCGATTATTAAAACACCTTATTGTTGGTACCGAAACAAAAAAGCGAAATTTGCTAGTGTGGTTTTTACTATTTTATGGTTTGATAACAATTATTAGTTTGGCTGGACCTGCATGGGATAAGTTACCCCAACCCGTATTTCGCCAACAATCATCGTTAATTATATTATTGGATTTATCAAAATCGATGCAGGCTCAAGATGTAAAGCCTTCTCGTTTGGTGCGTATTCGTCTTAAATTACTTGATTTACTAAAGCAACGAGAAGAAGGTCAAACAGCATTAATTGTTTATGCCGGTGATTCGTTTGTGGTGAGTCCCTTAACGGATGATACGGAGACCATCGCTCAACTTGTACCGAGTTTAATTCCGGCAATGATGCCAAGCCAGGGCAGCCGAGTGGATATTGCCATTGCTAAAGCGTTGGCATTATTCAAACAAGGAGGTATTACTGAAGGTGATATTTTATTGTTAACCGATGAAGTTCCCGAGATGTATGCCCCTACAGTTACAAAATTGCTCAATACGGTTAATTTTAATTTATCCATCTTATCGGTTGGCACCGAGCAGGGCGCTCCTATTAACCTTGTTAAAGGCGGATTTTTAAAAGATTCAACAGGCAATATTGTTATTGCAAAAACCAATAATGTTTTTTTAAAACGTTTGGCTATTCGAAATAATGGTCAGTTCTCGAGTTTAAGTGTTGATGACAGTGATTTAAAAAAATTAATCAGCACTAGAATTTTTGATAATAGTCAAAGTGAACAATCAGACAATGAGCAAGACGCAGATATTTGGCGTGAGCAAGGACCCTGGT
Source organism: uncultured Thioalkalispiraceae bacterium (assembly GCA_964420605.1). Taxonomy (GTDB): domain Bacteria; phylum Pseudomonadota; class Gammaproteobacteria; order UBA6429; family Thiohalophilaceae; genus CAYQUC01. The sequence continues at coordinate 20,411 of CAYQUC010000009.1, read as the reverse complement.
TGGTTTTGTTACTTTTACCATTGGTGTTACTTTCCTTTCGAAAAGGTTTGGTTTTTGTGTTTGTGGTTATATTGTTGCCAGTGCCTGAAACAAGTTATGCGCTAAGTTGGGATTCATTGTGGTCTAATTCCAATCAACAAGCTAAACAGTTATTTCGTGATGGGAAAAATAAAGAGTCTGCTGAATTATTTCAAAATAAAGATTGGCAGGCTGCTGCAAGTTATAAAGCCGGTGACTACGAAAAAACGCTTGAATTATTAGAGGGTAAAACGGATGTAAATTCCATTTACAATCGAGCCAATGCACTTGCTAAATTAAATCGTTATGATGAAGCGATTAAAAATTATGATGAAGTTATCAAGAGCAACCCTGAACATCAAGATTCCTTATACAACAAAAAACTAGTTGAAGATCAGTTAAAAAAACAACAAGAAAAATCTGATAATAAACAAGATAAAAATCAAGACGATAAAGATCAAGAAAAGAAAGAGCAAAGCGATAAAGGTCAAGAAAAGAAAGAGCAAGATGATAAAGGTAAAGAAAAAAATAATAGTGAATCGAAAGATTCTGATAGTGAGTCTGAGCAACAGGATTCAAAGTCGGATCAAAAAGAATCCGATAACGACAAAGAACAAAAGAAAGACGAGCAAAGCCAAAAACAACAAGAACAAAACAGCGAAGATGATAAAAAGAAGCAAGATCAAGCTGCGAAAAAAGCAGAAACTGATAAACAACAAAAATCAGAAAAAACAGAAGAAGAATTAAAACAACAAGCAAAATTAGATGAAGATCTTAATAGTGAAAATAAAGAACAACAACAAGCCGTGGAACAATGGCTACGTAAAATACCCGATGATCCGGCAGGCTTAATGCGTCGAAAATTTCGGTATCAATATAAACGTCGTAATAATCAACCCTATAGTAAAGGCCCCGCATGGTAAATTTTTTACATAAAATAGTCGGTATTTTTATACTGTCGGCGATATTAATAACAACAGCGAATGCGGTCGAGATAACGGCAGTGGTTGATAGAAATCCGATACCGGTAGGTGAGTCATTTCGTTTTATATTAGAAGCGAATGGCAGTGTTGATGAAGACCCAGATTTCACTGAATTACACAATAAATTTAGAGTGTTAAGTACTTCTCAAAGCTCAAACCTTAGTTTTATCAATGGTTCAATGACTAAAACTAAAACCTGGATTATGGTATTAATTGCAGATAAACCGGGATCTTTTATTATTCCCGAAATTAATTTTGGACAAGATAAAAGTGATGCAATTGCAATTACAGTTTCCGATACAGTTACTACGCAAGATAGTGAACAATCACGGGATATTTACCTTGAAGTGAATGTTGAGCCAAAGTCAGTTTATGTTCAACAGCAAGTAATTTACAGCATAAAATTATTTCGCCGCATACAAATTGCAAATGCAAGTTTAAGTGAACCCGTTAGTGAAAATAATCAGGCAATTATTACTAAATTGGGTAAAGATACTGATAAAAGAGTGGTCGTTGATGGCGTTGCTTATTCGGTGTTAGAACGTCGTTATGCTATATTTCCTCAAAAAAGTGGTAAGCTAAAAATACCATCGATAACTTTTCAAACTCAAATAGTCAGCAATCAACGTCAACGTTCATTCTTTAATATGGATCCCTTTAATAGTCGAGGTACAATAAAACAGTTACAAACGAAACCTGTTGAAATTGACGTTAAAGGTATTCCTATTGAGTTTACTCAAAAGTACCCTAATGCAGCGTGGCTTCCAGTTGATAGTTTAACCATTAGTGAGACTTGGTCGGGTGATGTTAATTCATTTGTATCGGGTGAACCGATGACTCGAACGATTAGTCTAACAGCTCAAAATTTAACAGCAGCACAATTACCAGAAGTTAAATTTGCAGCGCCGAAGACTATTAAACTGTATCCCGATGTGCCAGAAACAGCCGAACGAGATAATCCGCTCGGATTGATAGCAAGCAAACGCTTTAAAACGGCATTAATGCCAACCAAGGTTGGGCAACAGGAGTTAGCTGAAATTGTTATTCCGTGGTGGGATACTAAAAGCAATAGCATCCAAGAATCGAAATTACCGGCTAAAACCATTACGGTGATAGCCAGTAGCACGTCAGATGATGCGCTTAATAGCAATCAAAGCCCTGAGCCAAATTTACGCATTGACGACAATGAGGCAGTTGCCTTGCAAGAGGTCGACAGTAATAAATCGTTGAATTTAGATGGAAATAGTGGTGCACAGCAGGTTGTGTCATGGTGGTGGATTATCGCGTGCAGTGTGTTGGCATTATTGTGGCTGGTGACACTGTATCTACTGGTGCAATTACGAGCCAAAATGACTTTGTCTGAATCATTAGCATCGAGTAATGTTACACCGGTGGCATTTAAATCGATTTCTACCAAGCAAATAAAAGAGGCTTGTTTAAATAATAATGCCCGAGACTGTAGTAGTTTATTATTGCAGTGGGCTAATGCTAAAACACAGTCGACGCAATTTACAAATATAAGTGCATTACGCGCTTTTTCTGCACCAGAACTAATACTAGCGCTAGATAAGTTGGAGTCCTGTTTGTATCAAAGGAATGCTTCGGACTGGGATGGTTCTTTATTATGGTCAGCATTTAATTTACAACCACCGAGTTTTACTCTGAAATCACAAAAAAAGGGTTCGACTCCGAGTTTAAATTCTTTGTATGCTCAATACGATTAATTAACCCTAATTTATTAGTGGGAACATATCCTTACTATATCAAAAATAGACAATTATTCGCTGAACTATGTTGGGCTGGATAGTGATATGATAAAGTCATAAAATAGTCATAATAAAAATAGCACATTTCCACAAAACAGACTGGTTTATTGACTTTGGGTATTTCGGTTTTGGGTATTTGTATTGCAGCCACTAATATTTGTATGCGTAAGTTTTTTCTTTTAAGTTTTCTTCTCGCCTTGACGATTATTCAATACGAGGTACAAGCTGATCAAGTGCTTTCTGCTGCTGATGAGTCAGTGGTTATTGGAGTGTTAGGCTATCGTGGGACTGAGCGCACGTTATCACGTTGGATGCCTACTGCAGATTATTTGAATTCCAAAATTCCAGGCTATAATTTTTTAATTAAACCTCTTGATCTTAATGCTATGCGTGAGTCTATTGAGCGCAACCAACTGGATTTTATCCTCACCAATCCAGGTAATTATGTTGAATTGGAACAAACCTACGGCATAACCGGGCTGACGACATTAGATAATTTACGTGTAAGACGTGGGGTGACCGAGTTTGGAGCAGTTATTTTTACTCGAGCACAGAATAAAGCGATAAAGAGTCTTCCTAATCTAAAAAATAAAACCATGATGGCCGTTAGTCCAACAGCGTTTGGTGGTTTCCAGTTAGCATGGTATGAAATGGTATCGCAAGATATCGACCCGTTTACGGATTTAAAAGAGATAATTTTTAACGGTTTTCCTCAAGATGATATTGTTTACGCTGTTCGAGATGGTAAGGTTGATAGTGGCACAGTGCGAGCAGATATTTTACATCGAATGGCCGCAGAGAAGGTAATCCGTTTAAGTGAGTTTAGAATTTTAAATGCCAAATTTAATCCAGACTATCCGTTTAAACACAGCACTAAATTGTATCCGGAATGGCCATTATCCAAAGCCAAGCATACCGATATCGATTTAGCGCAAAAAGTTACCGTCGCATTATTGACAATGAAATCTTCAGATGCAGCGGCAATAAAAGGTTCGTATATTGGTTGGAATGTACCGTCTGATTATCGACCAGTACACAAACTATTTTATGATTTAAAAATTGGTCCGTATAAACACCACAATAGCACCGAGTATTTTATAAATCGATATAGTGAATATGTAATTTTAGTTATTGTATTAATAGCGCTGTTAATATTAATGTCTATAATTGTGTTAGTGTTAAAGTTTAAATTAATAAAGTCAAAATGTTTATTTCAGAAAGAAGTCGGTGGGCATAAAAAGACGTTAATGGAGCTAAAAAAATTATCCCGAGCATTAGAACAAACTTCAGAAACAATTATAATTACTGATGCAGATGGTTTAATTGAATATGTAAATCCATCATTTGAGAAGTTAAGTGGTTTTTCATTACTAGAAACAGTTGGTTTTAAGCCTTCAATTCTAAAGTCGGGTGAACACGACAGTAGTTTTTATAAAAATGTTTGGCGCACAATTAGTTCTGGAAGGGTATTTACAGGCATATTTATTAATCGCTGCAGTGACGGTTCATTGCTTTATGAAGATAAAACGATAACGCCATTAAGAGATGGAACTGGCAAAATTGTAAATTACATTGCAACGGGGTTAGATATAACAGAGCAAAAAATGGTAGCGAAGCAACATGATGATCATCAACAGCAACTCGCGCATGTTTCCCGGGTTAGTATGATGGGGGAAATGGCATCGAGTATTGCTCATGAGTTAAATCAACCTTTAGCTGCTATTGCGAACTATGCTCAAGGCTGTGTCAGGCGATTGTCGTCGCCAGCCTATAATATAAGTCAAATAATCAATGCCCTGGAAAATATTAGTATTCAGAGTAAACGTTCGGGTGATATTATTAAACGCATGAGAGATTTTGTACGCAAGGGCGAACCAAATCGAGCCAGCACGGATATAAATAAAATAATTCAAGATTCAGTACAGTTAGCCAATTTTGATGCCAGAAAACGCGGCGTTTATGTACACTTACAATTGCAAAAGGTAATGCCGTTAGTGTTGGCCGATGATATACAAATTGAACAAGTGGTGTTAAATTTAATTCGAAATGCATTTGAAGCGATGGATGGCAATAGTTGGACTCGCAAAGAGTTAATTATTCACAGTTGGTACAATAATCAAATTGACATGGCTGAAGTTGCGGTCTGGGATACCGGACATGGAATTTCAACCGAGCAGCGCGAAAATTTATTTACTGCATTTTTTTCAACCAAACCAGAAGGTATGGGAATGGGATTATCCATTAGCCGCTCCATCGTTGAGTCACATGGCGGCCATTTATCGGCAAACATTAATCAGGTAAACGGCACTACATTTCGCTTTAGCCTTCCTGTTGCTCGTTCAGAGGTTCAGTATGCTTGATAATAAGGCTACCGTTTATATTGTTGATGATGATCAAGCGGTACGCGATTCATTAAGTTGGTTGATAGAGTCGATTAACATTAACGTTAAGGTTTTTTCTTCAGCTCAAGAATTTTTAGACAATTATAATGCCGATGATCCGGGTTGCTTGGTTGCCGATGTTCGGATGCCTGGTATGAGTGGTCTCGAATTGCAAAAGCTATTAAATGAGAAGCACTATTCGATTCCAATGATACTGATTACGGGTCATGGCGATGTTCCTATGGCAGTGCGTGCACTTAAAAATGGTGCAGTCGATTTTATTGAAAAACCGTTTAACGATCAGTTATTGCTCGAACGGGTGAATCAATGCCTCGAAAAAGATCATCACGAGCGCATAGAACATCAAGATCTACAATCTAAAATGTCATTATTGGCCACATTATCACCACGTGAGCGAGAAGTGCTGGATCAGGTTGTTATTGGCAAGCAAAACAAAGTTATTGCATCTGATCTTGGTATTAGTAACAAGACCGTTGAGGCGCACCGTGCCAATGTGATGGAAAAAATGGATGTAGCGTCACTTGCCGATTTAGTCGCACTTTATGTTTCATGCGGATTTTATAAGGGTAAACCCTAGAAACATTCCAGATCATACCGGATATTTATTAATGTTAAATTCCTGTCTAATGACTCCTACATCTTCTTGATGTAAAGACTTAGGTTGCTCTTATTTCGACCGTCGTTACAAGGAAATGTGTTGCGTTAAGTTTGTTATTTGCTTCTCATACCAGTCAGTCTAGGGATAAGACTTGCGATAAGGATTATCTCTGGCACGAGCGCATGGATGTTCGAACATTTTATCATGTTAAGCTTTCAAGCCTGATTTCAACATTGGTTTCGTGGTCGCTGTAAGGTTGATCTAGGTCGATTTTAATTTTCACCTTTTATTTTCATTTGTAGCAATAAGCTTTATTTCCCCCTTGGAACACTGCCCGGTTAGTTACGGGCTTTTTTTAGAATAAGTCTAAATCATTCATCTCTGAATCCCATATAAAATCCACATTTGAGGATAATATCACAACATCTTGATAGTATTTGAGTTTAAATAACGTACAGTATTTATTTAAACGGTTAGGAGTTGAGTGATATGGATTTTGTAGATTTTCGTTGGGATGATCGTAAGTCAATGAATGTGGATGTTACGCTAGCATGTGGCTCAAGGAATACAGTTACCGGTGTTACACAAAACATTAGTAATGGCGGTATGTATGTTGTAACAAATGTAGCTGATGTAGATTTATATGCACATTGCATGGTGAGTGTTAAATTTGCGGTTGATATTGACGATCCTGAAATCAAGAATATGAGTAAAAACTTACATGCAATGGTTGCCTATAAAGACAGTGGTGGTATTGGTTTAATGTTTTATGATAATGAACATGAGGGCACTGTTTAGCTGATGTGCTAAAGAAAGCCTATGCCGATTGCAACAAATCTTCTGCTTGTTTAGCACAGAGTGGTTTACTAAAGAAAAATCCTTGCATTTCATCGCATTGTTGTTCTTTTAATACATTATATTGTTCTATTGTTTCAACACCTTCAACAGTAACGTCTAACCTAAGGGTATGTGCTAAAGATGTTATTGCCTGTGTGATAGCGGCATTATCATCATCTTTTGCTACTTCACGAACAAAGTACTGATCTATTTTAAGTCTATCTATTGGAAATGATTTTAAGTAGGCAAGTGAAGAGTAGCCTGTTCCAAAATCATCGATAGCAATACTGATGCCAATTTTTTTAAGCGTAAACAATGTTTTTAATGTTGCGTGGCTACTTTCTAAAAATAAACTTTCAGTGATTTCCAGCTCTAAACTACTCGGATTTAATTTGTATTTTTTTAATGTTGATACCACAAAAGAATAAAAGTTTTTGTCATCAATTTGTCGTATAGACAGGTTGACTGAAATTTTTAAATTGTCAAAACCGGCAAGATGCCAATGTGCTAATTGCTTACAGGCTTCATCCAAGACCCAATTTCCAATTTTTATAATTTGTCCATTTTCTTCAGCTAACTTTATAAAATGACTAGGCAGCAATGTGCCGTGTGTTGGATGATTCCATCGAATAAGTGCTTCCATCGAAACAACCTCATCCGTTTTCATGTTTATGATCGGTTGATAATGCAGTACGAGTTCATCACGAACTATCGCATGGCGTAAATCAATCTCAAATTTTAAACGTTGTTTCGAGTGCTGTAACATGTCTTGTTCAAAAAATGAATACATATTGCGGCCATTCTTTTTGGAATTAAACATGGCTATATCGGCATCTTGAATTAATTGCTCCAATGTGATGTCATCAAGAGGGTACAAGCTTATGCCGATACTTGCGCCAATTGAAAATTCCAATCCGTCAAATTTCATTGGTAAATTAATTGATGTTATTATTCTCTCTGATATTTGTTCGGCATCGTTAATTGTATTAATACCATTTAATATAATTGTAAATTCATCGCCACTGATGCGCGCCACAGTGTCGCATTCACGTACACATATTTGAATTCGAGAGGCAGCTTCGGTGAGTACTTCATCACCTATTGTATGACCATAGCTATCGTTAATTGTTTTAAATTTATCTAAATCCAAAAACATTAATGCAATTAACGTTTCATTACGTCGAGCTTGCGACATGACTAGTGACAAAATACGTTGAAAGTAAGAGCGATTGGGTAACCGTGTTAATGGATCGTGATAGGCATGGTAGCGGATTTCTTCTTCACTAATGATTCTTAATTCAGCTTGCTCTTTAAGTAACTTGTTTGATTTCATTTGCATTGCAATAACGATAAAATAAAAAAAACATAAAGTGACGATAACCGTAATTACAATGATACGTTGTGATTTAGCAATAACCGCAATCGAGTTAGAGACATCATTTTGAACGCCGAGCACAGCGATGACATCCGATTTATCAATATTTAATAATGGAATTAAACTATAGACTGAAGAATAATTAAATTTGTTATTAGAGTGACTTGAAAATGCAATATAGTCAGATTTTTTTGTACCATTATTTACAATTTTTCTAAAATCAATTTTTTGAGTATCGCTTAACTGGTGATTGTTTGAGCCTGATTCGGCGATAGCAAAAGTATTTAGGTTGAATAAAGTAATACTTATATCTTGATGTGATTCTGCTAAGTCAAATAATAGTTGGTTTAAATTATTTAAGTTGCTGCTTAATTTTATTGAATTTGAAGAGAGTAAGTTGATATCGGTTATGCTTTTTTGGATGTCTTTATTTAAAGTATTATTAAAATTTTTGGTGAAAATTGTGTTTTCAGATTCTTTATGCATAATTAAATCTGAAATAGCTAAGTATTGGTATAAATTTCCAAATAGAATAGCTATAACTGTAATTATAAAAAATGCAAACAGAATTGAGGGCTGCAAAAGTTTAGACATTTTTTTTAAACATTTTCAGGCTCTATTAATTTAAAAAGATAAGGTATATACAATGCTATATAATTAAACCTTAAATTTAACAATAGTCGTTAATTGTCTATTTATCATTTAATTAGTTTGATAAAGGCAATTTTGTATAAAATTTATTCGTTTAATTGAGTGTAATGCGGTTAAATTATCAGCCGTGTAATTTCTTAGAATTTATAAGGGATATAGTAAAATCATATACTTATAAAATATAATCAAAATAAGTGTGATCTATTAGACACATTAATACCCTGTTAATTCTAGGTTAAGGTTTGTTGCCTACAATTTGATTATTGTTAAGTGACTATTATCGAACTCAATAATTAAGTTGTATTTAACAGTTGCGTGACATAATTTATAACCTTATTAAGTATTAACTGAAATAAGTGATTCACATTGTTGCTGAAGCGTTACATAATACGGTGCACGCTCATCAACTTTTGCAAAATTGGTAAAGTTGGTTATCTCAAGGCATTGATAATTAAATGTTAGACTGGGTTAATAATGGATAATTATAATTTGGTTAAATCGTTTAATAATGTTTAACATGTAATCTCCCCCCCTACACATGGAAGACAAAAATGATTGGACAAAGAATTAAGTTAGCAAGAGAAAAAAATGGAATAAATAAGGCAGAATTAGCTAGACGTGTAGAAGTGTCTCGAGCCTCTGTTTCATTATGGGAAGATGGTGGCAATATCACTATCGATAATATTAAAAAAGTTTCTGAAGCATTGCGGGTGACACCACAGTGGTTGCAGTATGGTATTAGTGATACAGAGAAAATAGATGTTAATGATCTTGCTCAATGTATTACAACAGTACTCAGTACTGCAGATGAAATTGAGAAAGATTTATCTCAAACAGAAACTGCTAAAGTCGCTGTGACACTCTACGAAGAACGTAGCCGTGGTGTTGAACGTGATCATGATAGCTTGGCTGAATTAATTAAGCAGCCTAGGATTCTTGGCGAAGAAGCTGATTTTGAAGCATACAAGCGTTAACACTCGTTTGAACTAAAATTGTTTCATGCAGTACAGCATTAAACCCGTTTAGCATATCGTGCTTAGCGGGTTTAAGCTTAAACTGATTTATAATCGTTTCATTAAAAGTATTAATCTCTCTTACATACATCAGTAGTGCCGCTTCTGCTTCATTTTTAAAATCAAATGGATCTGCATCCAGCTCGCCTCGACGTGCAAAATACCAGCTTGTTTCAATGTTAAAAAACCGACCTGAACGAAATGGAATTGGATCTTCTTCACCGTGACGGTGTTTATTCATATTACACCTACCCATCTATAGTGTGATGTAGTTCACATTTTTAAGTTCTACTTGAACAATCGACCATTCAGAACTTAACTTTAATCGTCTTTAACTTTTTGATTTATATCTTATTTTTAAACATCAGCTCGATAATTTATAACGATTAAATCGTTATAAAAAAAGATGGGCAGGGGGAACGGCGGGAGACATCAAGAAGCCAGTATTAAACCATCGACAGTAGCAATGTCCTTTAAGTATTGTGATAGTGCCTCAGCAGCTTGCTCTTTGTTGTTAAACGGGCCGATATCCGCTTGTTCTCGACTAGAAAAATACCACTTTGAGTCAATATTATAAAATCGTCCACTACGGAAAGGAACGTTTTCAAATTCCCCTCGTCTACTTTCTTCAGCCATTTGAATACTCCTTAGATTAGATTTCCATATTTTCGGTATAGAGTGTGATAGTAGGGTACTATTCACAAAAACAAATGAAATTCAGACCAGCGGCCACTTTTCTCCGATTAAGCATTGTCATAACGACTTAATTCAGTGAATTGTTTATTTAAAAATAACAAAAATTACAATTAAATTTTGGAATATTCCTATGACTGAGGTAGCACAAAAAGATCAAACACCGGCACCCGTGAGCCTGTTTGAAGCATTACTTTATTGGTTAAAACTTGGCTTTATCAGTTTTGGTGGACCAGCTGGGCAAATAAGCATGATGCACCAAGAGTTAGTTGAGAAACGGCGTTGGATTTCTGAGCACCGGTTTTTACACGCGCTTAATTACACCATGGTTTTACCCGGACCAGAAGCCCAACAATTAGCAACCTACATTGGTTGGTTAATGCACGGTACTTTTGGTGGTATTATTGCGGGAGTCTTATTTGTTTTACCATCGTTATTGATTTTAAGTTTGTTAACTTGGATATATTTGGTTTATGGCGATGTCAGTGCGGTGGCCGGCGTATTGTATGGAATTAAACCGGCGGTAACGGCCATCGTTGTGTTTGCAGCGTATCGCATTGGTTCTCGTGCGCTTAAAAATTCCGTGTTGTGGATAATTGCTGGACTGGCATTTATCGCTATTTTCTTTTTCAAAATTCCATTTCCATATATTGTTGTCGCTGCCGGACTGATAGGGTTGGTTGGTGCCAAATTTGCACCCACTAAATTTGTGTCTGGTGATGGCCACGGTGCCAGCAAAGAAAAATATGGAAAAGCGATTATCGATGATGATACTCCGATTCCAGAACATGCAAAATTCAATAAAATGCGTTTTATTGTTTATTTAATTATTGGTTTAACACTGTGGGCTATTGTTTGGCTAGCGATGACAGGAGACTTAAAAGTCATGAGTGAGTTTTTTACCAAGGCGGCATTAGTCACCTTTGGTGGCGCTTATGCGGTATTGCCTTATGTTTATCAGGGCGCAGTTGACCAATATAGCTGGTTAACAGCAACTCAAATGATAGACGGCTTAGCGCTTGGTGAAACCACTCCAGGGCCATTGATTATGATCGTTTCATTTGTAGGTTTTGTTGGTGGTTGGACAAAAGAAATTTTTGGTGCAAGCTCACTATTTTTGTCAGGCTTTGCTGGTGCCTCGGTTGCAACGTATTTTACGTTTTTACCCTCATTCTTATTTATATTATTGGGCGCACCATTTGTTGAGGCAACGCGTAATGATTTAAAATTTACAGCACCATTAACCGGCATTACTGCTGCAGTTGTTGGTGTAATTTTAAATTTAGCAATGTTTTTTGCGTACCATGTTATGTGGCCTAAGGGCCTTGGTGAAAATTTTTCTAATATTGCACAAGTGGAGTGGTTTGCGGTGGTTGTTTGTATTGCCTCATTTGTTGCGTTGTTTCGTTATAAAGTCGGCATGATGCCGTTAATCGCGACAACGGGTGGACTTGGTCTACTCTATTCTTTTCTTTAATTTCAATATCGTTGTCAACCGATTTCGTTGGCGAGCGTTATAAATATTATACACAGTGTACTGGGGCGAGATGGCTTACTGCAATAACCAAATCTATACGGCTTGTGAATAATTTATAATTAAATTCTGGAGAAAAATAATGAAAACGATTGAGAATTCTAAATACACTTTCCACAAACTACGGCTGCGTTTTGCGGGCTTAATGGCTGTGCTATTTTTTAGCGCACTCGCAGTTACCGGCTGCGGTGGTGGAAATGCTACTAATACGGCATTAAACAGCGACGAGTCAGGAACTGTTTTAATTGCGTTAACGGATGCAAAAGGTGATTTTGTCAGTTATAGCGTGGATGTTTTATCAATAAAAATGACGCATGAAGATGGACGCGTGATTGAAACGTTACCAAGCTCAAGCCGAATTGATTTTACAGAATACACAAATTTAACTGAGTTTATTACAGCTGCAACGGTGCCTAATGGACGTTACGTCAAAGGCAGTATGGTACTGGATTTTAGTAACGCCGATATCTGGGTAGAATCTGCAACGGGCGAAGCAATAGCGGTTAATACTATCTTGGATGTTGATGGTAATGCGGTATCAACGATGACCGTTTCAGTTAATCTTGATACTAATAATGGTTTAGTGGTTGCTCCCGGAATTCCCATGCACTTAACATTAGACTTTGATCTAAAAGCCACTAATCGCGTGATTATCGCTGCAAATAATGATGTTAGTATTGTTGTTGAGCCAACGTTGATTGCAGATGTTAATTTGAATAAAGGCAAACAACATCGCCTTCGGGGTCCATTAAAATCGGTTAATGTTGAACAGCAGCGATTTCAATTATTTATTCGACCACTTCGTAAACGTTTAGTGCAATACGATAAACATTTTGGTGTGTTAACCGTGCAAACCAACAATACCACGCAATATGAGATTGATGGTGTATCTTATCAAGGTGATGCGGGTATTGGTGTGATGAATACTTTGGATAAGTTTTCGGGCGTTATTGTTCATGGAGCAGTAAAATTCAACCCACTGCGGTTTGTAGCGCAGCAAGTTTTTGCCGGCAGTAGTGTTGCTGCGGGTAATTTAGATGTGGTGCACGGCAGTGTTATTTCTCGAACAGCCGATAGCATTAAATTACACGGTGCGACAATAACCCGTGCTGATGGTAAAATTCGGTTTAATGACGCAATAACTATACAGCTTGCACAAAGTACCGTCGTCAAACGTCGGGCATCCATGATGGATTATGACATTTCAGCATTATCAATTGGTTCACGTGTTACTATTTTTGGCACAGTGACTAACGAGACTTTTAGTAATTACCAGCTTGATGCCAGTAATGGTTATGTTCGAATTGGTTTTACTAATTTAAGCGGAAAATTTGTCAGTGCTGTATCCATACCCGAGCAGGCAGTGCCGTTTTTAGTCAAGCTAGAAACAATTAATGGTCGATCTGCCAGCCTGTATAATTTTGCAGGAACCGGAATAGACAGTAATAATGATGCTCGAGTAGACCTATATAATATTGATACGGCTACCTTATCATTGCCAAACTATGCTGATAATACACAATTGTCCGTGCGTGGGTTTGTAACTGCATTCGGATCGGCACCAAAAGATTTTGTTGCTCGAACACTTATGGTCATGACACCACCGGTAGCGATGCAGTAAGTTTTTGCTGCTTTTAAGCCACCCCAATCGTATTGTTGGGGTGGTTTTTGCTATTATGTGATTGAAATATCAAAATGTTTGCCTGTTCAGCAATGCACACTCTGAGATTTGCACTATATACTTAAGTGTAACCGAGAGATTTTAATGGACTTATCGAATAAAAAAAAATCACTACAAGAAATTTGGAATAATTCAGTACTCACCGGGGTTAATGCAAGCTTTTTAGAGGCATTGTATGAGCAATTTTTAGCCAATCCAACGGAGGTAACACCACACTGGCGCACTTATTTTGAGCGCTTAGCACCCAAAAACACTGCTGAAAGTGATGTTTCACACCATGCAATCCGGCAAGAATTTATTGAGCACTTTAGACAGGCACCGAGTACGCAACATCGCACAACACCAAATGTTGCATTTAACAGCAGTATGCCTGAGCGACGAATTAACAGCACTGTAACGTTCAATCAGACCGATCAAATTAAAGTATTACAATTTATTAATGCTTATCGTTTTTTAGGTCATCAAATTGCCAATGTGAATCCCTTACCCACTATTGAAGAGAACAGCATTGATGAACTGACACTGGAGTATTATCAATTTAGCAATGATGTTTTGGATAAAATATTTGAAACAGGCTCCTTAGTCTCAGCAGAAAAATTAACATTACGAAATATACTTGTCATTTTGCGTTCAACTTATACAGGGGCGGTGGGTGCCGAATACATGCACCTGTCTAATATTCAAGAAAAACGCTGGATACAGCAATACCTTGAATCACGCCTTGGAAAACTAGATTGCAGTTCAGAAACCAAAGTGGAGTTATTAAAAAATTTAGTTGCAGCAGAAGGTTTAGAGCAATATCTGCACACAAAATACGTTGGTCAAAAACGGTTTTCATTAGAAGGTAGCGAAAGTTTAATTCCATTATTAAATGGGCTCATAAAACGTGGCGGTGTAGAACACCACATTGAAGAAATGGCAATCGGCATGGCACACCGTGGGCGCATTAATGTTTTGATTAATATAATGGGTAAAACACCATCCGATTTATTTATGGAATTTGAAGGCAAAGCCATAAATAAGTTAGGAACTGGCGATGTTAAATATCACATGGGTTTCTCAACTGATCTGAATACGGGTAATGGTCCGGTGCATGTTGCGTTGGCATTTAATCCGTCACACTTGGAAATTATTGCACCCGTGGTTGAGGGCTCGGTACGGGCAAGGCAAGACAGACGTAAAGATAAAGAAGGTAAACACGTCATTCCAATTGTAATCCATGGTGATGCAGCATTCGCGGGGCAAGGGGTAGTGATGGAAACATTTAATATGTCACAGTCACGTGGTTATTCAACAAAAGGTACAATTCATATTGTTGTGAATAATCAAATTGGTTTTACTACAAGCAAGCAAGAAGATGCCCGTTCAACAATGTATTGCACCGATGTTGCTAAAATGGTTAGTGCGCCGATATTGCATGTCAATGGTGATGATCCTGAAGCCGTATTATTTACAGCGCAATTAGCACTTGATTATAGAATGAAATTCTCAAAGGATATTGTGATCGACATGGTGTGTTATCGTCGTCATGGCCACAGTGAAGCTGATGAGCCCATGGTGACACAACCGCAAATGTATAAAGTCATCCGAGATAAAACCACAACGTTAACATTGTATAGCGAAAAATTAATCGCAGAAAAAATCATTACCGAGCAACAATACCGACAATTTAAATTTGATTATCGAGAAAATTTAATAAAAGGTAATTCAGTTGTTAACAAATACAATTACGATAGTAACGTTTCTTATCCGTATGTATCAGATTGGAGTCGGTTTAAAAAATGCGGTATAAATTTTCCATTTGATCAAGCTGTCGTAACGCAAGTTGACAGAACCACGCTACATGATTGCTATACACGAATAAACAACTTACCCGGCGGTTTTGAATTACACCGTAATGTACAAAAAATTCTAGTATCGCGTGATAGTATGAGCAAAGGTAAAATGCCGATGGATTGGGGCTTTGCAGAAACCATGGCCTATGCGACACTCTTAAATGATGGGTTTTCAGTTAGACTATCAGGACAAGACAGTGGTCGAGGCACCTTTTTTCATCGACACGCAATTTTACACAATCAAAAAGACACCAGTGTGCATATTCCTCTGCGAAATTTAAATTCCGATGAAGTCACTTTTTTGGTCAGTAATTCACCATTGTCTGAAGAAGCTGTTTTGGCATATGAATATGGCTATGCCACTACCGATCCTAAAACACTGGTCATTTGGGAAGCCCAGTTTGGTGATTTTGCGAATAATGCACAAGGAGTTATTGACCAATTTATTAGTGCAGGAGAACAAAAGTGGAATCGATTATGTGGTTTGGTGATGTTGTTACCGCATGGATTTGAAGGGCAAGGACCTGAGCATTCATCGGCACGTTTAGAGCGTTATCTGCAGTTATGCGCACAGCACAATATGCAAGTTTGTGTACCAAGCAATGCGGCACAAATTTTTCATTTATTGCGCCGTCAAATGTTAATGAGTTGTCGGCGACCATTGATTATTATGTCACCCAAGAGCTTGTTACGTTTACCCGCAGCCATGAGTGACATTAGTAAATTAACCGATGGTGAGTTTGAAACTATTATCCCTGAAATTGAACAACATGATGTTAATACTATAAAACGAGTTATTTTTTGTAGTGGAAAAATTTACTACGCATTGAATAAAGCAAGAAAAAATCAAAACAGAATCGATATTGCTATTTTACGAGTGGAACAGCTTTATCCTTTTCCAACAAAACAAGTTGAAAAACAAATAGAACGGTATAATAATGTCAATGAATACATTTGGTGTCAGGAAGAACCCATGAATCAAGGCGCATGGTATTCAAGCCAACATCATTTGCGTCATGTCATCGGAAAAGGTAAAAATTTACTTTATGCCGGACGACCTTTACTTGCAGCACCAGCCGTCGGTAATATTAACATACATAAACAACAAGAATTAAAGTTGATTTCAGATGCTTTAGGTGAACGGCCAGAAATCATCTGATGGTGTCATTTTTTTAGTTACAATACATAATTTATTGCATCGAGGTTAATTATAAATGAGTGAAAACATTGTTGTCCCTGTGTTTCCTGAGTCCATTAATGATGGATTACTGTCAGCACTATACAAACACGTTGGCGACTATGTAGACGTGGGTGATGTTATCGCGGATATCGAAACAGACAAAGTCTTATTGGAAATACCAAGCCCAGTAACGGGTGTTATTGAGGCCCTGTTAGAAAAAGAAGGGGCGACAGTGACATCAGGACAAATAATTGCTCGAATAAAAATAAGCACTGATACGCCATCTCAATTGAAACAAAAACTAGATATAAGTACAACGACAACCCAAGCGAGCCAACCAGAAAGTAGAACTGTAGCTCATAAGTTAGATCAGCCAGCAGTAGACACAAGTGTTTCGTCTTCTGCCGAAAAAATGCTAGTCGAAAATAAAATAGATCGAGCTACTATTAACGGCACCGGAAAAGATGGACGTGTAATAAAAGAAGACGTGTTGTCCTACATTGAACATGCAACAGAAGCAACTGTGCAAACAACACCTGAAGTCAACATAAAAGAACAACGTTTTCAAAAGCGCGTACCAATGTCACGTTTGCGGGCAAAAATAGCCGAACGTTTATTAGATGCACAACATAATGCGGCAATATTAACTACATTTAATGAAGTTAATATGCAAGAAATAGTTGATCTCAGAAAAAAATACGGCGTACAGTTTGAGCAAACACATGGTGTTCGGTTGGGTTTTATGTCTTTTTTTATTAAAGCCGCAGTAGAAGCATTAAAAAAATTTCCTGAAATTAACGCCTCCACTGAAGGGAACGACATTATTTATCATGGCTTTGTTGATATGGGGGTTGCTATAGGCTCACCACGCGGTTTAGTGGTGCCCATTATTCGTGACGTAGATACTTTATCTGTAGCAGATATCGAAAAAATTATTGTCGACTTTAGTGAACGCGCTAAAACAGGAAAACTAACATTAGATGAGCTTACGGGTGGCACTTTTACAGTAACCAATGGCGGTGTATTTGGCTCAATGTTATCAACGCCAATATTAAACCCACCCCAAAGTGGCATTTTAGGAATGCATAAAATTGAAAAGCGGGTCGTGGTTGAAAATGACGGTATAGTGATTCGGCCCATGATGTATTTGGCACTATCATATGATCATCGAATCGTCGATGGTCGTGAAGCCGTACAATTTCTGGTCACCATAAAAGAAGAACTAGAAGATCCTGCCAGAATATTATTAGAGATATAAATGGAAAATTATAATGTCATTATCATTGGTGCCGGGCCAGCAGGATATGTTGCAGCCATTCGCTGCGCCCAGTTAGGAAAAAAAACAGCTATTATCGATAGCAATAGCGCACTCGGTGGAACCTGCTTAAATGTAGGTTGCATACCATCAAAAGCACTATTGGAATCATCCGAAATCTATCATCAAACACAACACGATTTAGCACAACACGGTATTAATGTCACTCAAGTATCCTTGGACTTGTCAGTAGTGCAACAGCGCAAACAAAAAATTGTAACTGACTTAACCGGTGGGGTAGCAGCTTTAATTAAAAGCAATGGAATAAATTTGTATCATGGTAGTGCAAACGTGTTATCAAAAAATAAAGTTAATATTAGTCAGTCTGATAAAACCACACTAACGCTAAGCACGGATTATATTATTTTAGCACCAGGATCAAAACCCTCAGTATTAAAATCAGCTATTGTTGATAACCACTCTATCGTCGATTCAACGGGCGCATTAAATTTTACAGAAGTTCCGCGATCAATCGCCATCATTGGTGCTGGCGTTATTGGTCTTGAGTTAGGTAGCGTCTGGCAGCGATACGGCAGTAATGTGGTTGTTTATGAATTTCAAGATTCACTATTACCTAGCGCAGATAATGACATTTCAAAACAAGCCGGTCGCTTATTTAAAAAACAAGGCTTAAACTTTCATTTTAGTAGCGAAGTCATTCGAACCGTGATAAAAAATAGTGTAGTAGAATTAAGTTACAAAGATTCTAATGGCGAACACACAGAAACATTTGATAAAGTATTAGTCGCAACCGGACGTGTTCCTAACACAGAAAAAATGGCTAGCTTTAAAGAGTTGAAATTAGACAGCAAAGGTTTTATTGAAGTAAACGCTCAATGCAAAACCAATATCGATAACGTCTACGCCATCGGCGATGCCGTACGCGGCCCAATGTTAGCGCATAAAGGCTCAGAAGAGGGCATAATGGTTGCTGAACTAATAGCCGGCAATTTTGGTAAAGTTAATTACGATACTATCCCCTTTGTAATCTACACCAACCCAGAAATAGCCTGGTGCGGACAAACAGAACAACAATTAAAACAAAAAAACACTGATTATAATATCGGAGTATTTCGTTTTATCGCTAATGGTCGAGCAAAAGCCCTAGCGCAGACTGATGGCATGATTAAAATAATAGCCGATAAAAAAACCGATCGAATCCTTGGCGTTCACATGATCGGCCCACAAGTGTCCGAACTCATCATGCAAGCAGTAATTGCAATGGAGTTCAAAGCCAGCAGCGAAGATCTCGCACTAACTCTTTTTGCTCATCCAGGTTTATCCGAAGTGTTACACGAAGCTGCATTAGATGTAGCGGGCAATGCTATACATAAAGTTAATTAACGTTTTAGTCTTAAAACCGATGTTTAAGGCTTTATAGTTAGTTTATTTTACTGGTTTAATTTTTAATATCAAATACCTAGTTTGAGTTTTCGTAGTCCAACTCGAAACTTACCAATTGCGTGGAATTATTGCGATGGAATATAATTATGTCATTTACGTTAGTAAATAAATTAAGCAACTTGTTGAGTCGCATTTTTGGATACAACCCGTAACTCTAGATCACATAATTCAAGTGCAGCCATAAAAGTTTCGAGTAAAGGATTACCATTTTCACCAAATGATTTATATAATGATCCTCGTTCACGACCTGTTACACTTGCTAATTCCGCCATTCCTGCTCGTGCTTTAATGACACGATTTAAGTGAATTAAAATAACAGCCTTGTCACCATCTTCAATGGCTGCAGTTAAATACATAGCGGCGAAATCTGCATCCTGAAGTTGTTCATTTAAAGCTTCATCATGAGATATACTTGGCATTATATGACCTCTTGCTTAAATTGTTTAAAATATTTTTTGGCTAACTGAATATCTTTTGATTGAGTACTTTTATTGCCACCACATAACAATAAAACAACATTGCTACCAATATTGCCGTAATAAATTCTGTACGCCTGTCCTTCATCAATTCGAAGTTCAGACACACCTTCTGATAGCGAGTGGTGATCGCCATAATTATCTAACTCTAAACGAGTTAATCTAGTTTCAATTTTTTGTTTTGCTCTTAAATCACGTAACTGATTAATCCAATTACGGACAGGACAAATACCTTCATTAGTTACATAGTATCTAATATTAATCATAGCACCATTGTGGCTTATATGCCACAATGGTGCAAGTCTTTGTTTTATTTGAGTTTAAAGGTGCTATTTCAGTATCAAAATGGCCATTATAAGCCGCAGTTTCTTCTTTAATAAAATGGTACTCATTATGACTAACAATATACCGTGACTCTGCCTTATCACCTAAGTCGGTTATTAAAGCGTTCTACAAAATTAGCACTACAGACAGCTAAGCTTTGACTCCAAATAGTATTTTGTTTTAAATTCGTCTCCATTTTATTGTTAATCCATGATTGCTGCTGTTTTTGGAATTGATCCAAATTGTTGATAGCCGTTAATTCCAACAAAGCAGTAATATCAATAACAGTATACCGTTGTGTTGGATTTTGAATTTCAGTAAAGCCA
>CAYQUC010000008.1:0-71549 GCA_964420605.1 uncultured Thioalkalispiraceae bacterium | reverse complement strand
AGCTGATAAAGATAATTACTACAGCACCGGATTGCAGTTTGATGGAGGGCTTGGATTTAATCCGGAAGATGCCTTTGGTATTGGTTACGCTCATTCATCTTTAGCATCAAAAGAAAAAGAAGATTTAATTGAAGCTTATTATAATTTAGCAATGACTGAAAAACTACGACTTACATTTCATCTAACCAACCTCGAAGAAAAACGATTAAATTCAACGAAAGATGGTTATTTGGTTTCGGGTGTACGTTTACAAGCAAGTTTCTAAATGAGGGTTATGAAAATGAAAATATTAAAAAATACACACGGAAACTTAGCGAGTAAAAGTCAATTATTGGCGGTTATTGTTGGTCTTTTTGCGATAACAACTATCGCATTCACTGATAATATAGCAAATGCAGCAACATCAAACAAAGAAATTAAAATTACTGATCCGTCTAGCGTTGTTGTAATTGTCAACCGAGACTCTAATGATATTGCTTTTATGGATATCAAAACCAATAAAATCATCGGTAAAGTATTTCTTGGTAAAAACGTCAATCCACACATGGCGATGATGTCACGTGATGGACGCTGGGTGGTAACCGGTGGTACACGCGCGAATAAGGCTTATATTATAGATGTTGCAACACTAACCTTGGTTAAAGAAATTCCAGTCGATTTTGCGCCAGAACATTTAGCAATGACTCCCGATGGACGTTACTATTATCAAGGAAACCCAGATGGCGATTCAATTTCAGTTATTGATTTAGTGTCAATGAAAGAAATTAAACGCATCAAAGGTTTAGCTGAACCATTAAACATTACATTCACACCAGATGGCAGTAAAGCCTATATTGGTAATTATGGCTCACACTGGGTTGGCGTTATTGATGTAACACGTCATGAACTATTGAAAAAAATTCATGTTGGAACCGTACCAGGAATCGCATCGTTAGATCCAGAACGTTATTTAGGTGAAATCAAAGGCATTTCAAATGTTAGCATCAGTAACGATGGTCGCTATCTGTATGCCGCCGATGGTGATCTGGGTATTGTTAGTGTGATTGACTCACGTGAAGATCGAGTGATTAAAAAAATTAAGGTTGGCGCAGATCCTTGGCGTGCCTATATGAACCACGACGGTAATTATTCTGTCGTGGTAAACAATGGTGATGAAACAATATCGATTATTGATTTACAAAAAAACGAAGTAGTGGCAACATTTGAATCAGGCCCTGAAATGATGGGCGTTAACTTTGCAGCCGATAAAGCATTTGTTATCAGTTCTACCAGTGGGTTTTTATACGTCTATGATATGAAAAATTTAAAACCCGCTGGACGAATAAAAATTGGTAGTAATATACAAATTGAAACCGCAACCACCGACACCGCGGGTCAGAAAATTTACTTGGCCAGCTCCACCGATCATTCTGTTTATATCATCGATGGCAAAACTGAAGCCGTAACAAGAGTTGCCAATGTTGGTTTGTATCCTTGGGGCACACATATTCTTGACAGTAAAGATAATTATTGTCATTAAAAAATTGTTTACACTAACGAATAGAAAAAGTAGTCTAGCTAGACTATTTTTTTTTACTACTATATTTATTGCCAATTTTATTCTAGTGTTGCTCGTAACAACGGCCAGTGCTGGAAATATTCGTGATCGAACTCGTCCTAACTATACTCACAGCACCTCTGTTAGTAACTCGCAAGCAACCGAATTAACGTTAACTTTAGTTCAAGTAGCCACACAAAACCTACAGACTTGGTTGCGTCTTGCTGCCGTTATTGATCATTCAAAATATAATTTATTAGCGAGCTACTGTTATAAAAAAGACACAATTAATCCAGCCTTAGTTCAAGTGGGGCAACGAATTAGAGCTTTTACACCTGACTCAAAATCCTCTATTTACCGAGCAACAGTCGAATCCGTAACTTCAGTTAACTCAAATACGAAGTCGACGAGTATTAACTCACATCAAAATTGTATTTTGATAAAAGCGCGCATGTCAGCAGTTAGTAAACAAATAAACAAAACTTATGTAATAGAGATTATTGTACAACGCGGCTTATTTTTAGCTATTCCAAATGAAGCCATCATAGAAGAATACAATAGCCAAATTGTTTACTTGCAGAAAAAACCCGGACAGTATTTACCCCAGACAATAACAACCGGTCTCAAAGGTGAATTGTATACCGAAGTTGTTTCTGGATTAGATGACGGTGATAAAATCGTGACGCTAGGTAGTTTTTTTATTAACGCACAGTACAAATTATCAAAATCACAAAAAACTGGATCCGAAAATGCTCACCACCATCATTAGATCGGTAATTATTTATCAACGCCTAATATTACTCTTTTTATTTGTGACGGCCAGTTATGCTTTATATGCACTAAAAACTGCACCTCTGGATGCCATACCGGATATTTCAGATTCACAAATTATAGTCTATGCTAAATGGGCACGCAGCCCTCAACAGCTTGAAACAAAAATTACCCAACCTATAATTCAGGCACTGCTAGGCTCAGTAACTGGAACGGCTAAGATTAAAAGTATTCGAGCAACATCACATCTGGGTTATTCATTTATCTATGTTATTTTTGAAAATCGAAATCAACGGCAACAAGTTCGTCAAATTGTTACCGATAAACTCAATGCAATTCGGCCTCAACTACCCAAGGATGCACGTGTATCACTAGGACCTAATTCCAGCAGTCTCGGTTGGATTGTACAATATGCCTTGGTTGATCACAGCAAAATGCGTGACCTGCGTGAACTGCGGTTACTCAATGAGAGTGCAATTAAGCCTATAATACAGGCAGTAAATGGCATAGCTGAAGTAGCGACTGTTGGTGGTTTGGAACGACAAGTTGAATTAAAAATATTTCCACCACTACTGGTTCAAGCTGGCATTACACTAAGAGATGTTATCACGACGTTAAAAACGGCATTCGAACAAGTTGGAGGGCGAAGCATTGAATTAACAAATCGCGATTATCAACTTCGAGGCGTTGTCAATACTGAAAACTTAGATAAACTAGAATACTTAATTATTGCTCGCGATACCAATAACGAACCCATCCGAATAAAAGACATTGGTTATTTTCAAGTGAACTATGATCTGCGTCGCGGCATTACGGATCTGAACGGCGAGGGTGAAGTCGTTGGCGCCATTGTTGTGATGGAGCAAGATCAAAATGTACTTGCTGTTAGTCGTGCCTACCAGAAAGCCTTAGCAACAATAAAAGCTACGCTACCTCACGGTGTCGAGATCATTACAAATTACGATCGTTCTGAACTAATTTGGGCAACACTTGAAAACTTCTCAACCGCGTTACTCTACGAATTACTTATTGTGATCCTTGTCATTTTCTGGGCGCTGCGTCATGTTCGTGCCACCATAGCACCGGTGTTGGTTATTGCTTTTAGTTGTTTGTTTACCTTGCTATCACTATCCTTTTTTGGACAAACCATTAATTTATTATCACTCGCGGGTCTCGCAATTGCGATTGGTGAAATGGCCGATGCAAGCATTGTGATAGTAGAGAACTGTGCCAGCCAATTGGCACGTCACACTAAGCACGACTATGATGCCAGACGTAAAATAATTATTACTGCGACTGCGCGAATGATGCGCCCCTTATTGTTTTCACTATTAATAATTATTACCTCTTTCCTACCTGTATTTTTTCTCGGAGAACGTGAAACACGATTATTTGATCCATTGGCATTAAGTAAAACATTTGCAATGGGATTCTCAACTTTATTAACCTTAGTACTATTACCGATTATCATTGTCTGGATATTTAACGGCAAAAGTACCGCACGAGCAATTAAACCCGACAATGGCATAGTGCGACTTTATGCCAGAATGCTACGTGCCAGCATCGCTCACCGGTATTTGTTTCTTAGCGTCAGCATTGTATTACTGGTTTTTGCTATAACGTTAATGATGAGCTTTCAAAAGGACTATATGCCCGAGATGGATGAGGGTTCAATTTTATACATGCCAACTACCTTACCGGGATTGCCGATTCGAGAAGCCGGTTGGATTTTGCAACAGATCGATCGAAAAATCAAAGCATTCCCAGAAGTGAAATCCGTATTTGGCAAATTAGGGAGAGCTGACAGCGCAACGGATTCTGCGCCCATTAGCATGATTGAAACAACCATTATTCTTAAACCGAAATCTAAATGGCGCGATGGTCTCACTAAGGAAAAGTTAATTGCTGAAATGGATGCCACATTAAAAATTGTTGGTTATGTCAATAGCTGGACGCAACCCATTGCGGGTCGCATTATTATGCAAGATACAGGTATTCAAACTCCGGTAGGAATTAAACTCAAAGGTCCTGACATTGTTGAATTAGAAAAAATTTCAATAAAAATAGAATCGTTACTTAAAAATTTTTCAGGTACAGGTTCAGTAATTGCGGAGCGAATATCACAGGGCTATTACATCGATGTCGAAAACGACTTGCAACAACTTAGCAACCACAATGTTATGATCGATGAAGCGTTGTCAACCATACGCTATGGTATTGGTGGTGACAATGTACTTAACATTACCCAAGCTGATAATACCGTGGTGCCATTGAGTCTGCAGTACTCCCCGGAATACATCGACACATTAGAAAAAGTTCGACAACTACCAGTGATTACCGCAATCGGACAGAGTGTGGCACTCCATTCTATTGCCAATGTTAGTGTTAAAAAAATGCCCGAGATGATTAGAAACGATAATGGCGCATTGGCGGCGTATATTTACATTAATCCGAAAAGAACACAATTTGGTAAAAACGATAACAACACCATAACTGCTATCGATTATGTTCACGCTGCAAAAAAAATCTTATCTGACAAGCTAATATTACCATCGGGGTACTCGTTAGAATGGACGGGTACCTTTCAGTATGCACAACAAGCTAAAACTCGATTACTATGGATTATTCCTATTACCTTGATCATTATGTTCAGCTTATTGTTAATGACATTTAAATCCATATCAATTAGTTTTCTGGTATTGTTATCGACACCCTTCGCATTAATCGGCGGTGTCATTCTTCAATACTTTCAAGGCTACCCGTTAACAACGGCTGTTATTATAGGCTACATCGCCGTATTGGCTGTCGCAATTCAGACCGGTATTATTATGGTTGAGTTTATTCGCGAATCCTTAACGAACCGAACTAAATCGATGAGTTATATGGATGCAGTCGTTGAAGGCTCACTATCCCGACTTCGTCCAAAACTAATGACCGTAGCGACTACAGTTCTAGGGCTAATTCCGATATTAATGGTGACGGGTTCGGGTATGGATGTAACCCGTCCAATAGCAGCGCCAAGTGTTGGCGGTATGATTAGTTCTACTATTTACGTTCTGTTTTTAATTCCGTGTTTGTTTGCTATTGGTGAAGATGCAAAAAAGTATTTTAAATCTAGATGATTTAACCAATTTAACTTAATGACAATTAATCTTTCAATAAAATTGTGCACAGTTGGCAAAAATGTAAATTAGCAAATATTTATAATCTTATGAATGATTAAACCATTCTAGAACATCTTTTGAAATTAACTGTATTTCTCCGCGAGATAGTTTAATGCATTTTTTATTTTCCAATTCTTTGAGTATGCGACTAATCATTTCTCGAGTCGTACCAAGTTCGTGGGCAAGTTTAGCATGCGTTATTTTTAAACCATTATCATTCGAGTATCGAAACAACTGTCCAAGCAAACAAGTGAGTCTCAGTTCTAATCGTTGAAACGTGACATCTGACACTAACTGCACAACATCACCCAAGCGTAATGCTAAAATTTTAAGTAGATAACGACGAAACTCTCTTGACTCATCAATGGCATTATCAAACTCTTGTTTGGTTAACGCTAAACCCACTAGATCTGATTCGGCAACGGCCACTGCTGGAAAACCCTGGTCGGCCATTAAACACTGCAAACTCAGTACGCAAAGCTCACCGGGTGATACTCGGTACAATGTAATTTCACGACCACCGGGCGAATGTTTATAAACTCGCATGGTGCCTTCTAACAGCCACATAAAATTAGTACAACTATCGGACTCTCTAAAAATAAATGTGCCCGCAGGAATTTGTTTTATTTGTGTGGGCTTGAGAATGCTTGACCAACTTGGTTCTTGCATGCTTGACATATCTGGGTATTGACGCAGCAAATTTTCATATAAGCTACTTGGTGTTACGTTTGATGAATTCATTGTAAGTGTCATTTTTTTAAACTCCATTTTATTGGAAATTGTTGGAATTTGATAGCGTCCTTAACCCGATTTGTATCAATCGAATTCCTAACTCGATGCCGCTATTTAAAACCGACTCACGACAAACGATGTAATCCTACAAGCCATAGTACAGCCCATTGAGTACAAACTCTGTACTAAAAGTACCACACTTTCAGTACATACATTTGTTCGTTATCGCATTAATTTTATATAAAACACAATAACAATAAACCCCGAGCAGACAATATCGAGTGGATATCGTCTAAACCATAACAATAATTTTTAATCCATTTAACAAGGAAAAAATCATCATGTACCATAAAGATCTGAACCAGAAAAATCTACATTATGAACATGGCATTACGAGGATAACCTGGCTTGCATTCATACTCATAAGCCTTGTTATTCTACTGTCCAGTTACCCAACTAGGGTAAATGCAGTTGAAGGCCAACCCAACATGAGCGAACTCACCGCTGAGGGCATTATATTACGCTTTAATGCTTCCGTTAATAATAGTACCCGCCAACAAGTGTTACGAAGCGCTGGATGTTCAGAAGCAAAACGCTACAGGCTAGTGCCGGGACTGACTTTAGTTAATGTTCAACCAGGCACATCAACCGATACGGCCTTAATTAACTTACGTAATAATAGCGCTGTTTTATATGCAGAAGCGAACACTATCGTTAGTGCCGCCGCGATTCCGAATGATCCGCGTTTTAGTGCGCTTTATGGCTTGAATAATAACGCGCAAACGGGTGGAACTGATGATGCGGATATTGATGCACCAGAAGCCTGGGACACTCAAACAGGAACTAATATTATCATTGCCGTGATTGATTCAGGTCTGGATTATAATCATGAAGATATCGTGGGTAATGTTTGGAGCAATCCAGGCGAAATCGCAAATAATCGCATTGATGACGATAACAACGGTTATATTGATGATATCCGTGGCTGGGATTTTGCGAATAATGATAATAACCCGTTTGATGATAACGATCATGGCACCCATGTCTCGGGTACCATTGCTGCAGTAGGCAATAATGGCATTGGTGTTACTGGCGTGAACTGGACAGCGCAAATTATGCCGCTTAAATTTCTAAACGCTCGCGGTTCCGGTTCTATAGCCGATGCCATTAGTGCGTTAGATTATGCCGTTATGATGGGTGCACGTATCTCCAATAATAGTTGGGGTGGTGGTGCTTTTAGCCAAGCAATGTTTGATGCTATTGCTGCTGCACAAAATTCCGGACACTTGTTTGTCGCGGCAGCAGGTAATGATGGTATCAATACTGATGTCACACCGGCATATCCTGCCAGTTATAATCTGAATAATATAATTTCAGTCGCCGCAACGGATGATGATGATGCTTTAGCAAGTTTTTCTAACTTTGGTCGTAACACTGTTGATTTGGCTGCACCTGGTGTGAGTATTTTAAGCACCACACCTGGCAATACTTATTCTAGTTTTAGCGGCACTTCAATGGCAACACCGCATGTTGCCGGTGCAGCAGCATTGGTTTTAGCTGAAGATCCAACACTGAATGTGGTTGCATTAAAAGCGGCACTACTCGACAGTGTCAATCTTATTACAGCACTAACGGGTATTTCAGTAACTGGTGGCCGTTTAAATGCGTCAAATGCGCTCGCTGGATTAGTCAGTGTGGTTGTCACTCCAAACACAGCAACTATCGCAGCAGGTAATACTCAGCAATACACAGCCACTGGTGGTACCGCACCGTATAGCTGGATGGTGTCCGATAGTAATATTGCGAGCATTAATGCTGCAGGTTTATTAACAGCTTTAATTCCTGGACACGTTATTGTGTCGGCTGCTGATGCCAATAATATCAGTGCTAGCGCCAATGCCACGATTACTACTGTAGTGGTGAGTCCTGATAGTGCCTCATTGCGAATTACCGATACCCTGCAATTTTCTGCAACCGGTGGCAGCCCTGCCTATATCTGGAGTAGTTCCGATACCACGATTGCAAGTATTAATGCGGCAACAGGATTACTCAGTGCATTAGCACTCGGAACTGTGCAAGTGACTGCAATGGATGCGAATGGCTTCTCGGATACATCGGGTAATATTACAGTGTCTAATATTGCAATTAGTCCCAATACTGCAATCTTGGCAGTCACCAATACCCAACAATTTACAGCAACGGGCGGTACTGAACCTTATACCTGGAGCAGTGCCAATCTAGCCATAGCAACGATAAGTACAACTGGTTTGTTAACTGCAGTTAGTGCGGGCACCACCCAAATTACAGTGACTGATGCTGCCGGCAGTCGTATTACCAGCGGTGATATTAGCGTGCTTGATATTATTGTAACGCCACAAACTGCGACTGTTTTAATTAATGCCAGTTTACAATTTAACGCTACCGGCGGCACAGCGCCCTATAGCTGGACTGTTAGTGATAATACGGTAGCAACAATTGATGTTAGTACGGGCTTACTAACCGGTATAATTGCAGGATCCGTAATCGTGACAGCAACCGATGCCGATGGTATTGCGGGTGACAGCGGCGTTGTTACAATATCTGCTGATCATATCATTGAAATTGCGCCCAACACGGCAAGTATACGGCGCGGTGGATCAATTCAATTCACAGCTGTTGGTGGACAACAAGCTTATACTTGGTCACTCAGTAACCCACGAGCAGGCACTATCAATGCTCAAACGGGGTTATTTCAAGCAGGTCGCCAGCCAACAACAACAACTGTTATTGCTGTTGATGCCGATGGTCATCGCGGTGAGTCAGGTACTGTTTCAATAACACGACGTTAGTTTCATCGCCCTACAATTGGGAGTAATGCTGAGGCATTACTCCCAATATTTTATTCATTATTTTAAACTCGTAAATACGTATTAAGATTAAATCTTAACTTCATTCATAAATTAATTCAGACAGTAAACTATTTTACATAAATTAGACTGTCTACCATGAACAGTCCGAGTACTATTTATTTAACAATAAATATAAAATAAAAATAATTTTTACTTAAGAAAAAAGCCTCATAAAAATGAGTTTCAAACTAGCTATTTTATGCATAAACTCGATATACTGTTATTTTTCAAGACTTAGATGGCTATAGCAGCATATAACCTCGATAAATTGTCTGGTTTCTTTTTATTTAAATTCCTAAGTCTGATTAGCTCTAATCTGGTCTAACCTTAATAACTATCTTGAATACAGCAACAATGAGTAAGTATTGTTGCTTATTAAAGATATGAACTTATTACAAATTTAAATTACGTTTTATACCGATAACTTATTTTTTTATAAGGGAGAAATAAAATGGAAATGGCAAGTGGTTGGTCGACAGAAAAAGATTCAAGCAAAGCAATTAATGAAGCATTTGTACAATTAAAAAAAACCATCAGTAGCGATCCACAATTACTATTTTTATACTGTTCCGCAAATTACGATGCAGCACAATTATTATCAGAACTCGAAAAAATTGCACCACAATCTACCATTCACGGTGGCACCTCCTGTTTAGGCGTGATGACAGAAAAAGGCTTTCACAGTAATGAAGGGCAGGGCCTTGGTTTACTGGGTATTGTGGATAAAGAAGGTCACTATGGTGTGGGTCATGCCGAGCTCACCGACAATCCTAGGCTCGCCTCCTCTCATGCGACTAGCATGGCACTCGAGCAAAGTGATTGCATCGGCCAAGTACCTTCAATGGTGTGGATGACAGCAGCACCAGGTGCAGAAGAAGATGTCATTAAAGGTATTCAAGATATTGTTGGCGCTAATGTACCAATTACCGGTGGCTCCTCTGCCGATAATACCGTAAGTGGTGATTGGATGCAGTTTGCTGACAAACAAGTACTCACAAATTCGGTCGTCGTCACCGTTATGTTTCCCTCAAGCAGCGCTATGTTTGCATTTCACAGTGGTTATGAGCCAACTGAAAAATCGGGCATTGTAACTAGCGCTTCGGGCAGAATTGTGAATCAAATCGACAATAAACCTGCAGCCGAAGTTTATAATGAATGGGCAGATCAAATTATTTCTGACGATTTACCGACCGGCGGCAATATTTTATCAAAAACATCATTGCATCCATTAGGCCGTATTGTCGGTGACGTTAGTGGCATTCCATACTATCGCCTCGCGCACCCAGACACTGTGACGAAAGATGGTGGCCTGAGTTTATTTGCGGATATTGAAGAAGGCGAAAAACTGGTGTTTATGTCAGGCACTAAAGATAGCCTGGTTAATCGTGCGGGGCGTGTTGCAAGCGCTTCACTTGCCGCGCATTCCACTGAACCCAAAGAAGTCAGTGGTGCACTGGTAGTGTATTGTGCCGGTTGCATGTTAACCGTGCAAGACAGAATGAACGACGTTGTTAGTGGCGTTAAAAAAGCATTGGGTGATAAACCATTTTTAGGTTTATTTACTTTTGGTGAACAAGGTTGTTTTGTTGGTGGTGAAAATCGTCACGGAAATTTAATGATCTCGGTATTAACATTTAATAAATAATTAAATTATGACGGAATCAGAACGACAATTAGAAGCGCTAATCGATCTTGAACGTGCTCACGGACTTGAGCGTGAACTACGTTTAGAATCTGAAGCATTACTCTCAGGACTTAATGTATTATCCAAAACGGATAATCCAAAACAAATGTTCAGAGAACTAATTGAAGTCCTGAGATCCGTTTTCAAATTTGAAGAAGCTTTTATTTTAGTTCAAACTGATAAAAATTACATGAAGGTAGTCGCAACGACTCATGAGCGTTTTGAGCAGTACCAATGGCGACCCGATAAATTATTTCAACGTGTAATTACAGGTGAACCAATCGCCGTATTTGACGTACAATACGCTAAAGAATGGAATTCACTACCGGACGAATTATTAGCCAATGTTAAAGCGGCATTACACGTACCACTAAGTAGTCAGGATCAAACTGCAATATTAGTCTGTATTCATTCACAATCGCACTTCTTCGGTCCAAAACAAGTAAAAGTAGCACGTCGATTTGCACCGTTAATTTCCCAAGCGTTTATCAATATCGATTTAAAACGAACCGTCACCGAACGTGAGCGACTCTTTACCATGTCCTTAGACATGATGGGCATCACTAATTTTAACGGTGTATTCAGGCAGTTTAATTCGGCTTGGGAAAAAACTCTGGGTTATAGCTCAGAACAACTAACTGAAACACGGGTTATTAAATTTGTTATCCCCGAAGATAGAAAAAAATTACTTACTATATTTCGCGATCTCAATATGGGTATTACCAATGACGATTTTGAGTTACGGTGTTATACCAAAAGCCGAAAAATTAAATGGCTACTGTGCAGCGTTGGCATTTGTAAAATAGATAACTTATGTTATGTCGTCGCGCGCGATATAACAACATTAAAAATAACACAACAAAAACTAGCCTACGAAGCAGATCACGATACGCTAACGGGCTTAGCCAATCGTAAACTCATCATTAAAAAAATATCTCATGCAATCACACAAAGCAGTGACAATAAAAAACGAAAGTTTACCATTTTATTTTTAGATCTGGATCGTTTCAAACTGGTAAATGATAGCTTAGGCCATTTAATTGGTGATAAACTACTAAAAGAAATTTCAATTCGAATCAAACAAGCAATTCCAACCAATAGTACTTTAGCTAGACTTGGTGGAGATGAATTTCTTATTCTATTAGACGACGTTGAAGATTTTAGCGCAGCGATTGATGTCGCTAATTTAATCAAAAAATCATTAAAATCACCAATTAGGTTAAATGGTTTTAATATCGTTTGTGCCACAAGCATCGGCATTACCAGTAATTATCTTGATTACAAAAACCCTGCCGATATGTTACGCGATGCTGATATTGCTATGTATTTTGCAAAACGGCAGGGTGGTGCATCTTATGCAGTGTTTGATAGTAAAATGCACATTAAAGCCATAAAAGATCTAAAACTCGAAACCGATCTACACTGTGCATTAGCAAAAAATGAGTTACAAGTGTTATACCAACCCATCAACAATATTGAAAACAATAATGTTGAAGGTTTTGAAGCATTACTTCGATGGCAATATAAAGACCAGGGTTTATTGGGTGCGACACAATTCATCCCTATAGCTGAAGAAAGTGAGTTAATATCGTTTATAGGCCTATGGACCATCGAAAAAGTCTGCCACGATATTGTTGAGTTAAAAAAGAATATTACATTACCAGACAACTTCTATATCAGTATTAACCTATCCGCCAAACAACTCTGGCAAAAAAACCTATTAGAAAATGTTAAAGCCATCGTTGATGCTCATGAACTACCACCAAGTTGTTTAAAATTTGAAATAACAGAAAGCATGGTTATGAATAATGCACTCGATGCAGTCTCATTACTAGAGAGCATCAAAAATTATGGCATTGGATTATTTGTTGACGATTTTGGTACTGGCTATTCTTCATTGAGTTATCTGCATCGTTTTCCATTTGATGTATTAAAAATTGATAAATCGTTTACCAGTCGCATGGAAGTTGATCAATCCAGCCTAGATATAGTCCGAACAATTATTATTATGGCAAAAAGTTTAAATTTAAAAGTAGTCGCTGAAGGCATTGAAACCCAAAAACAATTAGACTTGCTATCAGAAATGAATTGCAATTACGGTCAAGGGTATTTGTACTCCAAGGCAGTCCACATTGATAAAGTCATTCCATTACTCCAAAGTAATAAACAACAATTAAAAAACAATAAAAGAGCTGATTTAGAGATAAATGATTGTTTATCAACTACAACAACGTCTAGCCACGATACCAGTTTAACTCAATAAATACGTCGTTACATTTTTAAATAAAATGAATTACTAATTTATCAACACAATTAAGGATGATAGCCATGCAAGTTACAATCGTACATGTCGTTGTAAAACCAGAATTCGTATCGAACTTTATCGAAGCCAGCCGCCTTAATCATGAATCCTCAATTAAAGAAGAGGGTAACTTTCGTTTTGATATTCTGCAATTGCAAGACGACCCGTGTAAATTTGTATTGTATGAAGCCTACCAAAGTAGCGAACACGCAGCAAAACATAAAGAAACACCACACTATCTAACGTGGCGCAAAACAGTCGCTGACTGGATGTCAATACCACGCGAAGGTATTGCGTATACGGGCTTATTACCCATTTAATATTCAAACAAAATTTGAAAAATCAATTAGCTCTGGCTTAAGCCTATATTAGCAACCTTAAATCGTCCGGCTTTGCAATACTAATGCTGCCGCGTGCCAACAACACCCAACCGTTAACTTCAAAATGTTTAAGATGCCGAGACACGACTTCGCGTGCAGTTCCGAGGCGTAAAGCCAAATCTTGATGTGTTGTTAAAATTTGTTCACTGTCACCGGCGAGATCCAATAATGTTTTTGCCAAATAACGTTCTATCGATGGCGCACATAATTGTTCCATTCGTGCGACTACATCAACTAAACGCTCACCAAATTTTTTAAAAACAAACCGTCTAAATTGTGATGATTGATCAAGTGCCTGCTCAAATAGGCTAGCACTAACGGCAAATGCGGTAACCTCGGTTTCAGCAATAATACCTGCCGGAAATAATTCGTGACTAAGCAAACACGAGGTAGTCAATACGCAAGTATCACTTGGCCCAACATAATACAATAATACTTCGCGACCATGTTCTGTCAAAACATGAACCCGTGCTTTACCTTGCACAACAAATAAGTATTGCTTACATTGTGTTCCCGGAGAAATAATTAATGAACCTGCTGACACGACTACCTGCAGGGCCTGTTCAATAATATGACGTATCGTTGGTTCAGTAGAATTTGCAAGATCAGGATATGCGGTATGCCATAGCTGCGCTTGTTGCTCATCTTTTTTAGATCGATCAACTTGGGCCTTCATAAATTGACTCCTGTAAGTTAACTGTTAATACCAATTATTGTTTATAATACGCCGTCCATCATTATAAGACTGTGACGATAGTTACGTAGCTTATACCCAAATAGAAAAGATTCAGTGTGGTTAGTGACTAAGTCACAAACACCACAACATGTGATCCGATACAGTAACATTCCTTTAAATAAACAAACCCTATTGCTTAGTGAGGTATTACTATGAAATTAAAACGTTGCGGTTTAGTTCAGCTCGCGCTGTGTAACACTGCGTTAATATTTACTCTGGCTACATTCAATGCAACTGCTATTGCAGACAGCCATAAAAAAAATAAAGAAAAATCGTTAGCCATTGACACCATCGTATACGCTGCTGTTGGTGGTGTGTTTTATGATGACGCTGTAAAGCCAAGCATAACAATAAGCATTCCTGCAGGTGCATTAAATTCCGATGCAAAATTAATTGTCAAGCGTAAAAATAAATCTAAAAACCTTGATGGTAATTTAATGACTGCCGGTGCTGTGTTTAAAATTAAACTCGAAAAAGCCGATAGTGATGATCATAATGAACTACCATTGCAATTAATAAAGCCAATGGAAGTTGCACTGGCAACCGATAAAGTACCGGTACATCCTCAGTTAGGTGAAGTTGCGATATACCGTAACGATAATTGGAAGCGCATGATGGCCAATTTTTACCGTGCCTCTGACTCAACAGTACTCACCAAAACAAAAAGTCTTAAGTTAAAACTACGTGCCGTGTTCCGTACTTTGCAAGCTCGAACGGGGCCCGAAGTTGCTCGTGGTCAAGAACTTTATATGAATGAAACATGGGGTGATGAAGCATTATGGGGTGATTTTTTTGAATTACATAAAGTTCTTAATGCTGTCACACCAAACGATGCCGTTGGTGTTGGTGCACAAATTGATATTATGAAAGTGCCACAATTTATCGTCGATGTTTTAATGGGGAATGACTTTGCTGCAAAACAAGCGGCACTTAAAAATCCTGTTGTTGCTCAAGCATTATTAAAAGCCAATGCGGTTATCGGTGTTAAAGGTGTTTATAATAATCCGGATAAACCAAACATGATGACTTCGGTAGGGTTGACCTGCGCGATTTGTCATGTGACCGTCAAACCAACATTATTCCAACTCGAAGCAAATGCAGCGCCAGTAGCATTACCCATTGGTATGCCCGTTTTCGGCCCGCCCAATACTAAGATGAATGCAGGCATGTTGTTATCAATGACACCACGAGTACAAACCGGCTCAGAAAATGTCAACCTTGCCGAGTACCGAGGTTGGGGGCCAGGCAGAGTTGATCCACGTTTTTTCCCAAACAATCCATTAAACGATAATGTTTTTAATCCCAGCAGCATTCCTCAAAACTGGAACTACATTGACTTAGCAGAACAAGGCTATGCCGCAACCTGGATTGGGGTATTACAAACCCGCCCAGATAACCATTCACTTGCAAGTGCGCCAGAGTGTGGCATTGATTTAGTACTCGATAGAAACGGTGCCTGGGGTACCGCTAACGCTACTATTAAAGACATTGAAATTGGCAATCCATTACCGCAAGAATATCGTGACAGGTTAAAAGTTGCTGACATTAATGAGCCGGGTAATGACTTGTTAAAACAAGACTTACTCGATGTTGAAGCATTTTTACAAAGCATCGTTAGTCCTGCACCCGGAGAGTTCAACGAAGCCATGGCAGAAAAAGGCTGGCGTTTATTTTACAGCAAAGCCAACTGTGCCACGTGCCATAGCTCGGGTGAGGGAACTGGCGCAGAGGGTAAATACTTTACCCATATCGTCGAAAAACCACCTCAAGGTTTACTATCCATTGGTATTAAAACACCGGGGCTTCGAGGTTTAATGCTAACTGCACCGTACTTCCACGACGGTAGTGCAGCAAGTTTAGCCGATGTTGTTAAACGGTATACTTCAACAGACATCCCTGAAGTACCGAATCTTTCAATGGAAGAACAAGCTGCTTTAGTGGAGTATTTAAAAAGTTTATAAATTACTTAGGCATTGGATAATATGTTCAATGCCTATTTAATTCAATTTATTTTAAACACCATAGATATGCAGGTGCAAATCAGATATAAATAATGACATTATTATTAACAAATATTTAACTGAAAATACTAACAATGCTGGCAACATTAAATTTCAGATCTGTTATCAACTTAAGGTTTACACAATACTCACTATGTTAGAATTGCGTTATGGGCATTAAAAGCAGTGTTTTAAGCGTTATTATAATAAGTTCGCTATTTTCATGTAGCACAAAACCGTACAACAACCACTTGTATAGCGGCACTACACTTTTTTATACTAAATTTTATACTGGCTCTAACAGTGTCCATCCTGCGGTTCTTAAAGTATTTCAAGACAATGCTATTTATCCTAAAAAAATTGATATCATCAATAACGTCTATACCTCGGATTATATTCATCAATCCAATTTTGGTGCGAAACTACGCTATACCGTTTATATTGAATTTAAATATAACACGATTAAAGTGCAGTTAAAAAATATACAGCAATACAGCATTAAGAAAGGGCAGTGGATTAATGAAGATCGGTTATCGTTCTTTGATGTCGAAAAATTACCAACAAAACTTGCCGAAAGTATTTATAACATCGTTAACAACCAACAACGTTATCAGCAAGTTAAGAATGAAATCTATAATAATTTTTTATTTCACTATTTAGTGATAAAACATCTACCCAAAAATCACAGCAAAGCCTGGATAACGCAACAAATGATGCCGCACACTTATAGTCTTAATGTAACGTTATCGCATTTTGAACAAAACAAAAGCGGTAAAATGCCAAATATGCGCTATATTGCAGAATTCACCAATACCGGTAAATCGAATAATAATGATAATTTTGTAATTAAGTATTATACCAACAACAAACAATTTGCATCGATATATAAAAAGTCAGCCATCATCATACAAGGCAAATTAGTAAACTCGAATAAAACTGCCGACATGCTAATTAAATCATCACACATTTTGCTAGTTGACAATTAAAAGTAAATAAAACCAGTTAAGTACATGCCAGTAATTTTGACATTGGTTTTTAACGCAGTACTATTTAACCTCAATTGAAAACTTCGGTAGCCAAATTCGATGCCAACATAAGAGTCCGTCTCATAGCGAACAAAAGCAATAACATCAGACAGTGCCGCTTCTTTAATGATTAAAAAACTACCATTCATTCCGACTGTTAGTGCGGTTAATGGTAATTGCGTTTTAAATCCGGCGTACAGTAGCGGGATGGTTTCACTCAGTGACACACTCGACTTACCGGATATGGCGCCCAATACGCTGACTTCACCACTAAAATCCTTAACCGCAAAGCCCAAATCAACACGATAATTGGTTTCAAACAATTTCCAATATAATACCGCTTCAATATGCTCAAGATTTAATTTTGATGTAACTTGCTCATTAATCAGATAATTATTTCCCTGAAATGATAATGATTTATTTATAATGCTGTTGCCACTAGTCCTAATGCTGGTTCGTCCGAGGCGATAATTTGGTGTATATGGAATCTCTTGTTCGATATAGATATAAAAAAAATTCTGCAGTGTATCATCCAAACGTAAATCGTCTTGTAGATTGATGCTATTTGATAGCGTTTTATTGTCTGTTACAAAACCAGTGTATTGAGTTGACCAAAAACCGCCTGAAAAATATACACCCAAATTTGATGCATGTGTTTCTACTGATATTAAACATAGCGTGGTATAAAAAATACTTTTAAAAAATAATCGGATCATTTAATCGTTAGAACTAAGTTGTCCATTAATGGAATAATAAAACACTGAAGATATTTATGAATAGAATCTAAGAGTCAATTTGCGTCACAAACATACTAGTTAAGGCTAATTTTTCTTTTTATAAACTAGAATTTATCTTTCATTAATTTAATTTCTCACTTTAACGAAATAACTTCACTATCAATAAAAATGCATAATGAGTATAACAAACTATGCATTTATTAAGTGAGACATATTCCTAAAATGACTTATTTCGAATATTTGATTATCGTTTAAATAAATAGTTATTTAATTAGTAAACAAGTATTTTTTTAGACATAATATAAAAAACTTAACCTAAAATAATTTTTTTTGTCGACAAAGATCATAACGTATTAAGCATATTCGTCGCATTTCTAATTTCACTCGAACTAACATTAAAGAACTGTGCAAGTGATTCAATATTATATTCTTGATATTTTTTAGCTGCCTTGTCAATATGATAACTCCTAACCCGTAACGCTGATTGTAAGTCGTGATCACCGTTATTCATCGTTTGCGCTACGTAGCGATTGCCTTCATCAAATGCCGCCTTCATGGCCTCTAAATAAATGCCATACAATTTTGCAACACGTTGTTTTTGAGTATCGATTAAATTAGGATTTAAATTTTTAACTTGATTAGCTTGTAGTCTCATTTTGTCTGACCTTTGTTTGTTAACGATTAAACACAAAGTACCTAACAAATATGACACTACTATAGTGCTAAAGTGATTATTTATGGTCAAATATGACAAATTATGACAAAGATAAAAGAGCCACTAAATTACACTTTAGTGGCTAGCTCACTTTGATTAGCATAATGTTGATTGTCTTGATAAAAACGCAGTGCATTGCCATCAAAGTTAATTTCAACAACCATGTCATTATTAAACGGATAACAAAGCTGAGAATCACTACTCCAGTTAAAACCAACACGTAATGCATTGGAAATGACTAAAACCGTTGCAATAATGTCCGTCATTTCTGTCTGTGTAATCAAGACTGTATTGTGATTACAGCTTGCTACCAGGCTATACCATTCCTTGTTTTTTAAACGCGCCAAGGCATAGTTTACAGCATTAAATTTAATTATGGACTGCTGCGCGATGTTATTTTCATCTAGTGGAAAATACACCGAGCGTGCATTTGTATAGTTTGATTTTAAACTAACAACATGAAATCCACGATCCGACTCATGGTTAGGTGGACTCACACCAAATGTTTGTAGAACTTCATCCAGATTGGTTTTTAAAGGTAATTTAAATTCAATCCCGATGGAAGCTCTACCCAACAATTCCATTTCGACTGCTCGATATTCATTGCCAAATGCAATCTCATTTTCGACAAATGCAATCATCACGGCTGAAAATGCCTTTTGTGCGACTTTCTCTATCATTGAATATAATGTCCAAATAACGGTGAAGCGCGATTATAACTGTGGAATTTATCAAACTATCCCATTAGCTTCACACTATTGAAAATTAAATAACTTGATTTACAGTATAATGTTGAAATTTATCAAAGTTTAAACCACATAAAATATTAAATACAAAACTCAATTTATTAATATGACAGGATTACCAAAAAAAATTTCAACAATATATCCAAGACACGATATTGATATTTCACAATCATACATTTATCGTTGCGTTTTATCGTATTGCTTTCCAATAAAAAAGGCAGCATTAGAAAAACAAATTATTACTCATTGGAAAAAACCTTATGTAAAAATTAGTTTTACCGTTCGAACTGCATTGGATGCTATTTTAACGTCACTCCATTTAACTGCTGGTTCCGAAGTGTTAATGAGTGCCATCAATATTCCGGATATGGCTGCTATAGTGACAGATCATAACCTTAGTGTTATAGCGGTCACATTCAACGCGGCAGATTTCACTATAACACCCGAAAATTTGATGAACTTGATCACAAAAAATACCAAGGTAATAATTATTGCTCAGTTATACGGAGTGATTAACAATCTTAAAAAAATACATCAACTCTGCAAACAGTATAATATTATTTTGATTGAAGATTGTGCTCAGGCTTTTTGTGGTGCGAACTATTATGGAAGTCAATATGCTGACTTTAGCTTATTTAGCTTTGGCGTAATCAAATCATCAACTGCCCTTGGTGCAGCAATTGTAGTAACCAGAACTCAACAACAGCTTGATAAAATTAATTTAATTGAAAATAACTATCCAATTAAATCTGAATTTTGGTTTTTTAAACGGCTTATAAAGTATTCTGTATTAAAATTATTATCGTCTGCTACACTCTATACTGTTTTTATTAAGATGCTAATGTTATTGCGCTATGATATCAACACAACTATGAGTAAAATAGCAAAGAGCTTTAACGCCACAAATTTAATTTCTCAAATACGTTTTAAAGCGCCGCTGCATTTACTGTATCTGCTTAATCTACGTTTACAAACCAATAATCATGATTCATTTAAAAATCGCGAAATACACTCTCGACAATTTATACAAAAATTAAATCACCATTATGAAATACCCGGCTATTCAGCACAGTTTAATTCTTTTTGGTTGATACCAATATTGACCGAAAATCCCGAACACTTACAAAAAACATTATTACAACACGGGTTTGATTCAACCTTGGGGAAACACTCTCAAATTGCTATTAACAATAATCACTTTGCTCAGTCATTACTTAATAAAATGCTGTACTTACCGAACATTATTAATATGGATAATTCAATCAGAAAAAAATTATTATCGGTATTATTAGCGACTTGAATATTACTGTGTTTGGCAAATAGCCCATTCAGATTAAATAGCGATACGTTCATAGAGCTTCATTAAAACTACCAACAAAATTAACGCAATTAACCATACTGTTATATACACTGTCATAGACTGTTTGGCTTTTTGTTTTTCTAACCACCGACGTGGTTTAACACCTTTAAATAAAAATACCATTTTCGACGAAAGATTCACACACACAATATTGACCGATAATAATAACCCAGCACCCATGGCTAAATCCCATAATCCAGTTCCTAGCATTAAACCCAAAGTCACGGTTGGCGGCAATAGTGCCACAGAAACCATCACGCCAACCAAAGCACTCGCTGCACCCGAAGTTAAGGACAAAACAGCAGCAGCACCTGATGCCAATGCTAGCAGTACGATATCCAAACCTACCACAGTACGCGCTAAAATTTCGCTATTAAGATTTTCAATATGCCATAAATAACCAATTATCAAAGAGATTAATAAGGCAATAAAAATACCAATGACATTAGTTTTAAAGGATTTCCAAATTAATTGTGAATCGCCAATCGAGGTAGCAAACGACAAAGCAATGTTTGGCCCGAGCAGGGGAGCAATCACCATGGCACCAATGATTACCGCAACGTTATTTTCTAACAAGCCAATGGCTGCAACGATAGTCGAGAACACCACCATTAGTAAGTAATTACTATTTAATTGTGCGCCATTTTGAATGTTTTGGTACAGCTCTTCACGGGTGCGCGCGATTTTAGAGGCTTGTTCACTCGTTGCATCTTGCTCCGGTCGCGGCAATGTCGCTTCAACCGGTAAAATAACAACTCTGGCATTATCAGACGTGATAACCGCATTTTGTACCGCGTCTAAAACTATTTGTTGCTTTTCAGGCCCAACCAACATTCGTACAATACAACGCTCTTCTTCATAACCTTGAATTGACCAATAGTCAATAATACCATGCTGCTCAGCAATGCCTTTGATTGTATCGAGGTGACCACCATCAACGACAACTTCTATTAATCTCATTAAACAATCCTGTTTTTAATAACTGATTTGATTTTGAAAATTAATACAAATACCGATATCTGTCTACCATTATAACGTTTAATCTACATTACTGGTTTAAATGACAAACTATTTGCGTTACATTTGAAAAGCTGAGATTTTGACTATGCGATTATTTCTAATAAATCTTCAATTTCTTCTTTTATTATTTGAAATTCAAGCTGTTGATTTTGTAATTCTGAGGTCTCACTTAATGCCGTTTTGATAATAGCGCCTATTTGTGCTTTAACAGTCTCGGAGTATGATTCTTGCTTTAATAAATCCAGTGAGTCAATTATTTCTTTTAAGCTCTTAATTGTATTTTCTTTATAATCATCAAAAATGTTTTGTAATTTGAGAATCATAATATCGATTAAATCGTTATTTTTAATTGAGCCAAAATTTGCATGTAAATTACTTTTTTTAATCAATTTTGTAACGCATCTATTGGCAGCATAATTTAACGCCCGTAATGTTTCTTGTAACTTACTGTACGTTAACTCATGTTCCGCATCCGTTTCTACGGGCATATTTTTAATTAATATGGATATATTAGAATGATTAACCATTAAATAACTGTGCAGTTTATAAAACATTCCAAGCTCATGGTTTTCATAAATTACTTCTCGCTCCAGCGGAGTCACTACACCATAGTCACTAAATTCCTTACTAGTGCCATTCATTCTAATTTGAATTACTGTGCGTAATCCTAGCGATGTTGTAATTGATAATAATTGCCTTGCAATAATTTCTTGAGTATCAAATTTATGGCAGTGTTCATAAAATTGAATAACTAAAATTAAATCATTACTGTAATTTAACGCATGTATAGCAGATTGATTTGAATCTGATAAGCTTTGTTCAAGCTTATTTTTTTTACTATTTTGTCTAGCTAGCTCCAAGTTCAAATTTATTGTATCGCGTAGATATTCAATCTCAAACGGCTTTAAAATATAATCAACACCGCCTGACTCATAACCTTCTAAACGTTCAGCTTCTGAGGATTGACCAGAAACAAATATCACCGGTACATTCAATAATTTTTCATTTTTCTTTAGGCCTCGACACGTTTCAAAACCATTAATCCCCGGAGGCATAGAAACATCGAGTAAAATTAAATCGGGGGTATGATCTTCAAGATACAATAAACACGCTTCACCTGACGGAACTAAAGAAATTTCATACTCATTTGATAATATTTCTTTAATCAAGCCTTGAGTGAATGAATCATCGTCGACTGAGAGAATTAAAAATTTTGGCACGCTTTATATGTTAGTGTAATTGTGAATTTGATTTAGCGAAAACACTGTTTTTTGATAATGTCTGTTGAAGGACACGAAAACTGTGTTGGCTATTAATGTCTTGCCATAGTTCAAACGCCATTAAGACATCCCCATTTTGCGATTGTTGACTCATGCTTCTAATCGCCAACAAGGTATCCATGACATAAACAAAAGAGTCTGATAATTGCTGATAAAGTTTTGCCACGCCAGCGCTAAGATCGTCGGCTAAATGTAAATAGGCAGTACGACCTAAATCAACATAGTATTTAACCTTCATTTGTCGACGTTGGGCTCGTTGTGGGTATAAACCAGAAAATAACAAACATTGATCACCAACATCACGTAATCGCATTTCTCGTTCGGAGCCAGAGCGGTTAATACTGTCAATATATTCAAGCGCCATAACGCGAGAATTAATGGCAGAATTAGTGATATTTCGCATCAACATAAAGACCAGATAACTTTCTAAATCTTCATTTAATGGACTTTGAGTAATTTGTTGCGCCTCTAAAACCAACTTGTGCCACTGAGCCGTTGTACTATCAACTATAATAGATGTCATCGTTTCACCTCTATCTAGTATAACGTCACATCAGACGCTAAACTTGAACCAATATACTACAATGCAGCTCTATTAACCTAGTAAATAGTTAAGGTATTATATTAATTTATTGTTATTGTCAATAAAATCAATAGATTAGAGTAGGCTAACGAAATGATTAGCATTTCACTTAATTATTCACGTGATCCAGTAAACAATTATCATTAAAGCCCTGTTTACCTCAAGCTAGCATGGTTATAATGCCGCCTTTAGGATTATCTGAATAGCACTGAATATTAGCAGGTACTAACTTGGTTGGAAAAAGAGACAAATTCAATAAAAACCAGATGTTTGACCCATCAACATTTCAAGGTCTGATTTTCGCGCTGCAAAATTTCTGGGCACGAAATGGCTGCACAATTATGCAACCATATGATATGGAAGTTGGTGCTGGTACCTTTCATCCTGCAACTTTTATTCGTGCGATTGGGCCCGAGCCTTGGCGTACTGCCTATGTTCAACCATCACGCCGACCAACAGACGGACGTTATGGCAAGAACCCAAATCGGTTACAGCACTATTATCAGT
This sequence comes from uncultured Thioalkalispiraceae bacterium, assembly GCA_964420605.1. Lineage (GTDB taxonomy): Bacteria > Pseudomonadota > Gammaproteobacteria > UBA6429 > Thiohalophilaceae > CAYQUC01. Next base: position 47,382 of record CAYQUC010000008.1, on the reverse strand, counting down.
TCCAAGTATTACTTAAACCCTCACCAGATAATATACAAGAATTGTATTTAGAATCTCTGAGTATGTTGGGCTTCGATCCTTTAGTACACGATATTCGCTTTGTCGAAGATAACTGGGAATCTCCCACCTTAGGTGCCTGGGGACTTGGTTGGGAAGTTTGGTTAAATGGCATGGAAGTAACGCAGTTTACTTATTTTCAACAAGTGGGTGGCTTGGAATGCCGTCCGGTTGCAGGTGAAATAACCTATGGTCTGGAACGACTCGCAATGTACATCCAAGGCGTTGACAGTATTTATGATATTGTTTGGTCCAATGGTCCCGACGGCCCAGTTAGCTATGGGGATATTTTTCATCAAAACGAAGTAGAGCAGTCAACCTATAATTTTGAACATGCCGACGTTGAATCCTTGTTTAAACTGTTTGATGCTTGCGAATCAAGTAGCGAAAAATTAATTGAACACAGTTTACCGCTGCCTGCTTACGAACAAGTTTTAAAAGCATCACATACTTTTAATTTGCTCGATGCACGTCATGCAATTTCAGTTACTGAACGTCAACGGTATATTTTACGCATCCGTAATTTATCACGCGCAGTTGCCGAGCTTTATTATGCCAGCCGTGAAAAACAGGGGTTTCCGTTACTCAAAAATCAAGACAGCAATAAATTAAAACGCGAGGCCAATGCATAATGGCAACGATTAAACAACGCGACTTACTAATAGAAGTTGGAACAGAAGAATTACCACCGAAGGCATTATTGTCCCTATCAAATGCGTTCACTGATGGCATTACCTCGGGTTTAAAAAATTTAAATTTAAATTTTGGCACAATAAAATCTTTTGCGACACCGAGAAGACTTGCTGTCGTTATTTATGCGTTAGACGAAATACAACCCGACACAGAAATTGAAAAACGCGGTCCTGCTGTCACTGCTGCTTTTGATGAAGAGGGCGTGCCAACTAAGGCAGCTACTGGGTTTGCAAAATCAGTTGGCTTATCTGTCGACGAATTAGAAACACTCGATACCAAAAAAGGCACCTGGTTAGTTGCACGAACACAAACCAAAGGACAAACAACCAGCAGTTTAATTCCTGATATCTTACGACAAAGTTTAGACAAATTGCCAACACCAAAACGTATGCGCTGGGGCAGCGGCGATGCTCAATTTGTTCGCCCAGTACACCGTCTTACTATTTTATTCGGAAAAGAAATAATTGAAACAGAATTATTCGGTATTAAAAGTGGTAAGCAAACTTTCGGCCACCGCTTTCATGCGCCCAAAAATTTAAACATCTCCAAGCCTGACGATTATGAACACATATTGCTTAAAAAAGGCCGTGTCGTTGCCAGCTTTGATGAACGCAAAAAAAACATTCAACAACAACTTACCGATATTGTCGCTAATATCAATATTACTGCCGTAGTTGATGATGATTTATTAAATGAAGTTACCGCAATGGTTGAGTGGCCCGTTGCTGTTATGGGTGAATTTGAGCCACAGTTTTTGGATATCCCATCAGAAGCATTGATTTCAACCATGAAATCAAATCAAAAATATTTTCATACCGTTGATTCAGATAACAAACTTACACAATATTTTATCACCATTGCCAACATCGCCAGCAAAGATGTCCTCAAAGTACAACAAGGTAATGAACGCGTTATTCGTCCACGTTTGGCCGATGCAGAGTTTTTTTGGCAATTGGATAAAAAAACAAACTTATCAGCACGACTTGAAAAACTCAAATCAGTTGTTTTTCAAAAGCAGCTTGGCAGTATATACGATAAAGTACAACGCGTTAAATCATTAGCCGGTGATATATCCGATCAATTAACAGCCGCAGGCATCAGCAATAATAAAAATGATGCACAAACCGCTGCCGAATTATGTAAGTGCGATTTACTAACTGAAATGGTAATGGAATTCACTGACTTACAAGGCGTAATGGGGCGTTACTACGCCAAATTAGAAAACTTTAATGATGCCGTTTGTATTGCACTTGATGATTATTATAAACCGAGATTTGCAGGTGATGATGTCCCCAAAGCAATTAACTCTCAGATTCTGGCTATTGCCGACAAAATAGATACCTTAGTTGGTATTTTTGCCATTGGCCAAAAACCAACAGGTGATAAAGATCCGTTTGCATTACGTCGTGCTACCATTGGCACCTTACGCATTCTGATAGAATGTGATTTGCCACTTGATATCAATAAATTATTAGTAGCCAGTGCCAATACATTTGATAAAAAATTAAAGGCCAATAACAACATTAACGATCTTCATCAATTTATGATCGATCGATTACGCGCATACTACAGTGATCTCAATATTGAATTTACAGTATTTGATGCGGTTGTATCACAATTTAATTTAACCCCATCTGACATACACGCCAGAATTAAAGCCGTCGATTATTTTAAGAAACGACCCGAAGCAAGCAGTTTATCAGCAGCAAATAAACGTATTGCAAACATTCTTAAAAAAGTTGAAGGCGAACTACCAAGCGCAATAAATCCGGATAAATTCACTGATGAAGCTGAGGCCGAGTTATACAATCACTTAGAAACCGTTCAAAAAGGCATCGAGCCTTTAATGGAAAAATTAGATTACACTGCAATTCTACAAGAACTTTCGGTACTTAAAGAACCCGTTGATGGCTTCTTTGATAATGTGATGGTGTTAGATGAAAACTTAGAAATTCGAAATAATCGTCTGGCTATATTAAATTTAATACAACAATTATTTTTAAACGTTGCCGACATATCCAAGCTCCAAACGAGTTAATAACCGTGATTAAATCCGATTCATTTGCTGACATGATGAAAACCGTACAACAGTTTCATGACAAGCACGATTTTAAAAACACCGGTGGTGAAGAGTTAACGTATCGCATTGCACTAATGGCCGAAGAACTCGGTGAAATATCATCAGCCGTTACAAAAGGTAAAAGCAAAAGTGACATTGCTGAAGAGTGTGCTGATTTATTTATTTTATTACTTGGCACAGCCATTGCTGCTGACTTTGATCTGAATAGCGCTTTCTGGGCAAAAATGGAAAAAATTATGTCCCGTGAGTCGCGTATGGTGAATGGTCGAATTCGCGTTTCTGAATTTCGTGATGTAGACTAAATAATGTAACTTAAATCTAAAATTATTATGAAACTAATTATCTTAGATCGTGACGGTGTTATAAACGAAGATTCGGATGACTACATAAAATCCCCCGATGAATTTATCCCAATAGCAGGTAGTTTTGATGCCATCACACGTTTATACCATGCCGATTTTAAGATCGTAATCGCAACCAATCAATCGGGTATCGCACGTGGTTATTATGATTTAGATACATTAAATGCCATACACTCAAAAATGCACCGTTTACTTAGCGTGCACGGCGGTAAAATTGAAGCAATATTTTTTTGTCCTCATGGGCCTGATGATAATTGCGACTGCCGCAAACCTAAAACTGGAATGTTAGATGATATAGCCAGTCGTTATGATATAACGTTAACAAATATTCCATTTATAGGTGACTCACTAACCGACATTAACGCAGCACGTACTGCTGGTGCATCACCTTACCTTGTAAAAACAGGAAAGGGTGAGCTCACAATTCAAAACGCGACTCAAAATGAATTAGACAATATACCAATATATCTTGATTTAAATGATGTCGTTAACCATTTATTAAATACTTATTAAACTACATAAAGACCTATGTTATTTCTTCGCTCTCTTCTATTTAGTATTATCATGCTTTTTCTAACTGTGATGGTTGCCGTAGTTGGGGTAATCGTCGCGCCACTACCCATTAAAAAACGTTATTACGCCATACGTTTTTATGCCTTATTAAATTTACTGGCTTTAAAATACATTTGTGGCATTCATTATGAGGTTAGCGGGCGTGAAAATATTGGAATTGAACCTTGCGTTATCATGTCGAACCATCAATCGACCTGGGAGACTTTAATTGTCCAGGCTATTTTTCCTCATCTGTGTTTTGTTGTAAAACGTGAATTATTATGGGTGCCATTTTTTGGATGGGCATTGGCCTTATTAAAACCCATTGCAATCAATCGAAAGTCTGGCCGTAATGCGGTACAACAAGTCGTGGAGCAGGGAAGCGCTCGTCTTAAATCGGGGATTTGGGTTGTCATTTTTCCAGAGGGTACTCGAACAAGCTACGGCAAAAAGGGTCGTTATAAAAAAGGTGGGGCGATTCTAGCGAGTTCCAGTGGTTTTAATGTTATACCGATGGCACATAATGCCGGTAAGTACTGGCCAAAAAAAGGTTTTATAAAAAAACCCGGGACCATCAAGGTCATTATAGGAGAAAAAATAATAACTGAATCCTTAACAACCGAACAAATTGCAACCCGTACTGAGCATTGGATCGAATCTGCCAAAGCTAAAATACTGTAGCTTTATGAAAATAATATAAACCGTCATTCAGACAAGCTCGCATTTTTTGACTGTTCCAATCAGCAAAAATCAGATTAAACTGGTATTATTAACGCAGTACATTGCTAAACTAATTTTAAAGAATCAATTTTATAATATACATGAATTAAATACCAACTTAATAGTAAACACTTACTAACTATCTAAAACTTAAATAAAATCAACAGCATGTATAATATACTCATGAAATCAATCTGGGACAGTTTATTCCTGTTCAAGAATCACTTACTGCCTTTAATCAGTATAGTTTTACCCTTTGTTCTTGCTTTAGAAGTATTTGATGCCTTCTATGTTGCCAATTATGTTGATGACAAACTTCTACTTAACGACACCATACCATTATTATTCATTCATTTACTCGTCCAGCCTTTTTACAGTGTTGCAATCGTATTTTATCTTGCCGCCGTTATTTCCGCTCAAACCATAACAACACTAGAGGCGTGGTTAATTAGCATCAAGTATTGGCCAACCTATCTATTAATGAGCTTGATATTGAATTTATTCGTGTTAACAGGATTGCTGGTTTTTATTATTCCGGGTGTCATACTCTTTATTCGATTTTCATTTGCTGAATTTTATTTAATACTCGAAAAGCAATCACCAATGGATGCAATAAAATCCAGTGTTAATGCAACCAAAGACTATTTTCTCATTCTCCTAACGGGCTTTTTAATGCTTGGTATTTTTACCTACGCTCCATTTTTAATGATAAATGAATTTCTTGAAATCGACGATAATGAAATGAGTCTGCTGAGCATTTTTATCAGTGTTGTTTTTGACATAGTAACAATAATTTTTACTATATTCGCGTATCGCGTATACCAATTATCCAAAGAAAAAGTTTAGTTTAAATTTATCTAAGCTCAAGTAAAATACTTTACTACTATTATTAGTAGTGTTAATTTTGAACATATTCGTTTTTAAACTAAACAAATTAGTATTTTACAACTCAGCTTATTTATTACGATTATGGATACAGCAATGGTGCAAATAAGAAAATACAAACCTGGTGAAGAACACGCACTCTGGACCATTTTTTACCACACCATTCATCAAATAAATGCGCTTGATTATAACCAACAACAAATAAATGCATGGGCTCCTGAGAATTTTAATTCTGAAATATGGCTAAAAAAAATTCGTGATATAAATCCATTTGTTGTAGTCAATCACGAAAAAATTATTGCTTATGCTGACTTACAAAAAAATGGCCTAATCGATCATTTTTTTTGTCATCATCAATGGTTAAGACAGGGTATAGGGACATTACTGATGAATAGAATTCAGTCAGAAGCCAATGAAATGGCGATAACCACATTACATTCAGAAGTCAGTATCACCGCTAAAGCCTTTTATCTTGCTCACGGATTTTCGGTAGTTCAGCAACAAACACTATCGGTTCGCGGACAAACATTAGATAATTACTTAATGCGTAAACAATTAACTTAGCTTATCAAACAAAGCTAATACAAGATTATAAAATACCTAACCTTCTTGCGTATCATTTGGATCAAAAAATAACGTTTGATAATTTTTTTGTAATTTTTTCGATTGCTGTTCAAGCTCAAAGCGCCGATCAGAAAATTGAAAAACTTCGATACCGAGCTGTAACACAATACCAATTTCCTTGGATAATGGGACGTTAGTTTTAGCTATTTTTTGTAATTGAGCGCGCACTTTCAAATTCTTAATTTTTGCAACATTCATTCGGTAATCACCATCTAACAAGCCTTTGTACACACGCATAATAAGTGCCATATCGCGTCCAATACGATCAGCGGCGGCAATTACCTTAGCCGAACCAGTAACATTATCCATTAAAATTTGGACGCTATTACTGACTCTTTCGATTAAAAATAATTGCCTAGTAATAAAGTAGGTATGATTTTCAGAAGTATTGTCTTGAATTAAAAGTTCGGTAACCTCAGAGTTTAAAGCCAGAAGCCTTGGCAAAGTTTGTTGTACTTTACCCAGAGCCTTATAAAATTGTATTAGTTTCTCACGTTGTTCTAATATTGCATCCAAGGGTTTGCGATAGTTTTTTTCTGCTCTAGAGAATTTTTTTTGATCAACAAGCAAACCATTGTCAACGATAAACTCTGAGATGATAATAAATCGATGATAAATTTCATTTGAGTATTTTTTAATCCTAGTAAAATAATGTTTATTTTTTTCATCATTATTACTGAGATAAGCCGTTAAATCATTCAAACCATTTGTTTGCTCGAACAGCGTTTTTTGAAATTCAATAATCAAAGCATTCTGATTAGAATTAGTTTCCAATTTCGATAAACTTAAAAAAATTATAATAAGCGCTAAAACAAAAATGACTGCTAAAAAAATCCAGCTCGAATTAGAGCTACCATAACTATTTCGTTCTAATACGGCTTGTTCATATTGCTCTGACACAAATACTCCCTTATAGCTAAATCAACACTGTTTAATCTTAATTATTATTATAAAAGCATATTAACTCTGTTGCTTTAAATATAGTTGAAATTAGCCACGGTTACTCATAAATTATAGTCTATTCATTATAAGTCACTGTTTAATATAGATATTTTACATAATAAACCATCTAACTTTAAAAGCTTAAGTGACACTATACATAAAAACCACTTTAGTAGGGAATATATAGGATTTTTTTGTATGAATTTATTTTATGTACACTTTGACTTAATCGTCGATTGATCTGTAAAGAATATAACGTTTTGCTTATTAGCCACAAATTTAAAATAGCGCATTTTTACACAAGTAAAACAAATGCCGCTTTAAATTGTCCGCTGGAAGCTATTAGAGTTTTTCTAATAATCGTTGTCTTTTCATTAAAAAAGTTAACTGATCTAATTCTGTTAGAGACTCATCGCTTATTCTGTTGAAACGTTTTTTGCGTAATGCTTTTAGCTGACTATATGTAGAATTAGCATTCAGCCCTAAAGCTTTATGAAGTTTATTTAGTTTTTCTTTTGCTACTGTTTCTTTAAGCTCACTCTCATCAGCTAATTTCTCTGCAAATGCTCTTATTTTCTTATTGTATTTAGTATTACTAGATACTGTAGCGAGAAACTTAATCGCTTCAGGTGTATCCGAATACCAGAGTAGTTTAAGTAAAGATCGTTGAGCAGTGACATCCTGTTCAATTTTTATTCTTTTTAGTGCCTTATCGACATAGAAATCTTGGTTTATTGGCATAAGCATAGAAATAAACGAATAATCCTGACCAACTATTAATGCATGTTGACCAATGAAGGCTTTGAAATTAGGCGTTGATAATATATGGAATGCTACGTCAGTGGTATTAAACCCTTCGATGCCAAGTTTAGAAACAGTTAGCAAATAATCCGTATTTTGAATATCTTTTAAATCAGATTTTTGAAATGCTTTAAGTACAAGGATTTTATCCTCTTTTTCATTGCTAATAGATAGTAGTAATTTACTTCCGTCATAAAAAAAATAGGGCGAATGACTATTGAGCTTTAATTCGTTCCGTAATAATTGTTTATATTTATTAGGATCATTACTGATCTTTTTCCAGAATATATCGAGTAGCTTGGATTTTTTTTCTATTTCTTTTTGTGAAAGAGTATGCGGGCTAAAACTATATAAAGAAGTAACTTCATTATTAAATAAATTATCACTATTTTCTAATGCAGAAAATGCAATATTATAAAATAGAATTAAATTTGCACTAATAATAAATTTAAACAAGTTCACTTTATTCATTCTTATCTCCTTTCTAGTATTTAAATATAACGTCCATGTTTATGCGTTTGATACTCATTGAGCCTTCTCCTCCAACTTAGCTTTATAGGTTAGGCTTTGACAATTAAATAACCACCTGCACCAAGCATGAAACCACCTGCTGTTTTTCTGGCTACCTGACCAAATTTACTATTACTCGCAACGGAAACTATTTTAGCTGCCAAAAACGCATAGACAAGTTTTACACTACCAAGGCTGATAACCATTACAGATATTATAACTAGAACATCTGATACTTGGAATATAGAAAGGTTAATAAATACCGGTAATAAACTTGCGTAAAAAATAATTGCCTTAATGTCTCCCAGTGTAACAATAAAGCCTGCAAGAAAGCTCGTAGCAAGATTTTGTTTTTTCATTGTTTTATCGATTGTTATTTTGCTCATGCTTTTTGATGTTATTAATGTATATCCCAACCAAAGCAGATATGTGGCTCCAAGATATTTTACAACCATAAACAGGTTTCCCATTGTTTCGGCTACAACTGTTAAGCCAAAAATGGCAAGTAAAATAAAAACTAAATCTCCCAAAATGATTCCGGCAGTTACAGCAATTCCATTGGCTATACCCAATGTGGCTGACCGTGTAATGACTAAAGCAACACTTGCACTTGGTAAAGCAGCAAGTGCAACCATAATACTGAATAGTGTAATTATCTCAATGATACTCATGATTTTATTAGCCTAACAGTTATTCAGACAAATCGGGGGTTAATAATTATTTATCGATTAAAACTAACTTATATAAGCTGTTATTAATATTTTGTTGAGCTTGGTGAATTTCAATCTTTGCGCCATAGTGTCCTAGATCGTGATTAAACGTTCCTTGATATAATAATTGTCTAAATTGCAAATAACTCAATTGCAGCTCATTGGATAAAATTTGATGTAACGCGGGTAGGCTGAAAATAAAAACTTGATTGTTTTGTTCTAAAAATAATTCACCTTGAAACGTTATAATTGAATTTATAACCTTGGTATCAGCATTGATTATTTTGTTAAAATATTGCAGTACTATTTCCTGCATTATTATAAATTCATCATTTTAATTATGTTTGCTATCAACATAAAAAATAAAACAAAAATTAAAATTTTCCGAATAAATTTCTGTCCACCTTTTAAGGCAAAGTGCGCTCCAATCCAAGCACCAAGCGCATTTGCAATTAACATTGGAATTGCAACTAACCAAACAACTTTACCGGCTATTAAAAAAGCAATAGCCGCACCTATATTAGTGCTTAAATTAAGGGGTTTGGTGATTGCAGTGGCATGTAAATAATCAATATTTAAATACCGATGCATTATGATTGTTAGGTAACTCCCAGTACCGGGTCCTAAAATACCATCATAAAATCCCAGTGGTGCAGTAGATGAAATAGTTCGGACGATACCAGTTTCCATTTCAGGCAATTTTGATTCTGTTTTAGTGCGTAAGGTAAAAAATAATGCGATTGGAATACAGCCTATAATTAACCATTCCAAAATCCAAGTTGGGGTACGCAATGCAGCCAGACCGCCGAAATACGATGCAATCAAACACGGTATTACTGCAATAAAAACCACGCGCCAAATAATTTTATTATGTTTGTGATAACGCAGTATTGCGACCAGGGTACCAAACATTGAAATAATTTTATTACTGGCTAAGGCAAATACCGGTGGTAGGCCACTGAGTAACAATATTGGAATTTGAATCATACCGCCGCCACCAGCAATTGCATCAACATAACCTGCAACAAAAGCGGTCACTATAAAAATTAAAAACCAAATAGAAGTAATGTCGGGCAGGCTGTCCATTTAGTTTTTTTATTAGAGATCAAAACCGTATTACGCAGTTTACTGATTATATTTGCGATACAGTTTAGTTAAACATCAAGGTTCGCAACATTTAATGCATTAGTCTCAATAAACTCGCGGCGAGGCTCAACTTGATCACCCATTAACGTTGTAAAGACTTCATCAGCCGCGATAGCATCTTCAATCCTCACCTGTAACAAATGACGTGTTTCATAACTCATGGTGGTTTCAGCAAGTTGATCCGGATTCATTTCACCAAGACCTTTGTAGCGTTGGATATGCTGGCCTTTAGCTGCATCCTTAATCAACCACTCAATTGCTTCTTTAAAGCTGGTAATTGCTGTCTCTTTATCACCACGTTTGACGTAGGCAGTAGGTTCTATCAACCCCGTCAATTCTAAAGACAGATTTTGAATAGAAGTATATTCACCTGAATTAAAGAAATCACTGCCAAAATCGAAGTTAGTACTCACTCCATGCCTAGCGATAACCATAATGACATTCCAATCAATTTGATCACCGTCTTTTACATCATGGAATGAAAACTGTTCACCATTAATGGATGTGGCATTAAGCTGTTCAACTAAATCTGAAAACCAAATATTAATTTGATCTTTACTTGCTTCAGCATCCAGTTTAGGCATGTTTAATAACTTCATTAAAATGCGCTCATTATAGCGACGTGCTAAACGCTTAATAGTCGCTTTGACTTGAACAAATTGATTCGCCAGAGTTTCAAGGGCAGGGCCTGACAAAGCAGGTGCAGCATCATTTACGTATAACTCGGCACCACCCATGGCTAGTTGTAACAAGTGTTGGTTTAATTCAGCATCATCCTTCACGTAGCGTTCTTGTTTGCCTTTCTTAACTTTGTACAACGGTGGTTGTGCGATATAAATATGACCACGCTCGACAATCTCAGGCATTTGACGATAAAAAAACGTGAGCAGCAAAGTACGAATGTGCGAGCCATCAACATCCGCATCAGTCATAATAATAATACGGTGATAGCGTAACTTATCTGGATTAAATTCTTCACGGCCAATACCGCAACCTAACGCCGTAATAAGAGTGCCGACTTCGACTGAAGACAACATTTTATCGAAACGGGCTTTCTCAACATTTAAGATTTTACCTTTTAACGGCAAAATAGCTTGGTACTTTCTATCACGACCTTGCTTGGCTGAACCGCCAGCGGAGTCCCCTTCGACTAGGAATAATTCAGACAAGGCGGGATCTTTTTCCTGACAGTCGGCTAATTTGCCAGGCAAACCAGCAACATCAAGCGCGCCTTTACGACGGGTCATTTCACGCGCCTTACGCGCAGCTTCTCTAGCACGTGCGGCTTCAACCATCTTATTCGCAATGGCTTTAGCATCTTGTGGTGACTCAGCTAAGTAATCTGTAAACTTTTCTCCAACAACCGACTCAACAGCACCTTTAACTTCCAAGGACACTAATTTGTCTTTTGTTTGAGAAGAAAATTTTGGGTCTGGCACTTTAACTGACAAAATAGCCGTTAAGCCTTCTCGAGCATCATCACCAGTTGGACTAACTTTGGCTTTTTTAGCGACAACGGATTTTTCAATATAGTTATTTAAGGTTCGCGTTAATGCGCCACGAAATCCGGCAAGATGTGAACCACCATCACGTTGAGGAATATTGTTGGTAAAACAATAAATATTTTCCTGATACGAGTCGTTCCATTGCATGGCCACTTCAACCCGCATACCGTCTTTTTCCATATCGATATAAAACACTTCAGGATGCAGTGGGGTTTTCTTGCGATTTAAATGCTCGACAAAAGCGCGAATACCACCTTCGTATTCAAAAACATCTTTCTTATCATCACGCTCATCGGATAATGTAATTCGAACTCCCGAATTTAAGAATGATAACTCGCGTAAACGTTTAGCCAGAATATCGTAATGATAGGTTGTGTCTTTAAAAATTACTTTACTTGGTAAAAATTTTACCTTGGTACCAGAATCTTCAGTATCACCAATAGCTTTTAAATCTGATTCTGGATCGCCATTATTATATTCTTGCTGATAAATTTTACCGCCTCGACGAATCGTTAAAATTAATCGTTCAGATAAGGCGTTAACCACGGAAATACCCACACCGTGTAATCCACCTGAAACTTTGTAAGAGTTATCATCAAACTTACCACCGGCATGTAGTACCGTCATGATAACTTCTGCTGCAGATTTTCCTTCCTCATGCTGTTCGGTTGGAATTCCTCGACCATTATCCTGAACGGTAATGCAGCCATCAGAATGAATTTTGATATCGATACTCGAGCAATGACCCGCGAGCGCTTCATCGATAGAGTTATCAACTACCTCAAACACCATGTGATGCAAACCGGTACCATCATCAGTATCACCGATGTACATACCTGGGCGCTTGCGAACTGCATCTAATCCTTTAAGGACTTTAATACTGGAGGAATCGTAATTATCGTCAGCCATATCGAGTCTTCTTTATGTAGATGAAAAATGGATATTTAAGTACAGGTATTATTAATTCTTGTACTCTAAAATTGAACGTACCAGTGTACCACTATCTGCTCTGAGAAGATCACTATTAGTGGCTTTTTTGAATTTATTTAATAATTATAATTAATCATAAGTTGTTAATAATTCACTAAAACTCAGCATTATTATTAAGTGATTTTTAAATTAAAAATTGGCGATAAAGTAATATTTATTTAACCTGTTAGCTTCGTGAATAGTTACCACACCACCCAACTTTAAACTGTGGATACCGGCCTGTGAACGTAACAAGCGTTTATTATCATTGCAGGTAAAACTCAGAGGGGAAAAGACGATATTCATTTTAAGCTATCTTCTCTGTGGCGAAATAAAAATAATTAGTTGAATCCATCTTCTCGAAGAGACAACGAAATACTCACTTCAATCCATCATCCGGTGATCTATTTTGGCCAGGTTCCATATGCTCGGTATATCAGTTGCTGCATCACCTAGATTTAAACTGTGAATACCAGCCTGTAAACGGGACAAACATTTATTATCTTTGTCGGTATGACGCTGTACCAAGAAGGCTATATTACTTTAACCTGTTTTCTCTGTGGCAAAAGAAATACTCATTTTAATCCATCATCCTGATGCTCTTTCCGACTGGGCTTCATTTCTCGGTATATCAGTTATTACATCACCTAAATTTAAACTGTAGATACTCACCTGTAAATATGACAAACGTTTATTCTCATTGCCGGTATGACGTAGCGCTAAGAAGCGCTATATTAACTTTAACCTGTTTTATCTGCGGCAAAAAAAAGACTCATTTTAATCCGTCATCCTGATGATCTTTTCGACCGGCTTTCATTTGCTCGGTATATCAGTTACTACACCACCCAGATTTAAACTGTAGATACTCACCGGTAAATATGACAAACGTTTATTGTCATTACTGGTATGACATGTGAGCGAAAAAGAAATACTATCTTAAAAATATAATACAGTGCTCTTCAAATTATCAATTCAACACACTAAAACCTACGCTGAATCCGGTGTTATCATTCCATGTTCCACGTGAAACAATTTTGTGTCCGACTCAGGATCAATATTTAATAAACTCGGATCAGTTAACGTAATAAAACACTGAGCATTCGTATCAGATAATAATTGCATGAACAGCAGTCTATGTTGTTCATCCAACTCTGCTGCTAAATCATCAACTAGGATAATACACTGTTGTTGTTTTTCACGTAATAACAAAGCTTGTGATAATAACAGGATCGTAACCAGCATTTTTTGTTGCCCTCGAGAAAAACAATGTTGTACGGGTGTACCTTCATGGCTAAAACGTATATCAGCGCGATGTGGACCACATCGGGTATAGTGATGTTCTTTATCGGTGATAAAACTGTCATTCAGTGCAGTTTGATAATCACGATCTTTTGGCCATCCTAAATGATAGTTAATATCTGGAATAAAACCGAGTAGGGTAGTCGCCGTGCTTTCAAAATAAGGTTGTAGACGTTTTAAATAATCCACGCGCATATCAGAAATAGCATTACCGTGTTTTATTAAATCTTTATCCCATATCGTAATTAAATCATCAGACTGTTGTTGTCGTAGTGCAGCATTACGCTGACGCAGGACTTTATGATAATTTTGCCAAACAACCAAAAATTGATGTTCCACGTGAAACACTCCCATGTCGAGAAACTGTCGGCGAAACTTTGGACCTTCAGATACGAGACGATGTAATTCTGGATGCAAGCTAACAACGGGCATTAATTTACTTAACTCGGACGCTTGTTTAAGCGTTTCACCTTTGATTCGAACAGTAGTTGCTGAACGAGTCTTTTCAATGCCCATGGGGATCGTTGTTGTGCCGTCATCAAGTTGACCAAATACTGTAAGCCCGTCTTGTTGGTATTGAATAATTTGTTTTATGTGATTTGTTCTAAACGAACGAGCAGTACCCAGAATGGAAATAGATTCCAGTAAACTTGTTTTACCACTGGCGTTAGCGCCATAAAATATATTTAGACTAGAGCAGGGCTCTATATCGATCTCAGTTAAATTACGGACATGATGTACGCGTAATTGTTTTAAACTCATAATGTGTGATTACTAAGACTGCTTTTCAAGTAGGTTCTTTTATTATGCTAGTAGTCAGTGACTTATAATCGCATTGGCATAATGACGTATTTACAATCAGAGTCTGCACCAGTTTGTAGCAAACAACTACTATTCGAATCCAATAGATTCATATTCACAGTCTCATTTTCAATGGCATTTAATGCATCTAGGAAATAACTAACATTAAAGCCGATGTCCAAAGCTTCTCCCTGATAACTTATCTCCATTTCCTCTTCTGCTTCATCTTGTTCTGGATTATGCACCGTGGCCTTCAATAAATTATCTGCTAGGGTCAATCGCATTCCACGGTATTTTTCATTGGACAATACTGATGCGCGCTGTAATGCCGAGTGTAATTCGATTCGATCAAAATCAATTGATATGTTTAAATTTTTAGGAATGACCTTTTCATAATCAGGAAACTTGCCATCGATAAGCTTGGAGGTGAAGGTAAAATTTGGCATGGTCGCTTTAATATGGTTTTTGCTAACTTGTAATTCAATTTCGCTATCGTTACTGCTTAATAAACGAGACAGTTCAGTAACGCCTTTGCGTGGAATAATAACTTGCAAGGCTTCTGGTATTGCAATATTGGCATTAACATCACACAGTGCCAAACGATGACCATCAGTAGCCACTGCACGTAAATTATCATTATTTAATTCGAGTAATAAGCCATTTAAATAATAACGCACATCTTGTTGTGCCATTGAAAATTGGGTTTTATCGAGTAAGTGTTTTAAATTAGATTGCACAACAAAAAATGTAAATGGATTTTTTAATGCTTCTAAACTTGGAAACTCATCAGCATCTAATGTTGCTAAAACAAATCGACTCCGACCAGAACGAATTTCTGCACGATCCTTTTCAATATTAATTTTTATAATCGCATTTTCAGGAAGTGCTTTTACAATATCTAAAAACTTTCTAGCGGGTAGAGTGATACGACCACTTTCAGTTGGCGCATCATCACTTGCTAAATTAATTTTAGTAATCATTTCAACTTCAAGATCAGTCCCAGTTAAAATTAAAGTGTCTGGGCTAAATTGAATTAAAATATTAGATAATATTGGCAATGTTTGTTTTCGTTCAACGACACTGCAAACAGACTGTAGTGGTGCTAATAAAATTTCTCTGTTAATGGATACTTTCATTTTTTATTCCTGATATTTAGCGTTTTATCCAAGCTATCTATTAATATTATTATTTATATATCTACTTATTATTATTATTATTAAGCACCACTAAATCTGTGGATAAGTAATATTTCATTATAATTTTCAACATCTTAAATCACTTCAAAGGCTCCGGATAGATGCCATTTTGGTTCTGTATTATCTGTGTGTGGATTGTGGATAACTCAGTCTTTATTACTTTGGCTCGATCAATTCACAACTTATCCACAAACTTATTGGCATTTTATACCCAGCTTTATCCTCAGTTATAGTGTTTATTTTATAGTCAATTTAAGTACTTAAAGTTCGAATTAAATTTGACTGATCTTCTTTTATTCGAGAATCGGTTTCGAGTAACTCGGCTATTTTTCGACAACCGTGCAAAATGGTGGTGTGATCCCGGCCACCAAATGCATCACCAATTTCAGGCAAACTGTGGTTTGTTAATTCTTTGCATAATGACATTGCCATTTGTCGCGGTCGTGCAATAGATCGATTGCGTCTTTTTGATAGTAGATCAGCAACACGAATTTTGTAATATTCAGCTACGGTTTTTTGAATATTTTCGATGGTGACCAATTTATCTTGTAGTGCTAATAAATCACGTAGTGCATCTTTTGCAAGTTCGAGTGTCACGGGTTGGCCGGTAAACTGTGAATTGGCACTAACACGGCGTAATGCACCTTCGAGTTCTCGAATGTTGGAACGGATACACTTTGCAATTAAAAATGCGACTTCATTGGGTAGTTCAATATTGGCTTGTTCAGCCTTGCTCATTAAAATTGCAACTCGGGTTTCAAGTTCGGGTGCTTCAATGGCAACTGTTAAGCCCCAACCAAAGCGTGACTTTAATCGTTCTTCTAAACCATCGACTTCTTTTGGGTAGCGATCAGAGGTGAGGATGACTTGCTTTTGGCCTTCTAATAAAGCATTAAAGGTATGAAAGAACTCTTCTTGCGAGCGTTCTTTTTTTGCAAAAAATTGAATGTCATCAATTAATAATGCATCGACTGAACGATAGTAACGTTTAAATTCATTAATGGTATTGTGTTGCAGTGCTTTTACCATGTCTTGAACAAAACGTTCAGAATGCAAATACACAACATTGGCGTTTGGGTTATTTTGCAAAATCATATTACCAACTGCGTGCATCAAATGGGTTTTGCCTAAACCGACACCACCGTAAATAAATAACGGATTATAGGCATCACCAGGATTTTCTCCAACTTGGATGGAGGCAGCTTTACCCAATTGATTGGACTTGCCTTCAACAAAACTATCAAATATAAATTTAGGATTTAAATTACTATTATTTTTAATTTGGCTGTTTTTGGTTTTTGAAGCAGATTGTCGAATCGGCTTGAATGTTTTCTCAGATGTTAATTTAGTGAGGCTAGCCTGATTATCGGCACTGCCAATTTGGATCGTTACATCTTCAATAATGTCGCCATCGTGGTCAAGTAATGACACAATTTCGCTGATTCGGTTGATAAAACGATCATTAATCCAGTCTAAAACGAATTGGTTAGGCGCTAGTAAACATAATTGTTGATTATTTTGGACGGCATGCAGCGGACGGATCCATGTATTGAATTGTTGTGGGGTCAATTCACCCTCTAAACGATCGAGACATTTATCCCAAACGCTATTCATTACGCGATTCTCCTAACTATTTGATTTTAATGAGTTTATTTCGTGTCTTGTTCTGGTTTTATGCTGGGATTGTGCCAAGCAGTTGATAATATTACTCTGGCTCGCACAAGTTATCCACAAGCAAATGCGCTAATTTACAGTATTTTTGTAAAAGTGTTTTTTTATAATGGTTTTGTGGTTATTTTTAGTAAAATACTGTGATGATCAGTTGACAAAAGCACCTGATCCACAGTATCTTTCTCGGCTCTTTACAGTAGTAGAAATACGAGTCAGGCAAGTGCGGCTATCATCCATTGGTATAATAACTAAATGATGGTATCAGACTATCGGCTTAAGTTAATCTTTAATTAAAAATGGTTTAAGAACATGAAAAGAACGTTTCAGCCTAGTACCTTAAAACGTAAACGTACTCACGGTTTTCGTGCACGTATGAAAACAATCGGTGGCCGCAAGGTTATCAAAGCACGTCGTGCTCGCGGACGTAAACGTCTTAGCGCTTAATTCGAATTTAGTATTGCGACAATAGTAAACGACTGTTTAAATTTCTGATTACTCAGAAAAGCCAACAGTCGCGCAATTTGAGTACTTTAGGCGATTAACGATATCCGCACATAGGTAATTAGTAATTTAGCAATAAATTAACTAGAGCAATTAGGCTTTAAAACATAAAGCCAGCAGATTGTGCATCTAAAGCCTAAAGTAACAATAATGACGACTTTGGCTTATAACACTTCAAATCATCAAGAAATTCAAATAAGGACTTCAAAATTGAAGCCTTCACCGCAGATTCCATCCGTGCACTTTAACCGTTCAGTTCGACTTGTTAATGCAGCAGAATACGCGTACGTCTTTGAGCGAGCTTGCAAACAAAGCAGTAAACATTTCACATTATTGTGTAGAAAAAATGATCAAGATTTTGCTAGACTCGGTCTGGCAATTGCTAAGAAGCAACTTCGATTAGCTGTCTCACGAAACCGCATTAAACGCTTGGTTCGTGAAAGTTTTAGGCATAATCAGGAAATGCTGACTGGTTTGGATATTGTAGTATTAACCCGAACGTCGGTTTTAAAATGCACTAACCAGCAATTATACAAGCTACTACAACAGCAATGGCAACAACTGGTATCACGATGCAAAAAATCCTGCTAAGTCTGATTAAATTCTACAAATATTTTATTTCACCAGTACTTGGCTCAAATTGCCGTTATGAACCAAGTTGTTCAGAATATACCCATCAAGCCATTACTGCTTACGGTGTTATAAAGGGTAGTTGGATTGGAATAAAACGAATTTTACGCTGTCATCCATGGCACGAAGGCGGTTATGATCCAATACCTGAAAAACATATTTGTTCGAAAGTAAACGATAATGCTGATCAGCGGCATCGTCATTAAATTAACTGACCTAACTTATAAGAAGTAATTATCAATTATGGAACAACAACGAATTTTATTATTGACGAGTTTATTTTTCATTGGCTACTTGTTATGGGTTGCATGGCAAGAGCAGTTCCATCCTCAAACACCGGTGGTGAGTACACCAACGTCCACGGTTATTCAGGGTAGTGCAACTATTCCAAATGCGAATAATCAGTTACCTGCAGGCAATACTAATAGCACATTACCGGTTTTACCAAACTTGCCTGGTGACAGTGCCCAAACTAATGTATTACAAAATAAAACAAATACTATTTTGTTATCGGGTAACCGCATTTCTGTTAAGACCGATACTTTTGATATTGATATCGATTTACTTGAGGGTGATATTCGACAAGTTGATTTAGTTAAATATCCAGTTGAGTTGGACAAACCGGAACAACCCATTCGATTACTGAGTGACACGGGTAAATTATTATTCGTAGCACAGTCAGGGTTTATGGCTTTACCGAAAGCTAAAACCACGGCATTACAAGTTGTACCAAGCTCAAAGTCGCCATACACAACTACAAGCACAGCGTATGATATGGGTACAAATAATGAATTGGTGGTGGATTTAAATTGGACCAGTCCAGAAGGCGTGCAAATCATTAAGCGTTATGAATTTGAGCGTGGTAGTTATTTAATAAAAGTGAAGCACATTGTAAAAAATAATTCACAACAGGATTGGCAAGGTATTTTACGTCATCGAATTTTACGTAATGAACCGGTTGATAGTAGTTCAATGTTGACCGGTACGTATTCTTACACTGGTGGTATTATATCGAGTGAAGAAGATCGGTATGAAAAATACAACTTCAGTGATATGGCTGATAAAGATTATTCTCGTGATGTCACCGGTGGTTGGATTGCCATGATTCAGCATTATTTTTTAGGTGCATGGATTCCGGATGCCGAGCAAGCACAACATTATTATTCTACTAATCTAGGTCAAGATCGATATTATCTCGGCATGAATTCAGCTTGGGTTAAAGTGGCAAAAAACACCGAGCATGAAGTGCAGTCGCAATTGTATGTTGGTCCAAAAATTCAATCTGTATTAGAAAATATTGCACCGGGTTTAGAGTTGACGGTGGATTATACCTTCTTAACCGTAATCGCCAAACCGTTGCATATTGCTTTGGACTTTATTCATTCTTGGGTTGGTAACTGGGGTTGGGCAATTATATTTTTGACCATTTTAATTAAAGCCGTGTTTTATAAATTATCAGAAACACAGTATCGCTCAATGGCAAATATGAAACGCGTACAACCGCGCATGGCAGCGTTAAAAGAACGTTTTGATGGTGATCGTCAAGGTTATCAAAAAGCCATGATGGAATTATACAAGAAAGAAAAATTTAACCCAATGGGCGGTTGTTTGCCAATGCTGGTGCAGATACCAGTATTTATAGCACTGTATTGGGTGCTGTTAGAAAGTGTCGAAATGCGCCAAGCACCATTTATGCTTTGGATTCAAGATCTTTCAACTAAAGATCCATTTTTTGTATTGCCGGTTATCATGGGTTTAACCATGTTTTTGCAGCAAAAATTAAATCCGACCATGGCTGATCCGATTCAAGCCAAAGTAATGATGATGTTACCGTTTATCTTTACTATCTTTTTTGCGTTTTTCCCATCGGGCTTGGTATTGTATTGGGTTGTGAATAATAGCTTGTCGATTATGCAACAGCAGTACATTACTAAAATTGTATTAGCCGGTGGTGGTAAGTCGGACAAATCGAAAAAGAAAAAATGATCCTGAATGATAACGACACCATCGTGGCATTGGCAACAGCGCCTGGCCGAGGTGGTGTTGGCATCATTCGACTCTCTGGTGCAGATGTTCCCGCATTAATTCCACAACTATTAAATTTAACACCAAAACCTCGAGAAGCATTATTGTGTGACTTTATTGATGCATCACACATTGCAATTGATACCGGCATAGCACTTTATTTTTCTGCGCCACATTCATTTACCGGTGAGCATGTTTTAGAACTGCAAGGCCACGGTGGTCCGGTAGTAATGGATATGTTATTGCAGCGTGTTATTGAACTTGGTGCGCGCCACGCAACAGCCGGCGAATTTTCACAACGTGCTTTTTTAAATGATAAATTGGATTTGGCGCAAGCTGAAGCCATTGCCGATTTAATCGATGCCGGTTCGAGGCAAGCAGTTCAAGCTGCACAACGATCATTACAAGGTGAGTTTTCAAAAGCCATTGATGCGTTGGTTAAAGCCTTAATCCAACTGCGACTGTATGTGGAATCAGCAATTGATTTTCCCGAAGAAGAAATAGATTTTTTATCTGACGGTAAGGTGTTAACCGATGCTCAACAAATAGCAGCCGATTGCGAAGCCATTCTACAAAATGCACAGCGTGGTTGTTTACTGCAAGAAGGAATGCAAGTGGTATTGGCTGGCTGCCCCAATGCTGGCAAGTCGAGTTTATTAAATGCTTTGGCTGGTCGTGATAGTGCCATCGTAACCGAGGTTGCCGGTACCACACGCGATGTATTGCGAGAGTCAATCCAGCTTGATGGTTTGCCACTGCATTTAATTGATACTGCGGGTTTGCGTCAGAGTGATGATATTGTTGAACAAGAAGGCATTCGTCGGGCTTGGACGGAGATTGAAAATGCCGATCAAATATTAATGTTAGTGGATGCTAACACAGGAATAACCGAACAAGATCAGGAACTTGTTGCAAAATTTCCAAAACAGCTTGATGTTTGTTTTATATTCAATAAAATCGATAGTGCGAATTTAAAGCCAAAATTTGAGAGTAATATTGAATCAGACAGTAACGCTGGTCGGCGTGTTTCGTCTATCTACCTATCGGCAAAAACCTCGGATGGGCTGGATTTATTAGAGCAATATTTAAAAGACAGCATGAACTTTGTTCAAGTCGAAAACAGCCAATATTCTGCACGCAGACGGCATATTACCGCATTAGAAAATGCACTCGAGTTTATCCAGCATGGTATCGCACAGTTAATCGCATCTCAGGCAGGTGAGTTATTAGCAGAAGATTTGCGTTTAGCACAAAATGATTTATCACAAATAACAGGGGAGTTTAGCAGTGATGACTTACTTGGAGAAATTTTCTCAAGCTTTTGCATTGGAAAATAAGGGACTTATAATGAATAATAGTAAACGCTCATTTCGGCGCTATGTCTTATTGTTATGTACTGGTCTCGTATTGGTTATTTCAGAGCAGGTAGCTGCTGTTGATCAAACCGTCACTCAACCGATAGGTTCAGAAAAACCAGCGCCAAAAATTAAATTCAGTAAACTCAATAATGCTCAAAAAGAAGCAGAATTAAAATCACTTGAAAGTAAATCGAGCCAAAATAGTCAGTCCCAGGTATCAGCACAAGAATTAACGGTGTTGTCTCTGAAATTTGTAAAAGCTTTACAAAATGGCAATCAAATTTTATTTGCGGAATATTTCGATAAAGACGTGATAGTACGAAAATCACTACACGATGCGATTGCAAAACTGGGTGATCTGAATGTGAAGCGAAACATGGTTGTTCAAGGGATAAATAATATCGCAAAGATTCTTATTAGTAAGGTAGGCTTAAGAGGGCATGTTAAATTTTTACGCGTAATTAAACGTAATGGTATTTATCGAGGATTAATTCGGTTTCGATTTAATAATGAAGAATTAACTTATTTAGAATTAATTGCTCAAAAAGATAAAAAGAATGATGTTAAAATAATTGATTTTTATGATGCAATGTTAGGCCGAAATTATACAACAATTGTTAGCCAGTTATTAGTCGCGCCTGAAGTAATAAAATTGGATCCTGATAAAATTTTATATTTCACCAAAAAACCATTATCGTTTCAACAACTTTATGCTAAATCCATAGGTTATTATAACAAGGGAAACTATAAAGACGCTTTAAAGTCATTGCGAATGTTACCCGCAAAATTTAAAGCAACGAAGAACATGCTATTATTGCAAGTACAAATTGCAAAAGCTGCTAGCCGTAATGACTATCGTGAAGCATTAATGTTACTGGAATCTCAATATTCAAATGTTCCGGAGTTGGCCTTGTTGTTATCTGATTATTATTATTTTACAAAACAATATCCTTTAGTTTCAAAATCAATCAGTCAATATGCTGAACTGATTGGTGGTGACATTGCATTGGATAATTTACGTGTAAAGCTCTTAATTAATCAAAAAAAATACTCACAAGCAATTAAAATTGGAGAACAAGCAATCAAGCACGATTCGAGTTATGAAGATATTTATTGGCTATTGCTTAAAGCGTATTTACAAAGTTTTCAATATCAACAGGTCGGCAATGTTCTGGATGTTTTAATTGATAAATATGACGCAAAAATAGATCTGGATCATTTCTACAAAGATCAGTTCTATCGTGAATATGGATATTCTAAACAATTTAAAAAATGGAAGCAGAGTCGCTCTTCTAAATAAACTGTTCAATAATCGGGCTTGTATTTACTATTTACAGCCATGATGTAAATAATTAACGAGGAATAAAATGTCTATTGTAGTGGCAATTAAAAAAGATAATAAAACCGTCATGGTCGCTGACAGCCAAGTCAGTTTTGGTTCGATGAGCTTCCCAGGTTCTAATCTTAAAGTAGAAAAAATTCGTAAAATTGGTGAATCGTATTTTGCCTCAACTGGTTGGGGTTTATACGATGATATTATTGAGAATTATGTAAGCGATAAACCCGATGTTGATCTATTGAGTCGACAAGCTATTTTTGAGTTCTTTTTAGGTTTGTGGAAAGCATTGCATGACAAATATAACTTTGTTAACGATCAATCTGATAGTGATCATGATTCACCATTTGGTGATTTGGATGCAACGTTTTTAATTGCGAATAAAGCCGGCATCTTTATGATTGACTCTGATTTAAGCATCACCCAATTCGAACAATATTATGCTATTGGTTCCGGTGGTGATTATAGCCTGGGTGTTATTCATGCATTATACGATGAAAATTTGAACGCGACAGAAATTGCCAAAAAAGCAGTATCAACTGCAATTGCATTTGATACAAAATGTGGTGGTGATATTATGGTGCGAGAGGTTTAGTTTTCACCTTAGCTTGTTGAACCATTTACATAACGTTTTAAAAATAATTAAATTATGTTCTATTTAAACCATACTCGTTTTACTGTTCAGTATAATAAAATTATATTCAATTCATTGTTAGTGTTAACATTTTTGTGGTTACACAGTTCACTAGTGACTGCAGCACCATTTTATGCTGAGCTTGCTGTTGCTCGAGCTGAAGCTAATGTGGCTGGTACACACTTTAAGCTTATTGGCTCTAAGGTAAAATTCGGCTATGTCTACAAACCGCAAGTGCTATTGGAGTTGCAGTATAATAATGCGATGAATGTGGAAAAAGCCAATTCTAATTTATCAGTGAATAGTATTCGTGCACTATATTTAAAGCTCGGCTCTAATGACGACATTAAACTGCGCTTATTCTTTTTACTGGGTTATGCTGAAATGGATTTAGAAACCACCGGCTCAAACGCTGTATCCGCTGTTTATGGTGCTTTTTCATGGGGGGTTGTATTTGAGCGTAGTGTTTGGACGAAAAATAATTTTGTCACGCTTGAGTATAATAGTTTTTATGATAATAGTGACGTGGATATGTCGGCTATTAATCTTGGTTATAAATATGCATTTTAACAAGTTAATAATGAATCTTCAGCGCTATTGAGTTTTTAAATTTATGAAATTAATTCTGCCGTTAATATTAAGTATTGTATTTTTGTCATTAGCCGCTTGTTCATCCATTGGTTATTATTATGATGCAGTTAATGGTCATTTAACCGTGCTATCAGAACAAGAGTCGATTCGTGAAATTTTACAGCAACCGGATCTCGGATCAAGCTTACGCGAAAAATTAGTACTCGCAACACAGGCACGTGAGTTTGCGAGTACTGAACTGTTATTACCAGACAATGATAGTTATCGTTATTATTCTGATATTAAACGACCTTATGTTGTTTGGAATGTGATCGCTACTGAGCAGTATTCAATAACAGCGCGGCAGTGGTGTTTTTTAATTGTGGGCTGTGTGAGTTATCGCGGTTACTTTAATAAACCAGATGCCAAAGCTTATGCCGATACTTTAGTTGCTCAAGGTTATGATGTGAATATTTCTGGTGCTCAGGCATATTCCACATTAGGTTGGTTTGATGACCCTTTACTGAGTACGATGATTCAACATAATGAAGCTCGATTGGTGGGTTTGATTTTTCATGAACTAGCGCATCAGCAAGTTTATATTGATGACGACTCTGCTTTTAATGAGGCGTTTGCAACTAGCGTTGAAGTTGAAGGTGTTCGGCGTTGGTTTACACGGCAAACAGCATCCGAATCTGAGCAATCAAAAAAAGCATTTAAACAGTATTTGATAGCACGGCAACGTACAGTTGAATTTAAGCATATGCTAAAATCAACACAGTTAAAATTGGAGAGCTTGTTTAAATCAAAGTCGTTTATAAATTCAACTAATCGTGTGTTTTTAAAACAGCAAGTATTTAATGAACTGCAAACTGATTATCAAAAATTAAAAAAATCCTGGCAAGGTTACGTTGGGTATGATCAATGGATGAAACGAGATTTAAACAACGCACATCTTGCCTTGGTCGCAACCTACTATGACAAGGTTCCGGCGTTTTTAGCGGTGCTAAAGAGTGTTGATAATGATATTAAAAAATACTATGAACTCGTCGCGACTATTGGCAAGTTAACTGTTGCTAAACGAAATCAACGGTTATCCTCCTACCAAAACGTAGCGACAGAATAAGTTATACCCGTAATAATACTATTAATTCTGTCAAATTCCTGTTATAAAATAATCCTGAGCAAGAAATATCCTTATTTAACAATAATTTACAACAATAATGTTAAAAAGTAGATATTTATATTGTCTGCCTATATTCGAAAAATGGTTACATTTAGCCATGTTAATTTATAAAAGTAGACTAACTTGCTAATATTTATAGTTAAATGATATTTAACATAAATTTATAATTTTAGATCAAATTGGTTTATGGATATTGTAATTGCACATGGTTGTGACAGCCACTAGTATCAGCTCACAAGAAAAAGCAAAAATTCTTGTTGTCGATGATAATCGAGTAATTCGTACGGCCGTACGAAAAATATTAAGCATTAAATACGATGTACTTGATGCCGTTGACGGTGAAGATGCATGGTCGTTGCTCACTTCAAACCGCGATATTGAAGTGGTGTTTTCAGATTTACAAATGCCCGAGCTTGATGGCTGTGGTTTATTAAAACGTATGCGTGAATCCGATGATAATAAATTTCAAAATATGCCATTCATTATTATTACAAGTCTTGAAGACAATGATGACATAAAACAAAAAGTATATGCGTATGGCGCTGATGATTTTATTACCAAACCATTTGAATCAGTACAATTACTCGCACGAGCCAATACTTTTGTGCGTTTAGGTAGTGCTGCAAAACAAGCACACAGTTCGATTCAGGAATGCAAAAAACAATCTACAAGCGATGGTGATACTAGTTTAGGAACACAGGCTTATTTTGAGCGTTCGGTGAATCAATCGATCGCTTATATTAATCGTTACGGTGGTCATTGCGTAATGATGTTGATTGAGATTGATAATTTTAAATCTATATTTATCAAAAATGGAAAAGACGTTGCTGTTAATCTTGTGACCATGATTGGTAAATTGTTTAAAGAGATTGTTAGAACAGAAGATAATGCTTCTAGAATTAGTTTATCAAAATATTCGGCATTTTTATATTGTGACAATACTGACCGTGCTGTGTTATTAGCAGAGCGATTGCATGTTGAAATTGCAAATTTACATTTTTTAGATAACAATCAAGAAAAAATAGACATTATTCCAAGCATTGGTATTTTTATGCCTAGTATAAATAAGCATACTACGTTCGACGAAATTTATCGCAAAACAGAATATTGTTTGAAGTCGGCACTATCATCAAAGAGTATTAAAATAGTGTCAAACTCTGAAATTCCAAATACAGACACGGCTATAACATTATCGGTTACTGACGCGATGAGAATGATACAAGAAGGAAATGTGACTCTTGTTAATCAATCAAAAGAACAATTATTTGATCAAATAGAACCATTACTGAAACATATTATTACCGATAATAAAATTCTGGAAAAATTTGTTGATGAGTTAATGAGTTGCCTAGAAGTTTGAAATATTAACTAAAATTTAATGGCAAGACCAATGGACAAAAATGTGTAATCATCATTGTCATTTCTTAAGTCACGAAATTCCTGATATTCAAGACGAAACAATGTCGAGTCTTTGACAGGGAACTGAACACCAAAACCCAGTGTGAAATCGGTGCCAGTTGAACTAATAGAATTGGAATCGATGTTCCAATTAAAGATGCCTATCTTCCCAAAAATACTGCCGTCACCACCAACTGGAATAAAACCAACAGCAGACAATTCGGTGCCACTGACCTTAGTGCTAAGGTTAGTAATGGTGAAGTCACCCAAATTAATTAAACCTAACTCGACTCCAAATTGATCATTAACGTGGGCACCAATAAAAAATTTGTAGCCTATCGGTTTGTTGTAATTATCGAGTGAGACATTGGAGTCACCAAAACTTGCACCAAGATAAGCATCTGCAGCATAGCTTGGCGCAAGCATCGTTAGGTTAAGCATTATAAAAAGTAGTATTTTGTTCATATATTCCCACAAAATAGCTGTGTTTACGCCAATATGTCTATTAAAATCACCAAGTTGTTATCATACTATAGACTAAATTATTAATTATTATAATAATAGCGATTATCTAGTGTTATAAATGCTGTCACTGCCGATACTTATAAGTACAATAAAATTTAATCTTGGTTAACGATCCGTGAATAAAATTCATGATACTGTAAACTCTAAATGGTTGAGTCGAGCGTCAGAAATAAATCCTGATCCAGTGCTAATCATGGATTTAAAGGGCGAAGTGCTGTATCGAAATTCTGCAACTGATATTTATTTAAACACCATTTTTTCAAATTTATGCTCTTCTGAATTAACACAGCTTCTTCCAATAAATATCAATGAGATTTTATTGGATATGCATAATAACCAGGTTATTCATAAAGACATTGAATATGACGTTGTTGATGCTTTTCTTAAGTGTAAGATTGTAAAAGCACCTGATGAGCTGATATACAATTTATACCTCTCAAATATAACGACATCAAAAAACACTAATTTTCTTGATTCTGTTACGCAGTTACCAAATTCTATTTACTTAAATAAAATTATTGAGCAAGAAGTAGAAAAATGTAAAAAATCTGGTTCTTGTTTTAGTTTGTTGCGATTTCATATTATTAATTTTAAAAATTTAAGATATGCTCTTGGTTATGAGTTTGGAGAGCATTTATTACTAGCAGTAGCCGATAAACTTAAAGATATATTTAGTGCTGGTGCGACGATAGCAAAATTTAGTGATCATGATTTTGCGGTATTATTGCCACAAGTTGCGTTAAAAAGTGCACGGGTTCGGGCCGATAGTGTTATTGAGCTGTTTGAAAATCCTATTATTATATCCGATTTGAGAATTGAAGTGTCTGTTTGTTCAGGCATTGCAGAGTACCCACGTCATGGAGTAGATGCCCATGCAATATTACAATGTGCTGATGTTGCAATGCATAAAGCTCAAAAATTAAATAGTACTATCGAAGCGTACGATAAAGATTTTTTTAATGAAACGACAAAAAAAATAAAACTCGCGACTGATTTACATCACGCATTAGCAACTAATGAACTATCCATCGTTTATCAACCAAAAGTTGATATACTAAATAATCTTGTGGTCGGTGTTGAAGCACTCATGCGTTGGTCACATCCCTTAGAAGGATTTATTTCGCCTGAGATTTTTATCGAAGTTGCAGAACAAAGTCGATTAATAAAAGAAATTACCATATGGGTGATAAATCGTACCTTAAAAGAATATCATTTTCTAGCGGAGGTTTTACCGAATATTCAATTATCAGTCAATATAACAGCAAAAGATTTAACTTCAGAATCTTTTCCTGAAATTGTCGCAGGATTATTAGCGGCGTGGAATATTAATGCTGATATATTAACACTTGAAATAACTGAAAATGCTTTGATTGCCGATACTGAACAAGTTTTGTCGATTATATCACGTTTAAGTAATATCGGAATTAAACTTTCGATTGACGATTTTGGAACAGGTTATTCTTCATTAAATTATTTAAGGCAGTTAAATGTCAATGAATTAAAAATTGACAAATCTTTTGTGATGAATATGTTAGAAGATGAAAACAACCAAATAATAGTACGTGCAGTGACAAGCCTAGCACACGATCTAAATTTAAAAGTAACTGCTGAAGGTGTAGAAAATAAAGAAACATTAATGGAATTAAATAAATACCGATGTGATATTGCTCAAGGATATTATTTGAGTAAACCGCTTAGTTTAAAAGATGTTATTTTATGGATTAAAAACTATTCTTGATTTTAGCAATTTAAAAAGAATAATGTTATTAAACTAATAATGATTTTAAAGTTTTCCAAAATTAAATATGTGTTGGTTTTTATTCATTTGAGCTAATTTTTGTTCAATGTATTTTGAAATTACTTCTTTGTCTATAATGCGCAATTCCTCAAAATTCAATCCAATATGAAATTGATCTTGGCTAATATGAATATGCACAACTGTAACAGCTACCGATATCGGGATTGGAGAGTCGCCATTAGGAATTGAAAACATAACTTTAAGTTTGGTGCCAATAATTGATGAGTTTGCATAAACAATACCGATACCACCATTTGAAATGTTGACCATTATGGCTTCAACCATTTCACCACTTGATAAAATTATAAATATTTTACGCTTTAAGTTAACTCGAGTATGATCACGGTTTTCAATTGATGCTGGAGTCATGAAGTTAATTATCCTAGATTGTGCATCATTTCTTTTATTCGATTACTAAGCTCCGTTAATTTTTGAATGTCTTTAGCGGGATCAGTATCACCGAGTTTTATACGTTTAAAAGCGCCTAGTTCGGTTAGCGCAGGGCCGTTTATTTTTTCTCCTCCAACTAAATTGGAATGTAATAACGCGACCTGCACTAAATCACAGTAATCGGGAGTGTCAGATGATTCACGATCCCAGGTATATGCTTGTTCTGCTGTTATTGCATACGAAAGATTAAAATCCCATTGACGTAATAAAACACTGCCGACTGTTCCTTTTAAATCACTTAAAACAGAATCAAGATTTCCGGCACTGGTTGATAATTCCTTGTGTTTATCGGCGATCACCAGCAGTGGTATCACACCGATGTCGTGTAATAACCCGGCCAGAAAAGCTCGGTCAGGGTCAAAATTCGGGCAGCGTTTTGCAAGCACATAACAGATTACCCCAATGCGAATACTGTGCTCGTAATAGCGTCTCATGGTTTTTTTTATTAATACCGTTTCAGGGTGAAACATATCGCGTAACACCACACTGACAACAATAGAACGAACGGCTTCTAAACCCATACGGGTAATGGCCGTTTGTAAGCTGTCAATGGTTTGCTCGGTTCGAAATAATGGACTATTGGATACTTGAATAATTCTGGCCGTGATAGCTGGATCAGATTGTAAGGTACTCGATAAAACGTTCATATTGATCGATTCATCTTCTAATGCTTTATTTACGTGTAATGCCATTTCTGGAAGGCTAGGTAAATTAAAATCTTTGCTATTAAAGCGTTCTGTTATCTCTTGAACTATATCATTGCCTGAGCTTTTTAGAGCATCGATCTTTATTGTATCGATGTACATCCCGCTTGATTCTTTAATCGTTTCCACGTATTTATTGACGGTCTGTGTCACGATCGATAACAACACGCAGTCTTTAAGGCAAGTAGCATCTAGCCCGGGTGAGTGAAAACGGAACACTGGTTGTTGCGCGCGTTTGGTATTTTCTAAAATGGTTTTATCGCTAATTTCAATGCCGCGAACCTCCATTTCACCCTCGAGTAAATATAATTTAGTGCTTGCGGTATCTTGAGCATTAAATGTTTTGCCCTTTTTACTCAACACAATTTCAGAATTGGAGGCAATGTCAATTAACGCAACATCACCGAGCGAATTAAAGTCATTGATAGCTAAAAGTGTCTTAACGTCGATCATGTTAATTCATATTATCAGGCTGATTCATGTGTAGTTTTATCGGCAAATCAGCAAAAAATTTAATTATTTTAGCTAATTCTGTAATTTATGCTTAATATTTGTACATTTATACGCGTTTACACTGTCGACACGATATAATAACGCTTTCTAAATGCTATTTAGCCTTACAAATAATGGGTTAGAACGAAAATTTAAATTGGTAGAATATGCAATTTCCTCAAAATTTTGATGTCATTATAGTGGGTGGTGGTCATGCTGGTACCGAAGCCGCCTTGGCTTCAGCGCGTACGGGTGCCTCAACTTTATTATTAACCCATAACATTGAGACGCTAGGTCAAATGAGCTGTAACCCTGCGATTGGTGGTATTGGCAAAGGACATTTAGTAAAAGAAATTGATGCACTGGGTGGCTTGATGGCACGTGCGGCAGATCAAGCGGGAATCCAATTTCGAATTTTAAATTCACGTAAAGGTCCGGCGGTTCGAGCAACACGTGCGCAGGCGGATCGGATTTTATACAAACACGCAGTACGCACGGTGCTCGAAAATACAGAAAACTTAACGTTGTTTCAACAATCAGTCGATGATTTAATTGTTGATAATGGCGCGGTGACTGGTGTGGTAACACAGATGGGCTTACGGTTTTCAGCGCGCGCCGTGGTGTTGACAGTTGGAACGTTCTTAGGTGGTCTGATACACATTGGTCTTAAAAATTTTGAAGGTGGACGCGCTGGTGATCCGCCATCGAATGCTTTATCAAAACGGCTTCGTGAATTACCATTTACGGTTGATCGCTTAAAAACCGGTACACCACCACGTATCGACGGAAACACCATTGATTATAGTGGTTTGGTGGCACAACCTGGTGATGATCCAACGCCGGTTTTTTCCTTTATCGGAGAAGTTGCAGATCATCCGCAGCAAGTGCCTTGTTATATCACGCATACTAATGCAAACACCCATGACATTATTCGTGCCGGCATGGATCGATCGCCGCTGTATACCGGAGCCATCGATGGTGTTGGTCCGCGTTACTGTCCATCGATTGAAGACAAGGTGACGCGTTTTGCTGATAAAGATTCACATCAAATTTTTATTGAACCCGAAGGTTTAACAACTAACGAAATTTATCCCAACGGCATTTCAACCAGCTTGCCATTTGATGTGCAACTGGATTTAGTACGTAGCATGAAAGGTTTTGAAAACGCGCATATTACTCGACCGGGTTATGCTATTGAATATGATTATTTTGATCCACGTGATTTAAAACCCTCGTTAGAAACCAAGCACATGGATGGACTCTTTTTTGCGGGACAAATAAACGGCACTACAGGTTATGAAGAAGCTGTGGCACAAGGATTACTTGCTGGTTTAAATGCGGCACGGTTAGTCAAAGAGCGTGATGCCTGGTGTCCGCGACGCGACCAAGCATATCTAGGGGTATTGGTTGACGATTTAATCACACGTGGCACACTCGAGCCATACCGCATGTTTACCAGTCGGGCTGAATACCGTTTATCACTTCGAGAAGACAATGCGGATCTCAGATTAACCGAAATTGGACGTAACATGGGTTTGGTCGATGATACACGTTGGGCGAAGTTCGACACAAAAAGAGCAAAAGTTGCTGCAGAAACTGCACGTTTAACTTCAATTTGGGTGCGCCCTGAAGATCTGTCCAAGGGGGAAGCCAATGCCGCAATTGGTAAAGAACTGCAACGTGAAAGTCATTTATTGGACTTGTTACGCCGTCCTGAAGTGCGCTATGAGCAATTGATACAGTTTAGTAACTACATCAAAACCGGTGCAGCTGAAACTGATGCAGCGGTTATCGAGCAAATTGAAATTCAGGTTAAGTACTCGGGTTATATCGAGCGTCAGCAAAAAGAAATTGATAAACAACGTCGTAACGAAGACACCGCATTACCGCAAAAAATGGACTATGCCGAGGTAAATGGTTTGTCGTCGGAAATTTGCGAAAAACTTAACCGAATTCAACCCAGTTCAATTGGTCAGGCATCACGAATATCAGGAATGACACCTGCTGCAATCGCCATCTTATTAGTGTATTTAAAAAAATCCACAAAAAATAAGGAACGAAAGCGTGCCTAAACAATCTATAACAACAATGATATAATGAGTAAATACAAAGTCAATTTAATGCTGCATTAATGGTGTTAATCGTATGTAGCAATTTGGAATAACGATATTAATATTAAAAATAAATTTGGAGATTTTATGAAGCACTTTTTAATCGCAGTTTTGGCACTGACGACATTCAGCATTAGCACCGTGGTCTCAGCAGATGCTGGTGGACACCACAATGAGCCAGCAGCACATGTTGCCGGTATGATTACAATCAAAAGCGCCAACAGTGTTAAAGTAACACTAGACAAACTTGAAGCGATCTTAAAAAAGAAAAACATCACCATTGTAACGCGCTGGAGTCATGATGCTGGTGCTCGGAAAGTAGGCATCACATTGCGTAAAACTGAACTATTGATTTTTGGTAATCCAAAACTCGGTTCACACTTTTTTACTAGCAAACAAACCGCCGGAATTGATTTACCCTTAAAGGCACTTGCTTGGGAAGATGCAAAAGGCCAAGTATGGTTGTCTTATAATGATCCAGCTTATATTGCGAAGCGGCACGGTGTTAACGATAGAAGTAAAATTGTTGCAAAAATGTCTGGCGCACTTAAAAAATTAACGGGCATAGCAACGAAGTAAGTATTTACTTACTTGTTTAGGCTCGTATTATCCATTTTTGATGGCTAGTACGAGCTTAATTAATGACAACATTATTTACCCAATATGCACTAACGTGCTGATAAAATTCGCGAGTTAACCCAATGTCCCAAGAATTACTCAAAGTACTCGAAAAGGGTATAACCACTCTCAATTTGAACGTTGACAGTGAGACTCAAACGTTATTAATTCAATATGTGACGTTATTGCACAAATGGAATAAAATTTACAATCTAACTGCTGTACGCCACAAAAAAACCATGGTTAGTGTTCACTTACTGGATAGTTTGGCGATTTTACCGTATATTAAAGGCAAGACAGTGCTAGATGTAGGTTCTGGTGGCGGCTTACCCGGAATTGTACTGGCGGTATGCATGCCTGATAAGCAATTTGTATTGATTGACAGCAATAGCAAAAAAACACGTTTTTTAAAACAGGCCGTGACTGAGCTTAAGCTCAATAATGTGGCGGTTGAGCATGTTCGAGCAGAATCATTCGAATATGAAACAAATTTTGATCAAATAGTCAGTAGAGCCTATACTAACTTACAAGCATTTATCAAGAGTACCTGTCATTTAGCAACGATTAAGACGGAGTATCTTGCCATGAAGGGCATAATTCCACTCGAAGAAATAACGGAATTAGAACCAGAGTACACGATAAAATCATTAACTCTGAATGTGCCTAATGTGGAAGGTCAACGACACCTCATCACCATGACCTCAAAATAAATTTAAAAGAATTTAGTGTAAAGTATCACAATATTATTTTGTAGTTACAAGCTCGGGGGAGCGCCATGGGTAGGATTATAGCAATAACAAATCAAAAAGGTGGCGTTGGTAAAACAACAACCTGTATTAATTTAGCGGCATCATTGTCAGCGACAAAACGTAAAGTATTGTTGATTGACATGGACCCACAAGGCAATGCCACCATGGGTAGCGGTGTCAATAAGAATGATATTGAATTTACCACGGGTGATGTTTTATTAGGAACAGTTCAAGCCTTTGAGCTAATTCAACAACTCGACGAAGTTGGTTATGATTTATTACCCGCTAACGGTGATTTAATTGCAGCAGAAGTTGAATTAAAAGCCGGTGAGAATAATGAGCAAGCGCTTCGTAAAGCCTTATCTGAAATTAGACTTGCTTATGACTACATATTAATTGACTGTCCTCCTGCATTAAATATGTTAACGCTAAATGCCTTAGTTGCTGCTGAATCGGTAATGATACCAATGCAATGTGAATATTATGCTTTAGAAGGTTTATCGGCGTTATTAGATACCATTGACGGTATCCGCAGAACAGTAAACCCCAAACTTAAAGTTGAAGGCATGTTACGCACCATGTTTGATCCACGAAACAATTTAGCAAACGATGTTTCGGGACAATTATTAGTGCATTTTCCCGATCAAGTATACCGCACAATTATCCCCCGTAATGTACGTCTCGCTGAAGCACCGAGTCATGGTTTGCCGATTATGCATTACGATAAAACCTCACGTGGTTCATTAGCCTATTTAGCACTAGCAGGTGAAATTTTGCGAAAAGAAGAATCTTTAGCAGCAACCGCTTAGATTTGGTATTTCAAAATAATGTTATTATCACTAAGCATATTCTGCAGGTGCTTGTTGCTCAATTAACATGCTCGCTACCTGCGAGTATTTTAGTTCAGACTCATTGGTTAAATGAACGAACTGATTACTATTGATGTCGAGTATTTTCCAAACAGCTTGGTTTATGGGCAGAGCATCATCTACCGATAGCGGCTTTTCTATTAAATTGGCAATACCATTAGAAAGATGAATTAATGCAACTTCAATTGGGTAGTCACTACTCTGTTCTGGTTCGTGATGCAGTTGTGTTGTTTGTATTACTAATTTAGATAATCCCCACTTTGCTAATAACGTGGCACCCACGTCAGAGTGATTGTAGCCGAATATTTTGTCTTCCAGCTGATTAACGGCAAGTCCGCGAGATTTCATTTTTTTAATTAAAGATTCGCATAGCGCAGGTTGTGATATGTATAGTACAAGTTTACCAATGTCGTGTATGAGTCCCGCAATATACAATTGTTCTGAATTTGAAATTGACAGTTCTTTGGAAATTACTTTAGCTGCAATTGCGCAAGCAAGGTTGTGCCGCCAAAATTCGGTTATTGAAATTAATTGCATGGGTAAGTAATTAAACTTATTTATTAGTTTTGTAGTTATGACGAAATTACTTAATTCTTTCGTACCCAATATATTTATGGCCTGAGTAATGGTCTCAATCGGCGAAGAAAAATTATAATAGGGGCTGTTAACAATTTTTAATAAGCGGATTGTTAATGGAGCGTCTTGTAAAATTAAATCTGAAATTTGTTCGTTAGTGGAATTCGGATCATTAAGCAACGTATTTAAGCTGATGACTATTTCCGGCAAAGAAAATAATTCTATATTATCTTCGATTAAATTTTGTAAAGCACTATTAAATATCATTTTTATTTCCGAATAAAACTATTCATTATACTTAAACAAATGAAATTTACACTAGTATTATTTACTATTAGTCTGTGACAAATTCACACAAAATATTCTAAAGTAAGGTCATTAACGTGTCGATACAGTGGTGGCATTGGTGCGTTAGAGTGTTTTAATCAATACAATAAACAAGTAAATTTATAATGTTACTTTACAAATGCCGTAAACATTGATGTATTTTTAGAAACTGTTAACGGTGAATTAACTTTTGAGTAGTGTAAATTTGTATTTGAGAAAATAGTAAATTATGAAAATTCTTATTGTCGACGATACTGAAGTTAATATTAAACTACTGCGGTCTTTTCTTCACAAGTGGAACTATACCGTAATTGAGGCATACGATGGTAATGATGCTATTCTAAAATTTAAAAATGAAACTCCTGATATGATATTAATGGATATTGTTATGCCAAACATGGATGGTAGGGAGTCTGCAAAAATTATCAAAGCGTTATCAGGCCCATCGTATATCCCCATTATTTTTTTAACCGCACTAAAAGAAAATATAGAAATCATAGACGCATTGGATTCTGGCGGGGATGATTTCATCAGTAAACCATTTGATAAAGATTTGTTATATTCTAAAATAAAAGTTCATGAACGTATTATAAATTTAAACAATGAACTTGAAATTAAAAATAAAGCATTAATGGAGTTTAATGATAATGTTAAACAGGAGTATAAATTAGTAGCACGTTTTTTTGAATGGGGACAAGAAATGTGTGATGTAGATCCAGATTATGTTGAGTTTTATACCTCACCGGTATCGGCATTTAATGGTGATTTATTTTTGAGTAAGCGAAGCACTTCTGGTTGTTTATACGTATTAGTTGGTGACTTCACTGGTCATGGTTTACCTGCTGCAATTGGTTCTATTCCGGTTATGGAAATTTTTTTTCGTTTAATAGAAAAAGACTTTCCAATTGATAAAGTTGTTCGAGAAGTTAATAGTAAATTGTATAAAATTTTACCGGTAGAAATATTTTTTGCAGCGCTTATTGTGCAAGTATGTCCTAATACAAAGACTGTAAGTTTATGGTCTGGTGGATTGCCAGAATCTTATATTGTTGATAAAAAATCGACTGAACTAATTACAGTTAAATCAGAACATATGCCATTAGGTGTTTGGTCCGATGCTAAGTTTAATTCAAATGTGACTACCTATTCTGTCAATACTGACATGAAAATGTACTGTTGCACCGATGGTATATTAGAAGCATTTAATGAAAATGATGAAATGTACGGTGATGAGAGATTGAAAGCGGTTTTAATAAAATCGCAGGCTAAAACAATCGATCAAATTTTGCTTGATGTTAATAACTTTACAGACGATAGAGCACAAAATGATGATGTCACTATTGTTGAACTTAGTTTTGAAAATTTATTTAAGAATGCTAGTATAAAAAATTAATTTTTTCTATTAATCATAAAATGTCAGCTCGGTTAATGTTAGACGAGCTGACAAGTTTAAAAACTACGAGGTTAAAATGGACCTGGACCAACGTGTATTGGACGCATCATTTCATGATCTTCATGCGACAAAATATGGCAATGCCATACATAACGTCCAGGGCGATCAAATACCATTTTAATACGCGTTACCTCACCGGGATAACACATCACCATGTCTTTTGGACCTTTCTCACTTGCTAATACCGGATTTGCTGGATTATTAGGATCAGTGACAATATTTATATTTTCAATCTTTGCCCCTATTCCTTGTTTGCCATCGTGTTGAGTTATCGCTTGCGCTGTATTTGTTGAAGTGAATTTATCTCGGCTAATAATTTCAAAATGAACTAAATGAACATGAATAGGATGGACATCACTTGTTACATTATAAAATTCCCAAATTTCCGTATCGCCAAGATTGGGGTTTTCAGTCACTGCATTTCCCCACGGCATTGCACCCTGAACTTGCACACTATTAACATCGGTTACTGGTTCTGCAGTACCAAGCATTGGCATTAATCGTCCAAGATCATCACTGCCTTCAAATAACCCAAGTTTTCGATATCGATTAATTTGGCTTGGTATAGCGGGATAGAGCTTGTTTAATTTTGAATCTAATGTCTGTTTATTAAATAGGTCTAGAATAATGTCAGAAGCACCGTGTTTATTGTCATGCTCTTCTTTATCACTATCGGAATAGTCTTGTGCTGATGAGTTTAAAGCAAGGTTAACATCAAACGCCATAATACGATCAGTTAATGAACCTGCCTGTGTATTGGTACCTATTTCTCGAGTGACACCGGTAAAAGGTGCGTCACCTAAAATATTTTCAATAATGACACGTGAGTTTGCGGGCACAGTTGAAAAATCGAATACAATGTCCAAGCGTTCACCCGGCATAAAATCCAATGAAGTGACAGTAGTTGATTGCTCCAATAAACCTTGGTCACTTCCGATTACGGTAAAGCCTAACGGTTGGCTTGCATTGTTTAAATCATTTGCATCAGCTGTAACACTGCGTAACTGTAATCGCATAAATCGACTATCACTGCCATTGAGTAACCGAATTCGATAATGGCGTGGTTCGACACTTGCTTTAGGCCACAATTTACCATTCACTACAATATGATCACCAAAAAATTCAGCTAATATTGATGGCCCTTGTACTTTAGGATTGTCAATAAATCCTGAAAATTCAGGATCACCCGGAAAAGCCGGAAAGAATAAATCGCCATTTTCTTTAAACATGCGATCTTGAACCAAGTATGCAAGTTCGTATTGCTTAGCAGGTAAACCCAGAGGATTATTATGTTTACCGGTGTCATGTTGATCGCGAATGATATAAAAACCGGCCAGGCCCGAGTAGACATTTAAGCGTGTAATACCAAGTGCATGATCGTGATACCATAATGCACCCGCGCGTTGGCTATTATCATATTGGTATTCATTACTCACAAAGCGTGGGCCACGGCTATTGGCGGTGAGACCTTCAAAATATTCTGGGTTGCCATCGGCCTGCGGACTACTGTGACCGCCGTGTAAATGTGCTACCAATGGCGCACCGTCGGTTGCGATGTTTCGCTTTTTATCTTTTAATGAATAACACCAATGCAAGGAGTTATCGATTGGTAATAAAGGTGATAATGGATTACCTTTAGCATCCCTTAAGTCGTTAATCCATTTTACTTTGGTTTGGTTATTGCTTTTAACTTCAAATGTTTTACCCGGCCAAGTTACTTTAATATTTGTATGGTCTTCACCTTGTTCACCATAGCCCCAAATTTTAGTAGCCAGTTGTACATTTTGAGCATTGGTCAAACCCGTGTAATGTACAGCTTGTTGTGCAACGATGGTGTATTGAGTTGTTTGTTGCGTATCTTCGCTGTCATGGTTAGATTTTTCTTGGCCTGATTTTTCATGCTTATCCTTTTTATCTTTTTCATTATTTGAAGAATAAATAAAATTAGGCGCTAAAGCACTCGGTGCTTGCTGTACAAACAAATCTTTTAATGTTGGTATAATTCTTTTAGTAGGAGCTACTGCAGCACCTGCAGTAGTAGCTGTGTCATTGTTATTAGGTGTCATGGTGATTCCTTTTTACTGTTAATGTTAAGATTGTCCATAAAATTGGTGTTGATGTACTACTGTATTGACTAAAACAATGAGAGATAAAAACGGCAAGTTTTATATCCATTTTTTATATTCAGTTTTTATACTTAGGTGGTTATTCTGTGAGAGTAAAAGACTAAATTAAGACTAGAGCCACATAGGAATAGAATTCTTATGCTGAGTTCGGAGTATAAACAAAATAATCTAAAAGTAAAATACGATTATTGTTATATAGAAATTTATAAGCAAATTCGAAAATTGTTAAGACTATTTTAAGGTTTACGGAATTAAAAATGCCCATTGTAAAGTGATACTTGTAGTATCGACACTAATGTCATTATCTGTGTTATTTAATTCTAATTTTAAAGCGTTAGATTCATCAAGATCATAGCGCAATGCCAGTAGGTGGTGACGAGCCTGCTCGGTCCCTAAAATTAGAAAGTAACTGTCGTTATTTTTATTGAAGCTTAAGGATTCTTCACGAGCAATAATTTTTAATTTATCCGTTATTTTATAGCCCAATTGCACAAACCATGCAGTAGCAGAATAGCTTGCGGTTGAGCCAACATTACTGTTATTAGTAAATTGGTAATATTCGCTAAGTATTTCAAAACTATCGTTATTGTATAATAAATCGCTACCAATGATCGTTTGTTTGACTAAAGTCGAACCTAAACTTGTTAAACCTGCATTAGCGGTTGCGGATTCTGCAACGTCGTGCATCATCGCGAAAAATCCAATTTTTAAAGGCGTAGAATCGTGAGCATATATTATTCTAGCCACCAGTGTTTTATTGGCATTTTTATCTGAACTGCCATTAATATCAATCTCAGGTTTTGTTGTTGGCGAAAAACCGTTACTGGAGTCCAGTGATGGGCCGTTACCGATAGCAACTTCATAGTTTATTTCATCATTCGCATTTATAAAATCGCCGGTTAACATGACTCCGACTAGGTGCACTGGTAGTACAGCGGCATCACCGTCTTCAAAATCCAAAAAGAATGGCCTACTGACAGTATCTTGAATTAAACTACCATGATGGTAGGTTCGGTTCCAACGCCCTAGTGGTGTATGAAAACGGCCAGCGCTGATGTTGAGTTCATCACTAAAGCTGCGCATGATCCACAGTCGTTCAAGATCGGTGATTATGCCGTTGTTAGTGTTTTCAAATACAAGTTCAACAAAGCCTCGAGTATTGTCCGAAATTTCATGCGTTGCGTAAAAATCTAAATCGCCTAAAGCAAAGCCAATATTGTCATTTTTGGCATTTGACTCAACCAGTTTTATATCACTAAATAAACCAAAATTAACGGCAAGAACTGTACGGCTTAATAATAGCATTACTAATAGGGTTAACAGTAATTTAGGGTAAGGTCCCAAAATAGTGTCAGTGTTAATTTTTAAGTATCTAACTGTATACGTCATGGTGCTGACCCGGATATCGTCATCAATATTTTTAAGTTGCTTGTTTTTGTTTTACTATCGATATAACCAATACCGTTTTTAGTCTTTAATAACCACTTAATAACGGCATTATCATTTTGCAAGATTCTAGGCGGGAAACCTTTGCCAATAAATTGAAGTTTTGCCCAATAAGCCTTAACTTGTTTCGGTTTTTTTTTGATAATTTTTTGATAGAATAATCGAGTACTATCATTGTACTCAGCCTGGTCAATAATATGAACTCGACCAATAGAGCTTATTTTTTTTGTTTTACCTAACCATAATTTTTTTAATTTATTAATTGAAATAGTGTCAGCTTTGAAACCAGGATTTGCAACAATAATTATATCTGCCTGTACGTTATCAATTAATTGAGAAAAAAAATACATTAACGTAACTGCTATAAAAATTTTATAGACAATCGAATTTGTTATTATTTTGAATTGAATCAACACTCTAGCAGGTATCACTGTATATTGTGGTGTAAACATATTTTATGTTGAAATTATTGCGTGACAACCATTAATTATTTTTAATATTTAAGCCATATAAGGTCGGCATTAAGTGAATATTCTTTAAGGTCTTATCGAATTATATTAACAACCTTGTATTTTGTGATTATTTATTAATATTTTAAAGCTATGCTAATATTGACGGTATATATTGATATATAAGTATACTTAAAGCCATGTTCTTGACTCAAACTAGTTTAAAATCTCGATTAATTCTGTTCACTATCGTTATTAGTTTTATAGTAACGTGTTTAGTTTTTTATGCTCAAAATTTAAACTCAGTTTCCTCCAGTAATAACCTTGCTCGTTCAAATATTATTTATACGGTAAGTCAATCGCTAGCAAAAACAAATAGTATTTTACAAGTCCTAGAAAAGGAGTTGTACGAACAACTGTTAAATGGTGACTCAGATTATAGTGAATCAATTGAGCAAACGTATAATTTACTTTTTACTGAAATTCAAACAATGTTAAATAATCCATTATTTAATATTATAGCAAAAAATAGCAATCAAAATTCAGATGTTAATAAAATTAAAAACACAGTAGAAAAAATAATTGTTAATGTTAAAGCATTAAAAGTTCCAATAAAAGAGTTTAATGAGACGACGGTTAATGTTGATAAGCGTTATCCAGCCACGATAATTATTAAACACTCTTTGAAACCGTTAAATGAAAAATTAAACAGGACATTTAACTACGTTATCAATAAATCTGGTAATGCAGCACCCGTAGTTTCTTTATTTGAAAAGGCGCAAAATTTGTGGTCAAAGCAAACGCAAAATGTCACGGTGTTTTTTTCAAGTCGCTTAGGGTTGTATAATGCTGATAAAAAGAACAATAAATACGGTTTAGCTAATAGAGAGGCCACTATTAAAAAATTAAATTTAGTACTAGAGAAATTAAAATTTCAAAATGAACAGAAAAATCTTACTGAAATACAGTCAAAATACTTAACTGACATTATAACGTATTTAAAACTTTATAATATAAGTTTTGAGCGAGCAAAAGAAATTTATTTATCGGATGAATGGCGAAAAGACATTCGATTACTAGAAGATATTATTCAACCTGAAATAAATTATGTTTGGGAAAATATTATACAGTTACAAATTATACTCGCTGAACAATCAAATGAGAGTATACAGTTTTCGCAAAACACCTCTAATAAAATATCAAATGTGATTTGGTATTCAGCAATACTTATCATAACAGTGTTAGCGATAATTTCATTTGCATTTGAAATTAGTTTGTTACGACCAATTATAATTTTGGCAAAAGCATTAAATGCAGAAGCAAAAGGGGAACCGGTTAATTCTGTTGGACAATATTATGGCACGGAAATAAATAAACTGTTAAGCGCTTTTAGTAATATGCGTGAACAAGTTCAAGCACGCCAAACCCGTTTGCAATCAATATTGGATAATGCACTTGAAGGAATAATAATTACAGATGAATCGGGTGTTATCGAAAGTTTTAATAATGCCGCTCAAGTATTATTTCAGTATTCAGCACAGGAGGTAATAGGAAAGGATATATCAGAAATTATACCCTGGCCTGATTCAGAAATTCATCAAGAAAAAATAATTCATTTTTTAGAGACAGGTCAGTCAAGTATCATGGGTAAAAATAGAGAACTCCATGCAGTAAAGAAAGATGG
The DNA here is from genome assembly GCA_964420605.1 of uncultured Thioalkalispiraceae bacterium. GTDB lineage: Bacteria > Pseudomonadota > Gammaproteobacteria > UBA6429 > Thiohalophilaceae > CAYQUC01. The sequence continues at coordinate 3,844 of CAYQUC010000008.1, read as the reverse complement.
TACAGTTTTTCCAGTGTCAGTAAAGGTTAATGAAATGATTGTTGATGGACAGTGTCATTTTACTGCGGTTGTCGAGGATGTTAGTGAACGAAAAGCACTAATAGATGATTTACATTATCAAGCAAATCATGATTCGCTAACCAGTTTATACAACAGAAATTTTTTTAACAATGCACTAGAAAAAGCCGTTAATGAACATGTCTGCGGTGATTCAAATACAAATGCGATTATTTATCTTGATTTAGATAACTTTAAATACGTTAATGATACAATGGGACACCTTGCCGGTGATCAACTTATTGTTGAAGTGTCAAAATTATTGCAGGCTAGAATTCGAAAAGCAGATATTCTAGGACGTATGGGTGGTGATGAGTTTGCAATTTTGTTGTACCATGAAAGTGACGTTAAATTGAGTTATGTGGCAGATTGTTTTCGAGAAATATTATGTAATTATACTTTTAAATACGAAGGGCATGTGGTTGATATAACGTGTTCGATCGGTGCTGCTTATATTAACAATGAGATTAAAACTAAAGAAGATTTATTAGCAAGAGCTGATTTTGCTTGTCATGAAGCAAAACGGTTAGGCCGTAACCAGGTTTATGTTTATTCAAAAGATGATGATAAACACGTGTCTGATATGTCACGGGATATTGGTTGGACCAGACGGATTAAACAAGCATTAATCCACGATCATTTTTTATTGGCTTGCCAACCGATTTACAATACCAAAGAAAATACAGTGAGTTATTACGAAGTCCTGCTGCGCATGACGGATGTTGATGATAAGATCATAATGCCATATGGATTTTTAGCTGCAGCAGAACGCTTTGGATTAATGCTTGAAATTGATTCGTGGGTATTACGAAACGCGTTGCGTTTATTATCAGAGCAACAAAAATGTAACCCGACGATAAAAATATCGATTAATCTATCTGCACATTCAATTGATAATGAAACTACTTTTGATTTAATCAAAAATGAAATTGAGTTATACAACATAGATCCTAAAAATTTATTGTTTGAAGTAACAGAAACAATTGCCATCGCGAATATGAACACTGCCAATAAATTGTTACGAAATATTCAGTCATTAGGTTGTAAAACAGCATTAGATGATTTTGGCGTGGGTTATTCCTCATTTGCTTATTTGGCAGATTTACCAGTTGACGTGGTTAAGATTGATGGTCTGTTTGTAAAGGATATGGCGACTAAGTCATTAAACAAAACCATGGTGCGCGCGATTAATGATATTGCACATGAGTTCGGCAAAGAAACGGTTGCAGAGTATGTCGAAAATGCTGAAATTTATAATTTAATAAATCAAATAGGCGTTGATTATTCTCAGGGTTATCATCTAGGTAAGCCTGAAATTATTTATAACTATCAATCAGATTTAACCGAGTTGTTTAGCGAAGATAGTAGTGTCGTTAATGGCTAAATTATAAAACCGGTAATTTTTTTAAAGGAATGGGTCGGTGCTCTACCTGTCCGATTTTGCAGCAATGGTTCCATTATAAACTCTAGATGCCAGTCTAAAAATGTCTCTGGCATGGTGCATGACCTGTCATGAAACTTTTAAACAACTATTTATTGATCAATTGTTATGTAGAAATAAACAAACCTTTTTATTGATCAAATATTTCACAAAATTCAGACTAATTCAGATCTGTTTCAACTAGAACTTAAGGTTATTTTAATATTTGTCGATAGAGTAAAAATTACAGCAACGTCTGATTTACTAATCAGCCAGTAATTGTTTTCACTATTGTAAATAACATAACTTGGGGGTTTAAATGAAAATCTTTAAAGATTGGTTTGCACTGTCATCGCTATTTTTATTGTTCATTATTAGTTCACAAGGTCATGCAAATGGCCAGCTGCGACACTACTATGTGGCTGCAGAAAAGCTCGTGTGGAATTATGCTCCATCAGGCATTAATAAAATCAAACAGCAAGATGGACTTGGTATTTGGGGCGAAACAACGGAGTATACTAAGTACCGTTATGTCGAATATAGTGATGCGAGTTATTCCATACCCGTACCACAACCACAATGGATGGGAATTTTAGGACCTCAGTTTCGCGGTGTTGTTGGTGACACTTTAAAAATTCATTTTAAAAACAATGCCGACAAACCACTATCAATGCATCCCCACGGTGTGTTTTATACACCCGAGAATGATGGCGCTTACCATGATGGCAGTAAAAATTATCCAGGTGCGTTTGTTCGTCCAGGAGACTCATATACTTACACTTGGGTAATGGATGAAGATTCTGGGCCAACAGAATTTGGTCCATCCTCCATTGTTTGGGTTTACCATTCGCATGTTGATTCAGTCAAAGAAGTATACGATGGTTTAATTGGTTCGATAGTGGTCACTAAAAAAGGTAAAGAACGTTCCAAGCACGACTCTAGACCAAAAGATATTGATTATGAATTTACCACTTTATACATGATATTCAATGAAGAGATGGGTGCCAAAGCCGGCATGAAACATGCGTTAAATGGTTATATTTTTGGTAACCTTGAAGGCTTAATCGTACCACAAGGCGCTAGAGTTCGATGGCATTTAATCGGCATGGGTTCCGAAATGGATTTACATACCGCTCATTGGCACGGCCAAACGGTGGTTAATTATGGCAAACGAACCGATGTAGTTGAACTACTACCAACTAGCATGGTATCGGTAGACATGACAGCAAAAAATCCCGGTGAATGGTTATACCACTGCCATGTACTCAGTCACATTCGAGCGGGTATGATTACTAAATGGCATGTGACAGAACATTAAGTTGTTGAATAAAATGGATTGCGATAACACGGATGTTATCATGCTCTTAAAAAATTATAGGGATGCCATAAAGGCCTGCACCGATTAAAAAATAAAATGCAAGAGCAATAGAGGATTTGTGTTTTAACGTGTAAAAAATAATTTGTTGCACTGCTCTAAAGAGCCATAAAATCGATATCAAAACTAATAATGAATTACCCAATTCAGTATTTAATAATTCTTGTGTATGAAAAAATGAAATATAACTAAAGATAAAAAATATAAAGGTGATACTTATATTTAAAACTTGCATGGTAGCTTGGTTGACAACATTTAATTGTTTCAAAGATTTTGTCCAATTAAATAATCGCCAAAACAGTAAATGAAAAATGATCAATACACTGTGATAAATGCCACCCGCAATAATCAGTTTTTCATTCACAATTAACGTTATAGCCAATGTAATTTATGCCGCTTTTATTTGTTGTAATTGAAAGCGGTTGAGTGCCGATATTATCGCTTTAATAGAAGCACTTACTGCATCATTATCAATCGACACACCCGAAATACGCTGCTGGTTAATAGTTAGCGCAATATAAGCGATAGCCTGAACATCGGTGCCTTCACCAATGGCATGTTCATTGTATTCGGTTACGTTTATTTGCACACCAAACTGTTTACTGCAGGCATTTATAACGGCCGATATTGCACCTTCACCTGAACCGTTTAATGTCATAATAGAGTTAGTGTTAGCTAACTTTATTTCAAGTTCGTCTTGTTGATTACTGCGCGTGATTTGATACGATACTAGGCTATTTGGTTTTTGATCCACAATAAAATGGTCACAGAAAATATCATAAATAGTTTTACTGTTAATTTCACCAGAATGGTGTTCAGTTTCTTGTTGTACCAATTGCGCCAATTCAACTTGAATCCAGCGCGGTAATACAATACCAAAGTCACGTTCCAACACAAATGCAACACCGCCTTTACCCGACTGGCTATTAACCCGAATCACCGCTTGATAATCGCGCCCGAGATCTTCCGGGTTGATGGGTAGGTACGCTACT
>CAYQUC010000007.1:6064-72647 GCA_964420605.1 uncultured Thioalkalispiraceae bacterium | reverse complement strand
ACAATATTAAACTCGGTGGCCAGGGCCAAGTCAATTTAATTGGCAATGTCAGTTATACCATTGGGGGGGGCACAATACCTGCAGCGATAACAACTACCCCACCCCTCACGCCTCAGACCATACTCGAAATTGAAGATGAAACATTTTTTGAATCCAAATTTGTTATTCAAGATATTCCAGGAGAAGACGGCTTACCTCTAGTTGAAACACCGTGGAAATTAATGTTTGCAGGAAAAGTGATTGAACAAGGCGAAACGAATGAGGATGGCGAAGTAATTTTTACTAAAAAATTAAACCCAAGTCGACTTTATATTTTGGAATATCCTGGTAACTCAATTGATATTAAACCGATTCGCAAAGATGATATTGAATCTGACGATACAAATACAGGACTTCAAACTCGACTTCAAATGTTGGGGTTTAATGTTGGTTCACTCGACGGTGACCTTGGTGAGCGAACCAAGGCGGCTCTTGCTGAGTTTCAAATACAACACGATTTAAAAACCGATGGCTCAGACGACCAAAAAGCCAGTGCAAAAATTAAATCATTATTGAATTTATAATTCATTATTAAATGAGAATATACCATGATTGACTATGACCATAATTGTAAGCTACAAGCCGTTGAAGACAGTACTAGTAAGATTGCCCACTCGGTATTTGCGACACAAACAAATTCTGGAACTCCAATTACGCAACCACAGAAAAAAAATCTGGCAAAATTTTATGTCAATGGTAACAATTACATGGAAGAATTAGCCGACCATATATTGAGTTTAACAGCCGGTAGTTTTTTATACATTTCTGATTGGGCTATGGATTTAGCCATTCATTTAAAACGAAAAGGCGGCTTAATTGAGGATAATCGCTTAGTCAATTTATTAGCGACTGTCGCAAAAAATGACGTACAAATTCGGGTATTATTATGGGATGAACCACCCTTCCCCGGATTAAATACAAAAGATGTTGAAACTGAAGCCGTTCTTGAAAGTATTTTGGGTAATGATCCTAAATTCGCTAACCATATCCGTGTCATTCGACATCGCCCCTCTATGACGAGTACTCATCATCAAAAATTTGTGGTATCGGGAAATCCACGTTCAAAAAAATTAGTCGCTTTTCTGGGAGGCTTAGATTTAACTTGGGGACGCTGGGATGACGAAAATCACAGTGTGGTAGACCAAGCTTACGAAAAATTTATTGGCGATGACTATTTTAATCCCTGTATTTATAAAGTAGATTCATCAGACATTGATCGTAATAAACATCCAAGAATGCCGTGGCACGATGTGCACATGAAAGTTGAAGGCCCTTCAGCACGCGATGTAGAACGTAACTTTATACAACGTTGGAATGCGCATCGAAAATCCTATAACTATACTTACGCTAGTGATTTTAAAAACACCTTGAAATATTTACCGCTCCACGTTCCTGAACTACGAAAAAAATCAGGTGAAAATGGAGAGGATCACGAAGAACGGGTTTTTGCGTATACCAAATACCGTAAAGAAGATCCTTATGTTGAATATGATGATGAAGAATTTCATGAGCGTGATACAACCGGTTTGTATGAATTAAAAGAGGCTAAGCTTAACCTGTCAACTTTTAATGCCATTACAACAGGGAAACAAACAGTACAAATCATAAGAACAATGAATGAAAGCACTGGATTAAAAGATGACAAAAAAGAAACCAGTATTCATGAAGCTTTTTTAAAAGCCATTAAAGGCTCTCAACATTATATTTTTATTGAAAGCCAGTATCTAATAGGTTCTTTTAGTCAAAATGCCAACAATTTAATTTTTGAAGCGATAACAGAGCGTATTATAAAAGCCTATAAAAACGGCGATGTATTTCGGGTTTATATTATTTTTCCGGTTCAACCTGATAGTAGTCTCGATGATCATTCTATGCGTGAATTTATGTTTTGGCAGTGGCAAACTATTCACCGTAATATAGGGACTGAGTACGACGATTATGCTGAAGAAGATGTTGACTTAACAACACTTGGCACAAAACAATTTGGAGGGATGATTGGCCGTTTAACTAAATACATGGACATCGATGAAGTAGAAAATTACTTAAATATATTCAATCTCCGCCACTATGGAGAAATTGAAGGAAAAAACGGATCAAAAAATAAATTAGTAACTGAGCAAATTTATGTTCATGCAAAAATGATGATTGTTGATGATCGGATAGCTATTATCGGAACAGCTAATTTGAATGATCGTAGCTTATTAGGCGATATGGACTCTGAAATGGCCGCAGTCATCATTGATCACGAGACGGAGACAGTAAAAATTAACGGTAAGAAATGTCATGCTCGTAATTTTGCTAGAAATTTACGTATTAAACTATGGAGTGAGCACCTAGGTTTATCAGTCAATGAATTAGATAAAATATCGGATCCAGTAATTGATAAAACTCACAAATTTATTCTCAAAACAGCTTCTTTAAATACGGGTGCTTTTGAAAATATTTTCCCAGGAATCCCCAGTAACAAATACAAAACAATTAAATCTCAAATTAATGATTTAAATATTAATTCTGACATTAATAACAAAAACAGTGAAGTTCTCAAGATAAAAGGATTCTTAGTTCATTTCCCTCTATTATGGCTTTGGAATGAAAAAGGAATTTCGAATTCTTGGAGACCGAACTCATTTTACTCGTAAAAAATAATTATTGAAAACCTAATGAAAACTCAACATTTAAATTTAAAAATATTTTTAATAGTATTAAGCTATTTACTCATAATTTCCTGTTCAACTCCAATCCTATATAATAAATCACAATTTGAGTCTATTAATAATAAAAATAGCGATGAAAAAATAAAAATTTACTTTAATATATTATCTGAGATTAGAAACTCTGATATCGATAAATACTTTGAACTAAATTATTATCAAGCTGGCGCTTTAGCTGGACTAGATAAAATTAACGATAAAAAATACATCCCACTATTTTTTGATGCTCTTGAAAATGATTCTCCAGTTATTCGACAATCTGCTATTGGAAAAATGGAATTTCATAAATACACCCCATCTATCCCAAAACTCATTACAATTATGAAAAACGATCCAGTACAACAAATTCAGTTTGATGCAATTAGTGCTCTGACAAACCTAAAATCAACATCTGCCTGTACTTATTTAGTAAAATCTATAAAATCCAATAATAAAACCCAATACATTAAACGCACTTTAAATGCTTTAATTGATATTTCCTGTCCTCAAACGATACCACTTTTACTAAATTATTTTACCCAAAATAAATTTAATCAATTAAATCAGGATTTACAGTATGAAATAGTAACTCTTTTACCTAAAACAAAATCTAAGAAATTCACACCCTATTTAATTAAACTTACCCAACCAATTAAGAAATTAAATGCAAGCAATGATGTTATACATTTCATCAATAGCGCACCTTGGATAATTGAACTTGAAGCATTATACCAATTAAAAGAAAAACAGTTTTTTATCGATGAACTAAAAGGTTCATACAATAGTCAATATAAAAGAATAATAGTTAAATACATATTAAAATTTAACACTCCAGAAACAGATAATTTAATAATGAATTATATTAATACGATAACTGACTCAACTAATAGACGTTTAACGTATATTTCAATAGAAAAACAATTACAAAACACGCTACGCCGACAACCATTTGTCGAAAAGTTTATCAGTAATTATGAAAATGAAAAAAATGAAAAAATTAAAGACAAATTAATATTCTTACTAGAAGGAATAGCTCAAGAAAAACATATTGATAAATTAAAGTCTTTTTTTATTCAAGAAAAAGACAATGGCGACAAATGCAATATTTTATTGGTACTATCCAAAATACCAAGTAAAAAACATTACAACTTTATGCTTAAATTTGATAATAAAGATGAACTTAGTTGGTGTCGAGTAGCTTCACACGAATATAAGAGATTAATTACTAAGACATCTTTAAAATAACAATCCATGCATACGAATTAAAGTAAATCTTGTAAGTTTTTATTTATTTTGGCTATGATAAGAAATTAGAGTATCACGATCTGCATACAAAACCTGTACTTCAGTCAAGCTAGACCCGATAACCGGTATGACGGTTTTAATGAGTTTTTATCTTGAAAACTATACTAATAAAGTAGACAGACACAAAAAAGCCTCGATGCTTTTAAACAACCGAGGCTTTTTTTATTTCGAAGTATTCTAGATGAATAATGAAATATCAGATTGACCAGCAAATTCGAAAAAGCTTGCTGCTCCGCCTAATTCAACACCTTCAATGAAGTTCTTTGAATCGAATTCGAATAAATCAACTGTCATCTGACAGGCTATCATTCTAACTTCTGCTTCAATACAAAGTTCTCGAAGTTCTTCTAAGCTTGCAACGCCTTTTGATTTCATCTTTGATTTCATCATTGATGTCATCATGCTTTGCATACCAGGAATGGCAGTTCCGATTACTGGGAACCATTTATCCATACCAAGTGGCATTGGCATACCAGGATTACCTAGTGGACTAACACTCAGTTTCATTTCTTTATTTACCAATTGTAAACCATAAAAGGTAAAAAAGATTTCTACGTCATAGCCTAAAGCTGCGGCTGTTGAGGCAAGAATGAATGGAGGATATCCCCAATCAAGTGTGCCTTTTGTTGCAATAATTGCTAGTTTTTTCTCAGACATTGGTCGCTCCTCTTAAAAATCTGAATAGCTCCCTCATGTTTAGTGCTGGTACTATCATTTTACTTATTACTAATTTCTTACGCTTTTTTGATTAGAAAGTAGAATTTACCGCCTTCTTCTTTTGATTCCATCAATTCGTTACCAGTTTGCTTTGCAAAGGCTTCGAAGTCTTTAACTGAACCTGGGTCAGTAGCGATGATGTGTAATACTTGACCGCCTTCTAGTGAAGCTAATGATTTCTTAGCACGTAAAATTGGTAGCGGACAGTTTAAACCTGAAGCATCAAGTTCTTGATCAAAGTTAGCCATTACAAATGTCTCCTTAACTCTATTTTAATTTAAAAATTTAGATCGAATACAACACAAAACTGTCATTTTATAATGATATAAATAAAAAAACTGTATTAGTATTAAACCTTACGCTTATATTTGCTAACGCAAACAATATGCTATTTAGTGCGGTATCGCAACCTCATTTAACACTATAAGTAAATAATAGCATAGAATCAATATATCTTATCTATAAAAGCCTATATTAAACCAACAAAATCAATAGGTTAAAACTAACCTACACTATTTCCATTATTTACCCAAGCTAGTATTCCGCCCCGTAAATTATAGACATGTTCATGACCCAAATTGCTTAAATAGCTGCAGGCTTGGGCTGAACGAGCGCCACTGTGACAGTATAAAATAACCTTTTCATGCTGTTTTATGGCTTCTTGGTGTAACGGTACGGTATGAAGTGGCATATTCTCAGAACCCGGTATTTTTCCCCGAGCAACTTCTGCGGTATTACGCACATCAATCAACTTTACCGTTGGCTCAACTTGATCCAACATTGTTTTTAATTCATTAATTTCTATTTCTTTAACTAATTGCATTTAAACACCTCTTGTTGGATCTCAACTCATGATAACTTTGTTTGATTAATAAGGACTCTCATTGGATCGCAATCTCTGAATTCATCAGAAACTTAGTATATTAACAAATGGTAATATAGCATTTAAACACAGATTATCAAGTCTAATTCTTAATTATTTCCATATAGTTTCTTGTGTGTTTACAGTCACTTAACAATAAACATAATATTAGTAATATAGAGCAACAAAACACAAGCATCTAAATCGATGTATAAAAAACAAACACAAACTATTGAATAAAGTGAGGAAATTAACATAAATCGCAGTGAACTTGATTTATGGTTTGCTAGTCACAATAAAGTAACTAATACTTGAAACATGAAGCATTTCTCCACAGTTAAGGATTTTTAAGCCAGATTAATGAAGATAAAACACCTGATTACCAGTTTACTATTATGTATCAGCACCCTATTTAACCCTATTGCGGCTCAACAAATTAGCTTACCGGATATTGGTGACAGTGGCGCTGCGCTTATCACTTTGGAACAAGAACAGAAAACCGGTGAAGCCGTTTTACGTAACATTCGTCGCGCAGGTGGTTTAATCGAAGATCCAATTCTGGTTGATTATATTAATCGTTTGGGCCATCAACTGGTCGCAGCCAGTAATGATAGTAAATATGGTTTTCATTTTTTTATAATCAATGATCCTTCGATAAACGCATTTGCCCTACCCGGTGGTTATATCGGAGTACATTATGGCTTGTTTTTGGCTATGCGTAATGAAAGTGAGCTCGCTGCTGTTCTGGCCCATGAAATTGCACATGTAACACAACGCCACCATGTTCGATCTTACGAAGCGAGTAAATATTCAAATACACAAATTTTAGCTGCAATCATTGCGGCTATTATATTGGGTGGTAAAAACCCAGAGGTGGGTCAAGCAGCAATCGCCACCGCTATTGCCGGCTCTTCACAAACACAAATAAACTTTACCCGTTCTAATGAACTTGAATCTGACCGAGTTGGAATTAGTTTATTGGCTGATGCCGGTTTTAATCCTAGTAGTATGGCTGATACATTCCAGATACTGGCTGATGCTACCCGTTTATTCGGGCCCCAAGCACCTGAATTTCTATTAACACATCCCGTTAGCTCGACACGCTTAGCCGATGCAAGAAATCGTGCTAATGCATTACCACAGCGCAATACGTTATCACCACTTCAATACCATTTAGCGCGATCACAATTACGAGTTTTAACCAGCAGTAATATCAATGATACTTTAAAAGCCTTCGAACAAAACTTGAAAACCGGTAGCTATTTGAATCGAAAAGCCGAAATGTATGGCTATGCGCTCGCATTAATTAAAAAAGAGAAATATAAAATAGCCGCTAAACTGGTAACGTTGTTAAATAAATCAAATCCAAACAGTATTGCGTTTAAACTTTTGCAATCCAAACTGGAGTTTAGCTCTGGTAAAATCCAAACCGCATTACTTCAACTCAAAAATGCGCTACGGCTTTACCCTTTAAATCCAATTTTAACGGAGTATTACGTTGAAGTTTTGTTAAAAGCCAATAAAGCAAAACAAGCACGTCAAGTTTTACAAACATTTTTGCGACAACCTGCTCCAAATCCGCGATTTTATAAATTATTATCAAATGCTGAAAATAAATTGGACAATACTGTGGGTGAACATGAAGCATTGGCTCATTTTTATTATGACATGGGATTAACCCACAGTGCGATTGAGCAAATTAATATTGCATTAAAAGATACCTCAATTGATTTCTATACCAGCTCCCGTCTTGAATCACGCCTAAAAGAATTAGAGCAAGAACAAATACAGCTTGAGAAGATAAGCTCTCATTAAAAAAATAAGGGAATTCAGATTTTTTACTTACCTAAAATAAACAAGTTACAAATTAAATTAACTTAACTTTTTCACCGTCAATATTATTTTAGTCATCATTATAATATCTAATTTAGTAAATGATAATTTACTAATTTAAAACGTTCATTAACATAATGAGATCAAAGCTTGCCATATCGCCAACATCATGTATTCTTATAGATTAGTAATATTGGTAATTTTTTCACCAATATTCTAAATATGTATATTCAGACACGATTATACTCAACCGTTTAACGTTACATTTGTAGCATTAAACGAATTATAATAAATATGACTGATTTTAATTATTGAAATCTTGAGGAGGAAATCATGCGGAAGCCCGCTTTTTTCATAGCTGCTACCAGTGCTGTAGCGATAATACTTGCAACTTCAAGTGTTACATTACCCCAACTTGCAATTGCAGACGCAAGTTTAATCGCTAAAGGCAAAAAAATTGCTGAAAATCGTAAGAAAGGTAATTGTTTCACCTGCCATCAATATGAAGGTGCCATTGCACCTGGAAATATGGGTCCACCACTTGTCGCCATGAAAGCACGCTTCCCTGATAAAGCGAAGTTACGTGATCAAATTGCCGATCCAACAAAAGCGAATCCTGCCACTGTAATGCCTCCTTTTGGGAAGCATGAAGTTTTAAGTAAGGACGAAATTAATGCCATCGTTGAATGGGTCTATTCACTATAACTATTATTAAAATTTAGGAGATCAACGATAATGCAACGTAGAACCTTTTTAAAAGGAACGCTTGCCACAAGTACAATAGCTATTATCGCTAGTGCTGGCATGTTAAATCCTCGTACTGTTTTGGCTGCATGGCCAAAATCTGCATTTGAAGCTAAAAGTGTCGAAAGCGCTTTAAGTTCATTATTAGGTGACGCACAAACAACACCCTCTGCTGATATTAAAATCAAAGCTCCGGATATTGCGGAAAATGGTGCTGTAGTTCCAGTAACCATCACTACCAGTATTACCGGCATCGAATCAATTAGTATTATTGCCATGAAGAACGGTAATCCATTAGCGGCTAATTTCATTATGACTAGCAATACTAAAGGCTTTATTTCAACCCGTATCAAAATGGGTAAGACTTCAGATATTGTTGCTGTTGTGAAAGCAGGTGGTAAAAGCCATGCTGCCCGTAAAAATGTCAAAGTAACCATCGGTGGTTGCGGCGGTTAACCCCTAATTTAAGCGAGGATATATCATGGCTAAAACAATACGTGTACGTGCTAGCGCGAAGGGTGATGTCACCACCGTAAAGGCTCTAATAACACACCCAATGGAAACTGGATTGCGGAAAAATAAAAAAACCGGCAAAACATTTCCTGCAGAATACATTCAAGAAGTTAATTGTGAACACAATGGAACTACGGCAATGACTGCACAATGGGGACCTGCAATTTCAAAAAACCCTTATCTTTCTTTCCAGTTTACTGGCGGTAAAAAAGGTGATTCTATTAAAATCAGCTGGGTTGACAATAAAGGCAATAGTGATTCAGTCACTGCCAAAATAAAATAAGGATACGGGAGTATAACAATGAAAAAATTACTCATGATTAGTTGGGCTGCAGTGGCCTGCTCTATCAGCGCAGTACCAATACTTGCTCAGGCATCACCGGCAAGTGATTTAAAAGAATTTAGAGCTTACTTCTTTAAGAAGTTTCCTGGAGTTTCTTTACAAGAATTCTCTAATGGCGTTTACGGAATTAATAAAGATCGTAAACAGGAATGGGAAGCTATGGAAGAATTTCCTCCATACGAGCCTGCTCTAGACATCGGTAAAGAATTGTTTGAAAAACCATTTAAAAATGGAAAAACGTATTCTAGCTGTTTTAAAAATGGTGGAATTGGAATTAGACAAAACTATCCCTATTTCAATAAGCGTACAGGTAAAGTCAAAACACTTGCGGCTGAAATAAATCAGTGCCGTGTTAAAAATGGCGAGAAAAAGCTGAAATGGAAAAAAGGTAAGTTAGCTGCAATTATCGCTTACATGTCTTATACATCTCGCGGTAAAAAAATTAACGTAATTGTACCTAACGATTCACGCGCTATCTCAGTTTATAACCGTGGTAAAACCAGTTTTTATGCTAAACGTGGCCAATTAAACTTCTCTTGTGCTGATTGCCATGTTTATAACTCCGGTATGATGGCTCGAAGTAATTTACTCAGTCCTGCGCTAGGTCATTTATCTCATTTCCCTGTTTATCGTAAAAAATGGGAGTTTAAAGGTAAAGGTGCTTTAGGCGGATTAGGTACAATTCACCGACGTTACGGCGGTTGTAACAAACAAGTTCGTGCAAAACCATTTAAGGCACAATCTGCTGAATACACTGCTTTAGAGTATTTCCATACTTATATGAGCAATGGTATTAAAATTAATGCTCCTGGTGTTCGTCAGTAGTAACACTTGTGCTTAATTGCATTAAAAGCCCAACTTTTAGTTGGGCTTTTTTTTGTGTTTAAAACGAACCATCTAATCGGAAAATTTATTGGGAATGACGTGGTGGGTTTATACGAAGAGTGGTTATAAGTTCAATAAAATAATGAGCCGCTTCATCAGAATGATTACTGGCAATATCTTGAGAGTTCATACCCATGCTGGAATGTGGTTCTGTGGCGCTAAAAAATGATTTATTACAGTAGTTGTGATTATCCCTATATAAACCGTGATTATTTTTATTAATCACGGTTTATAAAAAGACAACGCTATTGCATTAGATAGGTGTTGGTAAAGGTTCCAACGGTCTATGACCATCATCTTCTAAATCTTCAGATAAACGTTGGTAGATATTTTTTAATGCCATATCTTCTGTTGCAAAAATATTATCATCACCAATGATTTCCCATGCGCCAGTATGTTTTAATACTAAAATAATTTGACGTTTTAAACCACTAAAGACCAAAGTTACCCCCGTCTCTTTTAATCTTTCTACTAAATGACGCAATACTTCTTCACCTGACGCATCTAGTTCGTTAATAGCATCACCAACGACTAAAATAAATTTGGCATTAGGATTATTGGATTCTGCTGCTAAAATAGCATCTTCAAAATACGAGACATTGGCAAAGTATAGTGAACCATCGAAGCGTACGGCAACCAAACGTTTATCCGTAGCCAATTCAGGATGAATTGCAATATCACGTAAGGTGCCATCTTTGTATCGTCCTAAAATAGCAACTCGAGGTCGCATGGTTCGGAATAAATAAAAACCTAATGCTAAAGCCGCACCAATCACTATGCCCCACTCTAGATGTGGCGCGAACCCTAATGTGCCAACAAAAGTAATGCCGGCGGCGATACCATCATGCTTATGCGCGCGCCAAGCGTGTTTAATGGCTTTGAAGTTTACTAAACCCATTACAGCCATCATAATAACTGAGGCTAATACAGCAGCAGGTAAATGATATAACAACGGCGTTAAAAATAATAAGGCAATTAATACCACAATTGCAGTCACAACCGAGGAAAAGCCTGTTATTGCACCGGAATTTAAGTTCACAGCAGAACGTGAAAACGAACCACTAGTGGGATACGATTGACTAAAGCTGCCAACGAGATTAGCCAGACCTTGGCCCATTAATTCTTGATTCACATCAATTCTTTGTTTTGTTCGAGCGGCCATGGCTTTAGCAATTGATATTGCTTCCATAAAACCAATCAGCGATATAATTATTGCACTAACTATTAATTTTCTAATAATATCAAAATCAAACTCGGGTAATTGGATGCTCGGTAATCCTGCAGGAATACTACCGACCACAACGCCACCTTGAACTTCAAAATCAATTAAGTAACTAACCACTGTTGTAATTACAACAGCAAATAACACTCCCGGAATTTTTGGCCAATATTTTTTAACCAAAACCATAATAACTATTGAAGATACAGCCATTAACAAGCTCAATACATGCGTATTGCCAACTTCGCTTAAAACTTCAAACACGTCAGTAATAAATACTCCGGTTTCTGGTTTGTTCACACCAAATAATTTATAGAACTGAGAGAAAGCAATAATCAGTGCTGCGGCATTAGTAAAACCCACAATAACCGGATGCGATAAAAAGTTAAGAACCACACCCAAGCGAAAAACACCAAGCATAAATTGAAATGTTCCCACTAAAAATGACAACAGTATGGCATAAGCGATAAAATTCTCTGAGCCACTAACGGCTAACGGCGCAAGAGCAGATGCTGTTAATAATGACACTACAGCCACTGGCCCTGTCATTAACTGGTTTGACGAACCAAAAAGAGCCGCAATTAAAACCGGAAGAAATGAGGCATACAACCCATAATAAGCAGGTAAATTTGCAAGTTGAGCATAGGCCATTGATTGAGGAATAAGAATTAGTGCAACTGTTACACCAGCAATAATATCAGCTTGTAAAACGCCCGATTTCTTAAGTTCTGGGATCCACCGAAGAAATGGAAAAAATTTTTGCCATTGAAGCATTGCTCATCCTCATGTAATTAGTCAAATCTGATTTTAGTTTTACGGCGCAACTGTGAACGATTGGTAACAGGCCAAATATGAGTATCTCGAACTAAAATTGCGTTAGTTAAGCGTATTCTAATGGATTTTCCGTTTTAAATCATAAAAATATCTCTTTTCACTAATAATCGTACTCTATAGCGACATAACATTAACTCATGGATAGTTATTTCTAGACTATTTTATCTTATAGCTGTATTTCAATAATTTTCTTCTATAATTTATATGCAGTTAATCATTACCCCCTCATACTTTAATTTCAAAACAACAAAATCCGCTCAACAGGATAAGTAATGAAACAAGTTATAGTAACAAAATTAATTCTTACCACCGTTATAATATTAATGGCTTCAAATTCGTTCTCGGCTAATCAAAAAATTAAAGTTGGCTGGGTTTATGCTATGGCAAATGCACCCATTATTATCGCCAAAGAGAAAAAATACTTTGACCAGGTTGGCGTTGATGTTGAATCTGTGTCATTCAGCAGTGGCCCATTAGTACATCAAGCCTTGGTTGCTGGTGAACTGGATATGGCCTATATTGGCGCGCCTCCAGTGTATCATTGGTTTGCTCGCGGCTTAGACAGCCGAATTCTTGCCAAAGTTAATTATGGTCAAGCTGTCATCATGGTCCGTGCCGAATCATCGCTATCAACGGTGAGTTCTTTAAAAGGAAAAAAACTCGCCGGTGTGCGCAAGGGTAGCGGAATGGATGTACTGTTACGGGGGTTTGTTCTGAAGGAATATGCAAAATTAAATCCACGGTCTGACTTATCCATTATCCCAATGAAACCCAGTAAAATGGGACCGTCCTTACTAACAAAAGTCATTGATGCGGCATTTGTCTGGGAACCATTTGCAAGCCAGTATGAATTAAGTGGAAAATTAAAAATAATATTTGATATGAATAAAGCCGTATCAGAATATCCGTGGTACATCATAATGGCCATGCCTGATGCATTAAAAAACAAAAAAACTGCTGTAACCAAGGTTTTAAAGGCGCATAAAATGGCGGTTGATTTTTTAAATTCTTCTCCCGATGCCGGTAATGATATTATCGCAAAAGAATTTAATCTTAGTAAAATAACGAACAAATCTGGGGTAGCGTTTAGTAGTAAACAAATCGTTAAAAATGCGCGTAAACGATTAGGCTGGTCCTATCAGTTAACCGACAAGGACTCTGCATTTATTCAACGGTTAATGGATTATTCGTATGACTTACGTTACATCAAAAGTAGATTAAAATCATCTGACATTATTGATAACAGTTATATGAACAAGGTACTAAACTCGGACGATTAGCTAAATATTTAGATTTATTATCAGGACAAGATCATATTGAATGACAAATTATTGAACATAAAATTCATTACAATATTTCACGATTTTGAATAGTTCATCCCAAAACCACTGCACGTGGACAGACTACAAAATAAATTACGGATGAATGTCGTTATCGGTATTTTAAGAAAGTGGCAACACGATTGAAATTAAAGCAATATCATTTATGTCATACATGCTCTAAAACTTTAACTGATGAAACAAACGGTATGTACTGCAGGATAAAACAGTGATAACCCAATTAGTATGGGGTTTTAATTTTTAGTAAAATTTAAATAATTGATAACAAAAAAGAAATGGTGGGCCGTGTGCGATTCGAACGCACGACCAATTGGTTAAAAGCCAACTGCTCTACCGGCTGAGCTAACGGCCCATTTGATCTTTCTTAATACTTATCGCTTCTTGCTTTGTACTTCAGAGCGCGCAATTGTACCGAACTCCTTGGGAATAACAAGCCCAAGAAGTTCGATTTTTCAAACTATTTTTAAATAGCGTCCAATTTTCTAAAACTATTTGGAATTAGCTTCAAATCAGCCAGAGATGTTAGAAAAGTTTTGATTAATGTCGCGTCATCTTCATAGACCATCTTGTAATACTGCATCTTCATGGTCATTGCACTTCCGAGGATAATTCCTCCGAAAGTCAGAAACGATCCTAGCGCAAGTGTCGAAACACCGGTTACAGCTTGCCCAATAGTACAACCAAGGCCTAAAACGCCGCCAAAACCCATTAGAACAGCACCAATCATGTGCATGATGAAATCTCTCTTAGAAGCAAACCATTCAATGCGAAACGAGCGTGTCATTAATGACCAGATTAAAGCACCAAAAATAACCCCAATAACGGACATAATACCAAAGGTTAAGAATGTACTCTTAAAACCGGACTGGACATAACCATAAGTTTGACCAATTGGACTAATGAAAGTAAACGATGTTGCTTGTAAATTAGTGCTACCGTTTTTAGGTTTACCCTCTTCGGTGTCCATAACGAATTCCCAATTACTGTAAAAACTCGTCAAATTTTGAACGCCATCTTCGGTGTTTACTGCAATATTTGATGTGACAAACCAGGCTACGACAACCACAGCACCCACTACGATGCCTGCTAAAATATTGTCGAAACTTTTTCTGAACTCGGATGAGCGGAAAATGATAAATAACATAAACGCAGCTATAATTGCTCCAACAATCAAACGCATGGTGTTACCTGCGACACCAAACCATTGTCCAATAACACTGCCCAAATCTTGGTTAGTTGACAATGAAATAGATGCTTTTCCTAACCACGGTTGAAAATATTGTGCATACCAGTTTGCGGGTAAAACTTCTTTGTATGGATCAACCATAAAATAGGCGATAGTAGCAATAACCAAAAATACAAAAATTGATTTAATATTACCGCCACCAATACGAATCAGTGTTTTGTTACCGCAGCCACTCGCAATGGTCATGCCAATGCCAAATAAAATACCACCCAATAAATAACGACCCCATTGAAATTCAGAACCACGGTACGGCGGTAAAGTTGACTCAAGTTGAAATGTCCCTATAAACTCAAATATAATAACGCCGATAATTGCAACAGTAGAGGCTAGGAACCAGGCTCTCATGCGACCCATGTCACCGATATTAATCCAGTCAGAAATTGCACCCATGGTGCAAAAATTTGTTTTAGTAACAACCATTCCCATAAATGCTGAAAGCACAAATGCAATGATTAAAAGTGTCCATTGGGCATCGGCAAAACTATCGTATATCATGGTCAATCCTCAAACTATTACAAATATTAAAAAATATTCTATGTAGATGCAGTATAAAAAATTGCTGCTGCAGTGAATTTAATCATTATACAGAAAAAATAAGCTTAGTGAGACTTGAAATATTTAAGTAATAAAATCAATTAGTTATATACGGTGTTGTCGGGAATACCGGCTAGATTAAACCCTTCGGCACGAAGTCGGCAGGATTCACACGCGCCACAAGCAGCCCCTAGTTCTGTAGGGTCATAACATGAAATGGTATTGCTGTAATCTACTCCCAGCGCATTACCGGTCTTAATAATTTCAGCTTTACTCAATGCAATGAGTGGCGTTTGTATCGAAATTTGTCTGCCTTGAACCGCAGCTTTGGTTGCTAAATTTGCCATGTTTGAAAATGCCGTAATATATTCTGGCCGACAATCTGGATAACCTGAATAATCGACCGCATTAACCCCTAAATAAATATGCTGTGCCATTAAAACTTCTGCCCAGCCTAAGGCAATTGATAAAAAAATGGTGTTACGAGCAGGCACATAGGTAATTGGAATATCATCCGAGTTATCAATGCTCGTTTTTCCATTTTTTGGAACAGCCAAACTATTATCGGTTAATGCCGAACCACCAAATTCATTTAGATTTAGCTTGAATATTTTATGTTGTACAACAGCGTTAATCGTCGCAATTGTCGCAGCGGCTTTGAGTTCACACCGATGTCGTTGACCGTAATCGAAACTGATGGCATAACACTCGTGGCCCGCTTTTTTTGCTAGTGCCAGAGCCGTCGCTGAATCAAGTCCACCGGATAGTAAAATGACCGCTTTATCGACCATGTTCATCATTCCACAGAATTTTGTGTAGTTGTACTTGGAAGCGTACCTTTAAACCATCAGTCAAAATCCAATCGGCTAATTCTGTCGCCGATAATTGTTGATAGGATGTTGAAAATAACACTTCACATTGCCCTATCAATTCATATTTAAGCAATAATGCTTTAGCCCATTCGTAATCTGCTCGATCACATAATACAAATTTTATTTGATCTGTTGAATACAGAGATAAAAAGTTAGAGTACAAGTTTTTATCACACTCACCAGAACCTGGTGTTTTTGCATCAATAACTTTGACGACTCGAGGATCAACATTGCTAACATCAAGTGCACCACTGGTTTCTAGCGATACCTGATAATTTAGTTCACATAGCTGCTGTAATAGCGCAATACACTTTTTTTGCGCAAGCGGTTCACCACCGGTTACTGTAATGTAATTTGTTGGGTATTTTTGTGCTTCTTGAATAATCTTATCAATATCCCACCAATCACCACCTTGGAACGCATACTCGGTGTCACAATAGTGACACCGAAGTGGACAACCTGTCAGGCGAATAAAAATTGTTGGAATACCAACTGTATTTGATTCACCTTGCAGCGAATAAAATATCTCAGTAATTTTTAAACGATTGAGTAGACTGTTATCTGTCGTTGTCACTTCGGTGGACATAATGTTTAGTACTAATTACATAAAATTTGATTAATCACTCTACACTTTAACGTTTAGAACGATTTAACTTAATCTTTTGTAATTTATTTTTAGCCTGACTTGCTTCGGTTGTTTCAGGGTATAGCTTTACTAATTTAGTTAAATTGGCTTTTGCTTGCGTAATATCGCTAAGTTCAAAGTAACTATAACCAATTTTTAATAATGCTTCGGCAACCTTAGGACTTTTTGGATAATGAGTAATTAAACTCTGATAAGCTTGGATGGCAAGCTTAAAATTTCGTTGAGCATAATTAGCCTCTCCTACCCAATATTGAGCGATATGAGCATATCGCCCCTTTGGATACGTTTTAATAAAGTTATTAAATGCTGCTATTGACTTGTCATAACGTAATTCTCGTAACAAGTTAAATGCATCCTGGTATAGCTGTTGTTCATCTTGTGTTGTTGCTTTCACTTCTGAACTGGATGATGGTAAAGCTTGCTCTGTCGAACTCGATACAGTGGTACCAATGCCGGCAGCAGTAGAACTGGACAATGTTTTGCTACCACGCTCTAGTTTAATTAAACGCCGATCAATATCAATGTACAAATCACGTTGTCGCTTTTTAATGTCAGTTATTGAATGATTAACAACTTCAATATCACCACGCATGTTTTGTAATTCGCCCTGGATATTATCCAGTCTCATTAATATATCAACTAAACTTCGACTTTCGAGCAAGCGCTCTAAACGCATAATACGACTTTCTATGCTATCTGAACTTTGTTGTAAATCGACCACTTCCGAACTAGTGCTAGAACTGTTATACACCGGTTTTCGTGGCGCAGCAGATAAAGTGGTGCTGATTGTTATCAGCACCAAAAATCCACTAAAAAGATAGCTTAGAAAATTAATCGTGACTTTATTCAACATTAATTACTAAACCCTAATTAACGACCAGAATACAGTAATTCTACACGACGATTCTTGCTCCATGAACTTTCATCATGGCCCAATTCAACAGGTCGTTCTTCACCAAAACTAATGACTTGAATTTGTGATTTTGAAGCACCTTGTAATAATAATAATTGCATCACTGCTTTAGCACGTCGTTCACCTAAAGAGAGATTATATTCTCTGGTTCCACGTTCATCAGCATGACCTTCTAACACTACTGATACACTACTATTAGCCGACAAATAATTTGCATGTGCAGATATAAACTCGCGATCATCATCACTGATTTTTGCTTGATTGAATTCAAAATAGATAATACGTCGAGCAAGTAAACCTTCTTCTAGTGGATCTGTCGCAACGGGAACAGCGTTAGATACATTATTACGTCCATCATCATTAGTAGTTGTGTCTGTCTGATCAACCGGTACAGGATCCTCTTTCTTAGGATCTGAACTACAAGAAATTAAAGTAACGGCAACAGCACCCATAAAGATTAATTTTATAATTTGATTCACGGATTTTCTCCTATTTTTTAGTATTAGATTATTATTAAATTGTTATTCTAAAAATATACTTCTTTTGTATTACATCTATTACATTTTATTGCTTTCGAAAAGGTGACCACACAGGTTCTTTTACATCACCATAGCTTAAGCTTAAACGTTGTTGTGCCCTTCCATCAACTGAAACTGCAGCAAGCACGCCTCTATTTTTATAGATAGTAGCATAAAGTACCATAGTACTGTTCGGCGCAAAACTCGGCGACTCGTCTAAACTGGACTCGGTGAGTATACGCATGGAATTGGTGCCTAATTCTATCGTAGCGATACGAAAATTTCCTTCAATTCTGTGCACAAAAGCGACATATCGACCATCATTTGACACAATTGGTCGAGCGTTATAACTACCATCAAATGTTAAGCGCTGTGGTCGACCATTCACTCCAAATTTATTAACACCTATAGTATATATTTGAGGGCTACCACCGCGATCCGAGGTAAACACAATGGCTGAACCATCTGGCATCCAGCTTGGCTCGGTATCAATTGCGTAATTTCGAGTAATTTGAGTAAATTTTCGAGTAGCCAAAGCATAGATAAAGATCTCAGAATTACCATCTTTATGTACCGTCAATGCGAGCCGGCTACCATCGGGTGACCAGGATGGCGCACTATTAGCACCTGATTTTGAGCGGATGTGAATAATATCGTCGCTATCACTAGGCGATTGGATCACAATGGCTGCTTTACCCGTGGCAAATGAAACATAGGCTAATCGTTTACCATCTGGGGACCAGCTTGGTGACAAAATAGGCTGATCGGAATGGTATATCACCTGTTCATTCTCACCGTCTGAATCGGATATGGCCAACAAAAAAGTTCGCTTATTATTATTAGTAACCACTTTAACATAAGCAATATCAGTGTTAAATGCACCTTTAATACCAGTCAGTTTTTCATAAATAATATCGCTGATGATGTGCGCAATGGTTCGTAACTGCGACTTACCTGCATTGGTCTCTAAGCTTAAGCCCTTTAATTGCGTGCCTTTAATGGCATCAAATAAATAAAATGAAATTTTATATTGTTGTTCTTGTTTTAGTTTTATGGGCAAGGTTTCAATTGATCCTACGACCAAATTATTGGCTTTTAACACGCGCCAATTATCCCAATTAACATTGTCGCTGCTGTGCGGTTGAGCCAAGAACAATTTATTATCAATAGGTGCAAATTGTCCGCTGCGCCTTAAATCACTAGCAATAATCTCACCAATATCCACCGGAACTGAGGTTTTGCCTTGCCAACCAAATGGTACCACCGCAATAGGAAATGCACCTTCGGCACCTTCTGTAATCTCAATGGTAAAACGAGCATAACTAAGGTTCGGTAAAATTAACCCGACACTAAGGGCTATGGTAAAAAATAATCGTAATAACATCTATTTTGGAGTCCCTATTTTTAAATCAAATTCGCGAAAATCATTTATTAAATCTGTATCAGCCGGTGGTATTGGTAACGGTGACGCTTTATATACAGCCGTTACCGCATCCTTATCAAATATGTCATCACCACTGGGTGTAATAGTCTTTGCATCAAGCACCGCACCACCTGGAATAACTTTGACACGGACAACCGTAAACTTACCCAGTTTTTTGGTTCTAAATGTAATCCAGTTGTTTTCTACTTTAAGCTTGATCCTTTGGATGTATTTCCCAATCTCACTTTGTCTTTTGGCCAAGTTTGCAGCGGCTATTTGCGCTTGCCGCTCGGCTTCTTCTTTGGCCATTTTCTGTTTAAGTTCAGTTTCGAACTGTTCTTTACGTTTTTGTTGCTCGGCTAATTTAGCCGCTTTTTTCTTTTCTGCAGCAGCCTTCTTCTTGTCTGCTGCGGCTTTCTTTTGTTGCGCTTTTTTAACTTTGAGCTTGCGCTTATTGTCGGCCTTTTTGTCAGCATCGCGTTTTTTCTTTAATGCAAGTTGCTTGGCTTTTTCCTTTTTATTTTTACGCTTTAATTCGTTTAACTTTTTCTCTTCGCGCTTGCGATCGACAATGGCCTTTTTCTTACGTCGCTCGGCATCTTTTTGTTTTTTTACTCGTTGCTTTTCTGCTTGTTTTATTTTTTTCAGTTCGTTATCGAGCAACTTTTGATCAACTGCGACCGCATTAACTATTTTAACGGGCTTATTTTCACCCGAGGGTTCAGTTAACGATGTCCAGTCAACACTCACACCAACCACGATAACAACAATCACGTGGAAAATCGCAGCAAATAGTGCTGCTTTGGGATGCTCTTTTAAAATCTCAATCATAACGCTATCGTTGATGTCGTTTTGGCGACTTCGTCACCAAACCAACATCCTTTACTCCAGCTTGCTGTAATAAAACCATGGCATTTATCACTTTACCATAATCCGTATTGGTATCACCACGAACATATACATCGGTTTTTGGTTTAATTTTTAATACTGCCGCAACTCGGGCTTTTAGTACACTTTCTTTTACGGGTTTTTCGGTATTTTCACCAATATTCATGTATAAATTACCGTCTACATCCACCGTGACAATAATCGGTGTACCTTTGGGTTCTTGCATGTTTTTTGACGATGCTTCAGGAAGTTTAACGGCGACACCTTGCGTTAATAACGGTGCTGTAATCATAAAAATCACCAATAACACTAACATCACATCAATGTAAGGCACTACATTAATTTCTGACATTGGCCGCTTTCGAGTGCGATTACCTAAGGGAGAATATTGGCTCATTCAATTACTATTATGTGTGAACTTGGCGTTGTAGGATTGATGCAAATTCTTCCATAAACGTATCGTATTTACCGATTAATCGTTCGACATCATTGCTATAGCGATTATATGACACCACCGCTGGGATAGCAGCAAATAGTCCCATCGCAGTTGCAATAAGAGCTTCAGCAATACCTGGAGCAACTTGAGCAATGGTCACCTGCTCTTGGCCACCAATACTAATAAAGGAGTTCATAATACCCCAAACCGTACCAAATAAACCGATATACGGGCTGGTTGAACCAACCGTTGCTAAAAAGGATAAATGATTTTCAAGCTTTTCGATGACTTTACTCGCGGCAACGCGCATTCCACGTTGAGCACCATCTAACACTGCCATAGGATCAATATCGGATTTGCTTTTTAAACGGGCATATTCTTTAAAACCGGATTCAAATATGGTTTCCATTCCGGTTGCATTACTGCGCTTACTCGCAATTTTTTTGTATAAATCACCAAGCTCAACCCCAGACCAAAAACGACGTTCAAATTGAGCTGCTGAGGCTTTGGCCTGTTTAATAACGGACCATTTGATAAAAATAACTGTCCAGGATAACAATGAGGTTATCAATAATACCAACATGACGAGTTGTACAATAAAACTCGCATCGATTACCATTTTTAAAATATCAGTATTTGCTTCCAAACCGCACCTTCATTTATATATTTGTTATCTGTTTTAGATTTTATTCTTTACTATTTTGGGTAAGGCACAAGGTTTAAAGCTCATAGCCTGTAAACTTACTATTTTTATGTCTGCCACACAAATGATAACTGATTCTCGATCGTTTGTTATCACTTGATTTAGCTCCATACTAGCCCCTGATACTTTAGTTAACTTAGTTACCACCAGTAACGCATCGTTAAACCGAGCTGCACTTTTATAATCAATGCTTAGCTTTTGTACAGCAAATAGGACACCGGTTTGCTGTATCAGTTCATCTTGTTCAATTGATAAACTCCGTAACCACTCAGTCCGAGCTTGCTCCATAAATTTTAAGTAATTTGAGTGATAAACGACCCCCCCCGAATCAGTATCTTCATAATAAATTCGTATAGGCCATCGAAATCCCGATGATTCAGTACCTGAATAATCGTCCCCAGCAGGTTCAATCGCAGACTCAATCATGGCATATTTCTATCAAAATCAATGTGATAATGTAAGTGATATAGTACAAGTATTATTCTCATTACGGAAATAAAAGCGAAGATATTATGTAGGATTTTTAAAAATATCGAGCGTTTCGTCGATATTGTTTATTTCTTGTACAGATGGTGTTAAGCCAAAGTGTTCATAAGCATGAAGTGTCGCAACACGTCCTCGTGGGGTGCGCATAATAAAGCCCTGTTGAATTAAATAGGGCTCGATAACATCTTCGATGGTATTTCGTTGCTCACCAATTGCGGCTGCAATACTATCGAGCCCCACTGGGCCACCACTGAATTTCTCGATTATGCACAATAATAATTTCCTATCCATGACATCAAAGCCAAGACTATCAACATTTAACATGGTCAAAGCTTTTTGGGTCACATCAGTCGTTATTCTTCCATCGTTTTTAACTTCGGCATAATCGCGCACACGTCTCAATAAACGATTTGCAATTCTAGGAGTGCCTCGCGAACGACGTGCGATTTCAGTCGCCCCTTTAGATTCAATGTCTAAATTTAGAATTGTTGCTGAACGCACCACAACTTCAGTCAACTCTTCAGCAGTATAATACTCAAGTCGCTGAACAATTCCAAACCGGTCACGAAGTGGTGATGTTAATAAGCCCGCTCGTGTGGTTGCACCTACCAATGTAAAAGGTGGCAGATCAATTTTAATTGAACGCGCTGCGGGTCCTTCTCCAATCATGATGTCAAGTTGATAATCTTCAAGTGCGGGATATAAAATTTCTTCAACAACGGGACTTAAACGGTGTATTTCATCAACAAAAAGTACGTCGTGTTCTTCTAGGTTTGTTAATAATGCGGCTAAATCACCGGCTCGTTCTAACACGGGACCCGAGGTATGTTTCATATTAACCCCAAGTTCATTTGCGATTATATGCGATAAGGTGGTTTTTCCTAGCCCCGGAGGACCAAAAATGAGTACGTGATCTAAAGCTTCGTGTCGACCTTTGGCAGCCTCTATAAATATTTCCATTTGCTCACAAACAACTGTTTGACCGATATAATCCTGTAATGATTTAGGTCGAATGGCACGATCAATCACCTCTTCTTGTTTAACTTTTTCGGTACTGATAATTCGATCGTGTTCAATCATGGTATGAACCTATTTTATACTCGCTTTTAGTGCTTTTCGAATGATATCTTCACTGTCACAATCTTTGGTGTCAACCCGAGCAATCATCCTAGCCGCTTCAGCCGGCTTATAACCCAATGCGACTAGAGCTGATTCAGCTTCACCTTTCGAGTCAGTTATAACAACAGTTGTTGTTCCTAAACTACTCGATTCAACATCAACTTGATACCATTCTTTCAAACGATCGCGCATCTCAATGATTAAACGTTCTGCTGTTTTTTTACCGATTCCGGGAAGCTTAGTTAGTGCCACTGCATCAGCTTGTTGTACGGTTTCAGCAAATTCTTGTGCGCTGATTCCTGACAAGATAGTAATCGCTAGTTTGGCACCAACACCGTTAACTTTGATCAATGTTCGAAAAAACTGACGTTCTAAATTTGTAAAAAAACCGTATAACAATTGTG
The DNA here is from genome assembly GCA_964420605.1 of uncultured Thioalkalispiraceae bacterium. Classification (GTDB taxonomy): domain Bacteria; phylum Pseudomonadota; class Gammaproteobacteria; order UBA6429; family Thiohalophilaceae; genus CAYQUC01. The sequence goes on along the minus strand of CAYQUC010000007.1, from coordinate 49,135 downwards.
CATCTTCACGAACTACTAGGTGGGTGAATATCTGCACTTTTTCGCCTATATTGGGTAATTGGTAGATAGTTGACATTGGTGCATCAACTTCATACGCGACACCATTTATGTCGATTAGTAAATGTGGTGCTTGTTTTTCGACAAGTATGCCATTTAACCGTCCTATCATGAAATTAACCTACCGGCACGAACACCTTTATATGATTGGCCACTATTGAGTAAATTACGATGATGGTTATGGCATATTGCAATTGCCAAAGCATCAGCTGCATCTTCTTGAGGAGTGGAACTCAGATTTAAAATTGATTTAACCATATGCTGTACCTGATCTTTGGAGGCATTGCCCTTACCAACCACCGATTGCTTTATTTGAGTTGGGGCATACTCAGCAACAGTGCAGTTATAATTTACCACGGCAGTAATCGCAGCGCCTCTGGCTTGACCTAGCTTTAATGCTGAATCCGCATTACGGTGCATAAACACTTTTTCTATTGCCGCTTCATCCGGATTATAGTGTTGCAATAGTTCAGAAAGATTACTAAAAATTATACCCAGTTTTTCGGGTATGCTATCGCCCGTCACTTTAATATGACCACTGGCTTGACACGTTAAGTGCTTGCCATCGACATCAATAATACCAAAGCCGGTAAAACGTGAACCAGGATCTATCCCCATTATTCGTATCATTGTTTTCCCAGTATTATAAGCAGTAGCAAATTAGAATATAAACTATAGCGTTATCCAATAACTTATTTGATTATTATAATTGCGACATAACTTCATCCGAAAAATCGGCATTAGTATAAACATTTTGCACATCATCTAAATCTTCTAACATATCCACTAAACGCATCACTTTTTGAGCATCTTCCAAATTTAATTCTACACTGGTCGATGGACGCATTGTAACTTCGTCGTGTTCAGGTGGTAATTCAGCTTTTTTTAATGCTTCTTTTACATTAAGAAAATTTTCACCCGAGGTTAACACTTCGATACTGCCATCATCCAATGTCACGATATCATCCGCTCCGGCTTCTAATGCGGCATCCATTATATTTTCTTCGTCACTGCCTTGAGAATAGTTCATTACCCCCAGTTTAGTAAATAAATAGGCTACAGAGCCGTCAGTACCAAGGTTACCACCACTCTTGCTAAACGCATGACGTACATCAGACACGGTTCTATTTTTATTATCGGTCAAACAATCGACCAGTATTGCAACACCTTTTGGGCCATAACCTTCATAGCGAAGTTCATCATAATTATCGCCCTCTTGTTCACCGGCACCGCGTTTTACAGCTCGTTCAATAGTGTCACGTGTCATATTTCCGGATAACCCAGCATCAATCGCAGAACGCAATCGTGGATTGGCACTTGTATCGCTGCCACCCATGCGCGCAGCTACGGTAATTTCACGAATTAATTTGGTAAATAATTTTCCACGTTTTGCATCTTGAGCTTTTTTGCGATGTTGAATATTGGCCCATTTACTGTGTCCGGCCATAGTGTGCTCCCTATTATTTATAAATTAAATGGATTTTACCACTTCGCTTGTAGAAGGCAAAACACTCTAGATATAATTAGCCATAAATAGGGTTAAAGGGAGTTCTGTCTATATCAAATCTAGAGTGGTTTAAACCCGATATTCGAATGTTGATCAGACTGGAGTAACTGTGATTTTATTCAGAGTCAGGCAAATAAATTGCGGTTCGCTCAAGTTCATCCCGGCCTAATTCGGAGTCAAAGGTAAACACATGTCGACCAATTTTAATTCGGTCATGGTGTTTTAAATGTTGTTTTTGCTTTAATATTTTATCATTAACCTTGGTACCATTGGTACTACCGAGGTCTTCAATGTAAGCATCTTTATAATTTTCTAGGTAATCACTTTTCACCATTGTTATTAAAAAATGTTCACTACTAATGGCATCATCCGTAATTGTAATATCACAACTTGATTTGCGGCCAATGATCATGACATCAAGGTCTAAAGAATATGTTTGAAGAACCACGCCCTCAACACTAAGCACTAATTTTGACATACGATTAAACTACTATACTATTTTTATTTTGAATAATTGAATTTTAACTTGCTACCAGCCACTTCGATAACATCATCTTCAGCTAATGCCTGGCTCTGTGATGAGATTGGCATGTCATTTAAACTCGGTGGTGTTCGATTCGGTGCGGTAGCGCCCATGGGCATAATATAATATGACTGGCCACGACGTGCAATAACCACAACGGACACTCCCGGAGAACCTAAAGTGGTGTAAGCTTTGTTTAAATTAATGGTATCACCACTCTTAGCACCAGCAATAACTTCGACAAAAGCATTCCGATGTTTTTCTTTAGCTATAATAGGGGTTGCTGTGGCAGATCTGCTGAAATTAGTACTGGATTTTGTGTTGGGGTTAGCACTGGGTATCACCACGGTACTTTCAAAGTCTTGAACAACACTGTCAACAAAGCGAAATTCATGACGTCCTATTTTGATGATATCGTTATGGTTTAACATGCGTTTTTTGACACGATCACCATTGAGTAAGGTGCCATTGGTGCTGCCAAGATCTTCGATATATATATTTTGTAACGCTAGAAACGCTGCGTGTTCACCGCTAACGGTATTATCATCTAACTGAATATCATTATGTGGTTTCCGGCCAATCGTCATCCTCTCTTTATCTAAGAGGTATTCTTTAATGACGGTACCATCGTGTGTCAATATAATTTTTGCCATTTATTTCTTTCGTACTGTTACGTTAATTTTTGTTACCATTACTTTATCGACACATAGAACCTTTTCTATCGGTCTGATACACTACTTATCACAAAATAATGCATTTAACATATAAATTTTATTATAGTCTAGTTTATTCACGAATCGGTAGATACCGACACTAAAATTACGGTTATATTGTCGGTGCCGCCATTTGTATTCGCAAGGCCTATTAATGCCTTAGCTGAATTTATAAGCTCACCATCGTACTCTACTAATGAACCTTCAATTTCTTCATCTCGCACTAAATCCGATAACCCGTCAGAACACAACAAGTAGAGATCACCCTCTTTTATTTCATGGACAAATACATCAACTTCGACTTCCGCGCCAATACCTAGAGCACGCGTAATCAAGTTTTTACTGACCGATAAATTGGCTTCCTCAGCACTTAAATAGCCATTTTCGACTAATTCCTGCACTAAAGAGTGATCATTTGTTAATTGTTCCAGCTTTTTATCACGTAATCGGTATATTCGAGAATCACCAACATTGGCAAGCATGATTTTATCATCACGAATCAAAGTTGATACTAGCGTGGTTCCCATTCCAGCACATTCGGGATGCTCTAATGAATGCTCGTGGATTTCGGTATTAGCCAATTCGACTGCATCACGTACAATGTCTTTATATTGAATATCGCTATCCAGTTCAAATTCAGGCCGTAACACCGCTTTTAATGCACTGCAAACTTGCTGGACCGCAATTTGACTCGCGACTTCACCGGCATTATGACCGCCCATGCCATCAGCAAGAATCGCCAAGCTCATATCTTGTTCACAGATAAAGTCATCTTCATTATGATCTCGAGATAACCCGACATCACTATGACCGTGTATTTTTACGTTAAAATTTACCATATTATTTATATCTTAGTCGTTTAATTTATCTCTACATCTTTTTAGAGTATTTATCATCTTAATACCACTTTGAAATCTTTTTTCAGCGTCTTTTTGTAAGCCTTTATTAATGATCTTACTCACACATTGTGGCAAATCCGGACGAAACATGCGAACATCTGGGTGCTTCTCATTTGCAATTTTGTACATTAAACTCGCAAGTGATTCTCCAATAAATGGTAGCTCACCGGCTAACATTTGATATAAAGTCACCGTTAATGAAAACAAATCAGAACGGCCATCCACTTTCTTACCCGCTAGCTGCTCGGGTGACATATATGAAGGACTACCCAAAATTGTACCCGTTTTTGTTTTACTGACATCAGTTAAACACGCCACTCCAAAATCGGTCACTTTCACAATACTGTTTGCTTTATCGTAAATTATGTTGGCTGGTTTAATATCACGATGAACAACATTCTCGCTACTAGCATACTCTAATGCCTCAGCTACCATTATAACGATATCTATTACTTCAATAACTGGAAGTAATGTCTCAGGCTGACAATAAGCTAACAGATTCTCGCCTTTTAAGAAATCCATAGCGATATAAGCTAACTCTTGATCTTCACCAACATCATAGATAGTAACAATATTTGGATGATTTAAGCGTCCAGCTGTTTCAGCTTCACGAAAAAATCGATCTTTAACATCTTGTAATTGATCACCTTCAAACTCGGTACCCAAGGACATGGTTTTAATTGCGACGGTTCGTCCAATTTTTGGATCAGAACCGAGATAGACCAAACCCATCGCGCCACGTCCAATTTCTTTTTCAACCAAATATCGACCTAACATGGGTTTTTGGATACCCGTGGTATTAAGTACCAAAGTACTATTACCCGTTGCAGACGTACCGGTCGTTAACACCGAAGTTGCTGAAGCTTGTTTGTTTCGCTCTAAACGGTCCTGTACATCCCTGAATTTGTGATCATTGTTAAGGATATATCTGAATACGGACTCAGCCTTATTGAATTGTCGTTTACGTTCATAATCCAATCCAAGATTATACATTTGGTCGAGTAAATCGTTAGTCACAACGACACACTTTCGAAACCGTTCAAAAGCTTGATCTAGATTTCCACTTGACTGAAATAATTGAGCCAGTAATTGATTCGCATCAGATAACTCGGCTTTAATGTTACCCACATTTGACTCAAATACATGTTTAACCATTAATAATAAATGCCCTGTTATTAAGGCCAATGAGGGTAACATTAGCGGCACCCACATTGATTCAGAAACCATTAATATAAAGTGTAAGTTAAACAGTGCAATTAAAAATAACACACTAAAGGCAAGGCCGGTAACTACTCGAAACCGGGGTAACGCAAACATTAAATATAATGCCACAATTAATAATACGGCTAATTGAAACCATGAGCCCCAGCCAGGCCGGTGGTACAAATCACCATTCAAAATACTAGAGACGGTATTTGCGCTCACTAAAATAGGGGGCAACTTACCAAGAGGTGTGTCCATGAGTACTGCGTACTGGCTTGCAGTTAACCCTATCAGTACGGTTTTATTACGAAAATCTCTTGAACGTATATTATTGTTGTAGACATCTTTAATTGAAATCATTTTAAATGCCGGCTTATTTCCACGACTAGCATAAAAATAAGGATACAAGCGTAGTTGCGGATCCGAGATAACCTTGGAATTTCCTAAATAAAGTGATTCACCCAAATCGATTTGAATCGAATTTAATTTCATATGATTTGTTTGAGATGCGAGCATTAATGAAAATGATGGTAAATAATGTTTATCGTAAAACAAAACCGACGGTTGCATTCTGGCATTGGTATTATTTAATTGAAACAAATTCATGTGCCCAATCGCATTTGACTGGCGGACAAAATCTGTCAGAGGCGGATACATGATGTCAACCGTCGTGATTAAATCTGGTCGAAATTGATCCATGAACCGTTCTTTAGGATCTAACTTACCGGATACGTTTTTGATTGTTAACCGTTTTGAATATTTTCCCAATTTGTTTTTAATGGCATTTTCTGTTGCTTGTTCAACAATATAGGGTATTGCCAAAACCACAGGGCCGGCTTTTTTTAAACTCGCAATAAACTTTTTATCGGTATCCAATCCTGATTCAGCTTGATCTAATATGCGTTTAATACTTTTACCTGTGCTACCCCAGTTTTTCTTAAACACATTTCGAAGTTTTTGAATGTACTGTAAGCCGCGAGTACTTTCTCGTGCATCTAACTGTATGCCAAAACCGATTACATTGGGTCGAGCTTGAGAGATTCGGCGGGTAACCTTGGCTAACATGTCACGCGGCCATGGCCAACTACCCAATTCTTGAATAGATGCATCATCAATCGCAACAATTACCACATCCTGGTTTGCTGGTCTGGTCGATGAAAAACGAACGCCTAAATCATAGGCTGTCCATTCAATATCTTTTATGAAGCTAGTATTTGCAATTAATAGAAAAACTAAAGAAATAAATAATGCAATAAACCAGTCTTTTTTAAAGTATTGCATAATCACTATTTTCCATTAAGCAAACTCACAAACATCCCTACTACAAACTGGTTTTGAGCATGGTTATTCTTCTGTGAGAATTGAGTTATTATTTTTTTAAATGATCGTATACTTTTCATGCAGTTAAATTATCTTATTCTACAAGAATAATAGCGGCATTTTAACTCGATATCTTAACAATCCCATAAATACTTCATGGCTAGCACCATGAAGCTTGTTCATTGCCTTTATGTGCTTGATTTTTCTTGTTTTTTACGCAATTTTATATGTAATTCTTTTAACTGGCTATCACTCACAACCGATGGTGCTTGAGTCATTAAACAACTTGCAGATTGCGTTTTTGGAAAGGCCATCACTTCACGTATTGATTTTGCGCCAACCATTAACATCACTAGGCGATCCAAGCCAAAAGCCATACCACCATGTGGTGGACAGCCAAATTTTAATGCATCGAGTAAAAATCCAAATTTATCTTGAGCTTCTTCTTCACTAATGCCAAGTAACTCAAAAACAGCCGATTGAACATCCGATTTATAAATACGAATCGAACCACCGCCAATTTCTGAGCCATTTAATACCATGTCATAGGCTTTAGATAACATCGTTTTTGGATTTGACTTTAATTCGTCAACACTATCAGTTGACGGTGCAGTAAACGGATGATGTAAAGCCACGTAACGATCTTCTTTTTCATCGTATTCAAACATTGGGAAATCAACAACCCACAATGGTTGCCAATCACCCGATACTAAGTTTTGATCTTCACCCAATTTTACCCGTAATGCACCTAATGCTTCATTCACGACCGATGTTTTATCAGCACCAAAAAAGATCAAATCGCCATCCACAGCATTAGTTCGCGACAATACAGCTGCTATTGCCTCATCAGGTAAGAATTTTAATATTGGAGATTGTAATCCCTCTCGTCCTTTTGAAACTTCATTTACTTTGATATAAGCTAGCCCTTTAGCGCCATAGATACCGACAAATTTCGTGTAATTATCAATTTCTTTACGAGTTAACTTTGTACCTTGTGGTAAATGTAGCATCGCAACACGACCATTTGGATCATTAGCTGGGCCGCTGAATACATTAAAATCAACGTCAGTAAGTACATCAGCAATATCAATCAATTCTAGCGGGATGCGCAAATCAGGTTTGTCTGATCCAAAGCGTGACATTGCTTCTGCATAACTCATTTTAGGAAATGGTTTTGGTAATTCAACGGATAAGACCGTTTGAAAAAGCTGGGTTATCAAGCCTTCCATTAATGCCATTATAGCGTCTTGATCTAAAAATGTTGTTTCAATATCAACTTGAGTAAATTCTGGTTGTCTGTCAGCTCGAAGATCTTCATCGCGAAAACAGCGTACAATTTGATAGTATTTATCTAGCCCACCAATCATTAATAATTGCTTAAACAATTGCGGTGACTGCGGTAACGCAAAAAATGCGCCGTCGTGAGTTCGGCTTGGAACCAAATAATCACGCGCACCTTCCGGTGTTGCCTTGGTTAACATTGGAGTTTCAATATCCAAAAAACCTTTATCTTCTAAATACCGACGTAGGTTTTGTGTAATTTTAGACCGTAACTTTAAATGTTCTAACATCTCAGGTCGACGTAAATCAAGATAACGGTAGCGTAAACGGTGTTCTTCTGAAACAGAATCATCATCCAACACAAATGGTGGTGTTTCAGAACGATTAATAATAGTTAGCTCTTTACCCAAAATCTCAATCATTCCGGTGGTCATGTTGGTATTTTGCGCCCCTTCAGGCCGGGCTCGAACCAAACCGGTAACTTGCAATACAAATTCATTACGAACTTCTTCAGCTCTAGAGAAAATATCTTTAATATCAGGATCATACACAACTTGTACAATACCTTCACGATCGCGCAAGTCGATGAAAATGACACCACCATGATCACGTCGTCGATGTACCCAACCACATATGGTAACAGTTTGATCTAATTGAGTTTCTGTAATTTCGCCGCAATAATGACTTCGCATACTTATTTGGTCCTGTATTCAATTCTGATTTAATAACAATTTTGCTTTAATTAAGGGCGGAATATTACGGATTGCCACAATGAAGTGCAAGTCGGTAAATCAACTAAATAGCGTCAAATATCATCTATTTAGCCCTTAGAAAGCTAATTTAACTACTTTTGAGTAACAACTCTGTGACTGTCAGGAACCACCGCTCCCATCGAGATTAACATTTTTAAGCCATCATCCACACTCATCTCAAGTTCTTTGACATCCACTTTAGGCACCATGATAAAAAAACCAGAAGTCGGATTCGGTGTGGTTGGTACGTAAACATTAATCACATCGTGTCCGGTTTTTTGTTGTGCCTCACCCACTTCTTTTCCTGTCTGGAATGCCAGTGTCCACAAGCCTTTGCGTGGATACTCAATTAACAATACTTTTCGAAACGATTGCCCACCTGAAACAAATACAGTTTCCATTAATTGTTTTACACCGGCATAGATTGAGCGCACCAATGGAATACGAGATAACATGCCTTCAGCAATAGATACTATTTGCTTTCCAAATAGATTGGCGAATATAACGCCGGTCACAAACACAACTAATATTGATAAAACAACACCCAAACCAGGAATATGAAACCCCAGTAACGTTTCGGGTTGGTATTGTTTTGGTATTAAAATCAAGGTTTTATCCATCACCCCGACGAGGAAACTAATAACAAAAACTGTCACCCCAAGCGGCACCCACACTAATAGACCTGCAATTATTGAACGGCGAAAGAATGACAACATAGTTTAATTAATTCCGTTAGGATGGAGGCTATTTTGTAGCAGATTTGGATGCGTTAGTACTACTGGCATTACTGGAGCTACCAGATTTTGCTGAATTGCTTTGAGAATCAGTAACGTTTTTCTTGCTACCACTTTTAAAGTCTGTCTCGTACCAACCACTTCCGCTTAAGCGAAAACCCGCTGCAGAGATTAATTTTTTTAGAGTGCTAGCATTACATTGTGGACAATCAACGAGCGGATCATCACTCATTTTTTGTAGTGCTTCCATCTCGTGTCCACAAGACTCACATTTATATTCATAAATAGGCATTAATTTACAACTCCTAATCACCACCATAAAACCAGTAAGTGACTACATTGATCAAGTACAGTCATATAGTATAATCTATTGATTTCTAGTTTAAAATCAGTATATTCCTTTCTTCGAAAATCAATTTAAATCTTTATAGTGGTATCCCATTAGTGCGGCTAAATACCGTTCAAATTTCGATTAAATGCACAAATGTGTCATTTTTAATCGTATTTAGACAATTTAAGTTGGATCAACAACATGGATATCACAACAAAACCTTAAAATAGTTATACTAATCCGCCTCATTGTGCTCGTCGGTTATAATCGTAAAAAAGTACGATTATAATATAAATAAGCAGTAATGCTTCAGCAATGAAACTTGGGAGTCGACAACATCAATAAGACAAATAAATAAAACACTATGACGACTGATACTAAAAAATCAATTTTAATTACGGGCTGTTCTAGTGGCATCGGACTGTGTGTGGCCAATGGTCTAAAAGATCGCGGTTATCGTGTATTTGCAACCGCACGCAAAAAAGAAGATGTCACTCGATTACAACTTAATGGCTTTGATGCATTTCATCTGGACCTCCGAGATAGTTTATCCATTCAAAATGCTGTAAAAGAAACATTAAACTGTACAAAAGGTAAGCTAGATGCATTATTTAATAATGGCGCTTACGGACAAGCCGGTGCTGTTGAAGATATTTCTAGGGAGGTGTTGCGTGAACAATTTGAAACAAACTTATTTGGCTGGCATGAATTAACCAACCTAATTTTACCCATTATGCGTAAACAAGGTCATGGCCACATAATTCAAAATAGTTCTGTTTTAGGATTAGTCAGTTTACCGTATCGAGGAGCTTATAATGCCAGTAAATATGCGCTTGAAGGCCTAACTGATACCTTGAGACAAGAATTACGAGGAAGTAATATTAAAATAAGCCTCATTGAGCCCGGCCCCATTAAAAGTAAATTTCGACAAAATGCCTTAGCGTCATTTAATCGTAATATAAAATCGGAAGAAAGTGCTCATAAAGATAAGTACAATTTGATGATCAGCAGATTAGAAAAACAAGGCACTGCCAGCGTCTTTACCCTTGAACCCGAAGCCGTGCTCAAGAAAGTCATTCATGCACTAGAGAATCCTCGGCCAAATATCCGATATTACGTCACGTTTCCAACCTATCTATTTGGCTTTTTAAAACGAATATTACCACAGCGATTACTCGATAGCCTTACGTCAAAAGTCGAGTAAGCTGGAGAATTACCCAAAATCAGTCGTATAATGGATCTGACAGTAGTCGTTCTTCGGCGGCCAAACTATTAAGTCGTGCAAGTTCCCGTTCTTTTAATGCTTGTTCTATTTTAATAAACAATTGACCACGTTCTATCGGTTTTGGAATAAAACCGTTTGCACCCAAGCGCATAACCCAAACTTGTTCAGTTGCTTGTTCTGAACCACTTATAATAATAATAGGAATATCGCGGGTGATGGCATCTTTTCGCAATAAACGCGTCGCCTGAAATCCGTTGATTCCGGGCATGATGACATCCATTAAAATTAAATCTGGTCGGTGTGAGCGTGCTAGTTGAATTCCTCGTTCACCATCTGCTGCTGCCAAGGTTTTATAACCAGCTTGTGTTAAAGCCGATTTCAACATATGAACTACAGTGCGAGAATCATCAACGATTAAAATTGTTTCAGATTTTTCACTCGATGCTCGTGATCGAGTTCGGCGGTCTTTTGTGTTTGTTGTCCGATTAAATAGGCTCTTAAATACCAAGCTTGCCATTTTAACTCCATTGCTTCTTGATTGTTCTGCACAAATCAATGTACGTATAGTATTGACACACTCTAAACTATAGTTGTAGTCGCTGCAATAAACTAGTTCCGAAATATACTTTATCGCATATCCTGTTAATTTTATATTATAAACGACAATAAATTCAACAGCATAGAATTTAGTTTAATGACACAGAAAAAAATCTGATTAATTTCATTTCCACATATAAAATATAACCAGCTAAAATCAATCTAATTTAAAAAAGATTCGATGTATTAAAAATAAAACGATGAATACGATTAATACAATTTTAAGTCATAAGGTTTATAATGATTCATTAATATTTAAAACGTAATAAGGTTGATTTACAATAGATGGACATCAAAGAATTAACAACAACCCTAGAATCAGAAAGTGGCATACTGTGTTGGCAAGAACTTGAAAAACATTTTGCTCGGGGAGCTGTGCGAGTGATCTCAACTAACGCTAAATTAATCGATATTGCCGTTGATATTGCTCAAAACAACACAAACAATATTTCCAAAGCGTTATCTGAAGAAATTATTGCTGAAGCAACTGATACTCAGGCAGTAACATGGCAGCAACAAAACGCTAGTTTTTTATGCGTTGTTGTCGCACCCTACGTTTTAATTCAAGAAAGTAATTCAAGTAAAACTGAATAAACTCGATGATGATAAAAACATACTCGTGTTATTCTCTGGTACCAATGCCCTTGTTGAGTAAATACAGTGCAACAAGATATAAGCTAACAACAAATAAAATAATTATAGTGAATGCAGTTCCTAACTCTATATCGGACACACCCAAAAAACTATAACGAAAAGCATTCACCATGTAGAGCAATGGATTAAACAATGAAACAGATTGCCAAAAATCCGATAACATATTAACCGAATAAAAAACACCGCCGAGATATATTAACGGTGTTAATACAAAGGTTGGAACAATCGATATATCATCAAATGATTTAGCATAAACGGCATTAATTAATCCCGCAATGGAGAATAAGACTGCGGTTAAAAATACCACAGTAATAGCGATAGGAATTGAATGTATTTTTAAATCAACGAACATTAATGACACAACAGTAACCACTGTCCCAACGATCAATCCTCGAGCAACACCGCCAAATATAAATCCGAGCAAAATAATATAATTCGGCATTGGTGAAACTTGCATTTCTTCAATGTGTCGTTGAAATTTTGCACTAAAGAAAGAAGAAACAACATTCGAGTAGGAGTTATTAATAACCGACATTAAAATTATTCCGGGTACAATGTATTCCATATAACTAAAATCACCAATATTACCAATTTGACTGCCGATTAAATTTCCAAAAATAATGAAATACAATGTCATTGTTATGCCTGCTGGCAGAACAGTTTGTATCCATATTCTTAAGAAACGTAACATTTCTTTTTTTACAATGGTCTGAAATGCTATGTATTGATCTTTGAGGCGCATAATTACGATTTTACCAAATTAATAAAGAGTTCTTCGAGACGGTTGGATTTACTGCGTAAGCTGCTAACCATGATATTTTTATTTGATAATTCAGAAAAAAGGTCATTCATTGTCTGTTCTTTTGAAACATCAACTTCGAGTGTACTTTCATCTATCAGTCGAACATCAAAGTTTTTAATCTGTGGCACACTACTGAGAGGATTATTAATATTCAATACAAATGTTTCTCTATTTAATGTAGCCAATAGTTCTTTCATGGCTGTATTTTCAATAATTTTACCCTGATCAATAATAGCAATATTTTTACAAAGCTGTTCGGCTTCTTCAAGATAGTGTGTTGTTAAAATTATAGTTGTTCCGTTATCATTCATTTCTTGAAGAAAGGTCCACATTGATCGACGGATTTCTAAATCAACTCCTGCTGTCGGTTCATCTAAAATTAACAACTTAGGATTATGCACTAATGCACGAGCAATCATTAAACGCCGTTTCATTCCACCCGATAATTCCCGAGCCATTGAATGCCGTTTATCCCATAATGATAATTTTTTTAAATAGTACTCGGTATTTTTTGCTGCTTCTTGTCGCGAAATACCATAATAACCAGCCTGATTAATTACAATTTCTTCAACAATTTCAAATTGATTAAAATTAAACTCCTGTGGTACCAGACCAATGCAACTTTTTGCTGACTCTCTATTTTTATCAACATCAAAACCAAAAATGGATACTGAACCACTGGTTTTATTAACCAAGGAGCTGAGTATTCCAATTGCAGTTGATTTTCCGGCACCATTTGGTCCTAGCAATGCAAAAAAATCGCCCTGTTCAACTTCAAGACTAATTCCCTTTAATGCTTGAACAGAATTTTTGTAATTTTTGGTAAGATCATTAATTATCAATGCGGCATTTTTAGTCATCTCAATCTACCCACGCTCTCGCATTTTGGAACATACGCAACCATGGCGCATCGTCAGACCAATCATCTGGATGCCATGAATTTTGCACAGTTCGGTAAACCCGTTCCGGATGCGGCATCATAATAGTAACGCGTCCATCATTAGTAGTTAACCCCGTAATACCATTGACTGAACCATTAGGATTTAATGGGTAGTGTTCAGTCGGTACATCATTATTGTCAACAAATTGTAAGCACACAGTATTATCACTCAAAATCTGTTCAATTGAACTAGAAGGCGAAAACAGTGCATGTCCTTCACCGTGAGCAACCGTAATGGGTAGAACAGAATCTTGCATGTCTTTTAGAAAAATAGATTTTGAATCGCGAACTTTCACTAACGAAAACCGTGCTTCAAATTGTTCTGACGTATTCTTAATGAATTCTGGCCAATGCTCTGCACCAGGTATTAATTGTTTTAAATTAGACAACATTTGGCAACCATTACAAACGCCCAATGTAAAACTATCTTCACGATGAAAAAATGTTTCAAACTGTTCTTTTAATTCATTATGGAACAAAATTGATTTTGCCCAACCACCACCGGCACCAAGCACATCACCATATGAAAAACCACCACAAGCAACCAGTCCAGAAAAGTCATTGAAACTGATAGCACCTGACATAACATCGCTCATGTGTACATCGACACTTTCAAAACCAACCCGATCAAATGCTGATGCCATTTCAACATGGCCATTAACGCCCTGCTCTCTTAATATAGCAACTCTGGGTCGCGCACCAAGATTAAGGTATGGTGTTGAAATATCAATAGTGTGATCAAAACTTAAATTAACATGTAAGCCCGGATTATTTTTATCATTTAATAAATCGTTTTCTTGTTTGGCACACTCGGCATTGTCACGAATGGATTGCATTTTAAAGCTTGTTTGCGACCATGCTTGTCTTAAGTCAATTAATGACTCTTGTAATACAATGTTAGTGTTTGCCTTAATATTTAACTCAAATGAGTCATTTAAATTTCCAACAACACAATTGGAAATGTCTGAATTATTTAAGATAGTTTCAACCTTAGCAAGTTCAGAATTTAAAACCTGAATTACCGCGCCAAGTTCTTCATTAAATAATACTGCCGTAATATCATCAGAAAGAGGGCTTAAATCAATATTAATACCAACGTGTCCTGCAAACGCCATTTCAGTCAGTGTCGCCAATAACCCACCATCAGAGCGATCATGATATGCCATTAATAGCTTTTTATTATTCAAATCTTGAATAACATCAAAAAACGATTTTAATAATTTAGGTGAATCTAAATCTGCCGGTTTATCACCTATTTTTTTATAAACTTGAGCTAAACAAGAAGCACCAAGTCTATTTTGACCATTTCCCAAATCAATTAAAATTAAACTTGATTCGCCTTTATCTGTTTTTAACTGCGGCGTTAATGTTTTACGCACATCGGTTACGCGAGAAAAAGCGGTAATGATTAATGACATTGGTGACGTGACGCTTTTAGATTGGTTGTTTTCCTGCCAAACGGTTTTCATTGACATTGAATCTTTACCAACAGGTATGGTGATTTTCAAATCGGGACATAATTCCATGCCCACCGCTTTTACCGCATCAAACAAGCCACTGTCTTCACCGGGATGACCTGCGGCTGACATCCAGTTTGCAGATAATACAATATCACTAATTGCATCTATATTAGATGCTGCAATATTGGTGATTGCTTCGGCCACGGCTAGTCGAGCTGAACTAGTGTGTGATATTAGCGCGACCGGTGTACGTTCACCAACAGCCATGGCTTCACCGGTATAACCTCGATAACCACTACTGGTTACAGCAACATCTGCCACGGGTACTTGCCACGGACCAACCATTTGATCTTGCGTGACCATCCCCGTTACGGAACGATCACCAATAGTAATTAAAAATGACTTATCCGCTACCGTTGGTAATTTTAATACACGATAAACTGCTTCTTTAATATCAATACCATGATGATTAAATTTTTGTGTGTCAATACTAACGCTTTGGACATCACGTAACATCTTAGGTGGCTTACCTAATAGCACCTCCATGGGAATATCAATTGGAGTATTATCAAAATGGCTGTCGTTTAATATTAATTGTTTTTCATTTGTGGCTTGACCAATAATGGCATACGGACAGCGTTCTCGTTCACAGATGCGGATAAACGTATTTAAGTTTTCATTTGATATTGCTAATACATAACGTTCTTGTGATTCATTGCACCAGATATCTAATGGTGACATGCCTAGCTCATCGTTTGGTATTGCTCGTAAATCAAATATTGCACCGCGATCACAATCATTCACCAATTCCGGCATGGCATTGGACAAGCCACCCGCACCAACGTCATGAATACTAATAATAGGATTACTCGCATTCATCTGAACACATCGATCAATAACTTCCTGTGCCCGCCGTTCCATTTCTGGATTACCTCGTTGAACTGAGGCAAAGTCTAAATCTTCATGACTTTGACCGGTTTGCATACTGGATGCCGCACCACCACCCAAACCAATCAGCATTGCCGGACCACCGATAACCAATAATTTAGCACCCGCTGGAATTTGATTTTTTTTAATATCAGGTTCACGAATATTACCGAGTCCACCGGCTAACATAATTGGTTTATGATAGCCCCGAACTTCATCACCACTAACACCAGGAACTTGTTCTTCATAGGTCCTAAAGTAACCGCAAATATTTGGACGACCGAATTCATTATTAAACGCGGCTGCTCCAATTGGACCATCGAGCATTATATCAAGCGCTGACGCTATTCTGGCAGGCTTGCCATAATCGGTTTCCCAGGCTTGAACGGCTCCTGGGATATTCAAATTTGAAACAGAAAAACCACAGAGTCCGGCTTTCGGTTTTGAGCCTCGTCCAGTTGCTCCCTCATCTCGAATCTCACCACCCGAGCCAGTTGCAGCACCTGCAAAAGGTGATATTGCTGTTGGATGATTATGAGTTTCAACTTTCATCAAGATATGAACCGGTTCTTGCTGGTAATGATACCGATTTGAATGGCTTGAAGGCACAAACCGTTCCGCTACATTTCCACTCATCACCGCGGAGTTATCATGATAAGCCGATAATATATTTTTCGAACTTACCTTGTAGGTATTTCTGATCATATTAAACAATGATATATCTTGCTTTTTGCTATCGATAATCCAATCAGCATTAAATATTTTATGACGGCAATGTTCTGAGTTTGCTTGAGCAAACATCATTAATTCAATATCAGTGGGATTACGTTTTAGCTTAATAAAATTGTCGACTAAATAATCAATTTCATCATCGGCTAACGCTAATCCCAAAGTAAGGTTAGCCTCACGAAGTGCTGTATGCTGTCCAGATAATATATCCACACTCTGCAATTCTGATGGGTTAGATTCTACAAAAAGATCATTTGCAGCATCTATATCCAACAATACCGTTTCAGTCATGCGGTCATGCAAACATGATTTTGTTCTAGCTAAACTAACTTCGTTACTACCTGAATTTAAATATCCTTCAAGGTGATAAATTACACCGCGTTCTATACGGTTAATAGAATCAAAACCACAATTATGTGCGATATCAGTCGCTTTACTCGACCATGGTGAAATTGTTCCTGGACGCGGTACAATAATAAACTCGGTAACCGAGGTATTTTCAACTCGACTACAGTCTAAATCATTCGTAGAATCGAGTAATAATAATAATTGACTTAACTCTCTATCATTTAACTCATTATTAATACTAATAAAATGGACATAATAAGCTTGAACACCGTGCACTTCAGGCGTTATCTGTTGTAATTTTTTTAGGAGGTTGTTTCGTCGAAAATTTGAGAGGGCATTACTACCACGCAGGCTTAACATATCGCTGATTCCACCGAGCTAGATTAAATATGAATAATACTGGAAGCATGGCGGACTAGCCATAATAAAATGACTAATTTTGGCTATATGACAGTTAAATTTTAGGCTGATTAATTACCGTTAGGTATTATTTGCCGATAGCCATTGCTCGGCGCGTTGTTTTGCCCGTTTGGCCATTTGTTGAAATTTATCGGTTTTATTAGTATCGAGACTAACTAGAATAATTTCTTTATCGGACAAGTTTTTACTTTGCTCACTTGCAATATACGACCACATCAAGCTTGTTTCCTTATCACTTTTAATACGAACATTACCTTCACCATCATATAAACCTTCAGAATAAATTTCTGCAAGCTCCGATGATGCATGAGGGTTTCCAATCAAAGCCGACTTAGACAGCCATTTCATCGCTTTCTTTTCATTAAACGGACGAATATTTTCTTCGTACAAATAGGAATTTGCTAATTCAACCATTGCCTCAGAATTACCTTTTTTTGCCATTAACCGGTAACTTCTAAAGCGTAAATCCGAACTCGAAATACTAAGTGTTGATTTATTAAGGTCAACAATATCTTGTTGAATTTTTATAGAAACCTCTGATGGAGGTGAATCACATGCTGAAATAGTTAATACGATTAAAAGTAAAAGAACTTTTAGGGCAAGTTTGTTAAAAATCATTCGATATCTACCTGTTGTGATATAAACATCTTTTCAAAATATTGTCGTAAGCATAGCCAGTAGATTTCTAAGCGCAATAAATATTTGAAAAAATAACAAAATAAATAACCGTATTATAACGGGACAAGCAATTGAATGAAAAATAATTTTAAACTGGTGAATTTTTACACTATTAAGAGTATTAACGTTTAAATAAATCTAGACAAAGTCCAAATATCGCAATCACTCGTTCAAGGAAGGTAAACTAATTTTTACAATACTAATTAGCTTCAAGAAACTTTATTTCAGAAATGCGCTGCTTCGGATAATTCGGACATTAACTCATTTAACGACGTTTCTTCATTGTTAATAACACAAACAACATTGCCGACACTACAGATTGACGTTACTGGGCCCCTAACAATCCAAGCTCCTGGTGGTGTCCAGCCTGACATTTGGGTAAACATTGATAATTGATCCGCATTGCCCTGAATGATTCTTTTATAATCATGAGCAAAACTGGCTAGTCCGATCATTTGATCATCGTCCATTAAACCGTGACCTTCGACAAATGCGCCATCATCATGAAAAGAACAAATGACCATAACACCATCGATAGCTAATAATTTTCTTATCATTGTAGTTGTCCTAACTGTTTAGCAGTGAATAGGCCGCTTCAAAATCTGTGTCCTTATTTGATATTACCACACCAAATTCACCATTCACTATCGCCGTCCAGTCAAAACCCACTAAAGAAAAACCATTGATTGGATAAAATCCTTCCATGCCTGTCATTTTCTCCCATCCTCGTGCCTGCATTGTGGCAATAGCCATGTTCGCAACACAAACATGGCATAATAAGTCAAGTATGGTCTCAGTTAATTCGCCGCCACTACTGACCTCATGCTCGAGTAATTCGCCACTCTCATTCATTTTAAATGCCCCAATTGCACCCTTTAATGTCATTAAATTTGTTATTTCTACCATTATTTTCTCCGAAAAATTAGTAACTGCCGAAATCACATAAAATTAAATTTTGAAGTCATTTGTCATATCAACTGCATCCAGTAGCATTGACATTACTTCATTTAATGACGAATCCTTATTATTTAAGAAACAAAAATTATTCCCAATAACACAGACGGTAAAATCCGTACCATTAACCACCCATCCTCGCGAAGGTGAGCAACCACAATCGGTACCAAGTGTTTTCATCATGTTAACTTGCATATGAACGGCTAAGGAGGTTGACCGACACATAATTGAAGCCATTTTAGCCATTTCATCGGTCATCTGGCCTTCGTATGAATACCGATCACCTCGGTATGAATATTCACCAGCCGCAAAAACGCCAGGTAATCGAGCTAAAGTTTGGTATACTGACATAAGTACTTTCCATTATTATTTTATATTTTATCGCTAGCCATTACTTAACTATAGCCAATAAAGCCAGTAAGAATGCAGTGATTAATGCTTTAATTTTTTTATCCACACATAATAATTAAATATAGTGAATGGATACTTCGTTCAAAATTCATTATTATTACCTTTTTCTAAATTGTGATAGTCGTACATGAATTCAACAAACAAATTAAACAACTTTCTGCTATTTCGCCGGCTAGCCGCCATGATCTATGATGGTTTACTATTAATCGCGGTATTATTCGTGGCTACCGGTGTTGCTACCGCAGTCACTCGCGGTGAATCGATCACAGCCGGAAATCCGCTATTCACCACCTACTTGTTTCTGGTATGTTTCGTGTTTTTTTCATGGTTTTGGACCCATGGTGGTCAAACACTAGGAATGCGTGCCTGGAAAATTCGTTTACAACGTATTGATGGCTCGTCTGTCACCTTAATGCAGTCGCTATTACGCTTTATAACCGGACTGCCTGCATGGCTATGTATTTTGCTCGGTATTGTTAAAATTGTGTTGCCAGAAGCACCGGATATCGGGCCTCCAATGAGTTGGTTGTTTATTTTGCCCAAAGGTGTTTTAGTGTTAATTGGAATAATTTGGTTAATTATGGACAACCAATACTTTCTGTGGCGTGATAAATTTACCGAATCAAGCATAGTCCATGTTAATTAACTGCTCAAATTTGAACTATTATCAAGTTAGTTCATCATAAATCGTATAGCGGAATATTATTGAGGGTCATAGCGTGATTAAATTAGTAAACAATATTAATAGCCTGCTCATCACATTATGTATTTTTAGTTTTGCTAGCGCCTTATCTGCTGAAGAAAAAGCAAGTTATGACGGCGCAAAACCAACTGAATACCCTAAGTGGTTCAAAGAGGGTTTTCTGGATCTCAACGACGATGTTTCAGAGGCAGCAAAAAAACAAAAACGTTTAATGCTAATTTTTCACCAACCAGGTTGCCCCTATTGCAATGCCTTAGTTGAGCGAAATTTAGCCCAAAAAGATATTGAACAAAAAGTACGAAAAAACTTTGATGTAGTTTCCATGAATATGTGGGGCGATCGTGAAATTGTAAATATTGGAAGTCAGACCTATACAGAAAAAAGTTTTGCTAGTGCGCTTAAAGTACAATTTACGCCAACAATTCTTTTTTTTAATGAAAAAGGTAAAATAATACTCCGTTTAAACGGTTATCTACCCCCCGATCGATTTAAAGTCGCAATAGACTGGGTTGCAGATAAACAAGAAAACACAATTTCATATCGAGACTATGTTGCCAAACATAAGCCTAATAGCAAAAACAGCGGCAAAATTATCACTGAAACTTATTTTAATAAACCGCCTTATAACCTATCAAAACTGGTCACTAATTCTTCAAAAAAACCTTTTGCACTATTATTTGAGCAAAAAGATTGCCCAAATTGCTTGTTACTTCATGAGAAAGTATTATCTGAAAAATCAACTCAAAATATTATTACGCAATTCTCAATAATACAACTCGACATGTGGGCTCAAACCCCCATCACTGATTTGCACGGTATCAAAACAACAGCTCGTGAACTCGCCAAAAAATACGATGTGAAATATGCACCGACATTGATTGTGTTTAATGCGCAAGGAAAAGAAATTATACGATCAGAAGCTTTTTTCAAGACTTTTCACACTCAAGGAATTTTTCACTATGTACTCAGTGACAGCTATCAAAAACAACCCAGCTTTCAACGTTATTTGTCTAAACGAGCGGAGCACTTTGTAGAGTCTGGTGTCAATGTTGATATCTGGGGTTATAAAGGCAGTAGCATACCTTCAAAATAAAGTTATTATCGTCTTTTATGCAGCAGCCATGATGATACGATAATAATGAGAAGCGATGGTGTGACAGCGCTAAAGATAGGATGAATGTTATTTGCAATCCCCGCTTGCCCTATTAATCGGTTACCAATAAAAAACGCAACGCCCATTAAGAAACCAATGACGATTCGTTTTCCAGTACTGGTGCCTCGACCTAGGCCAAAAATAAATGGCATCGCTAACATTACCATTGCAAAAATTGACAGTGGAATCACTATTTTATTCCAAAATGTAAGTTCATATTGAGATATATCGAGACCATTGGTCTTCAAATATTGTATGTAATTATACAACTTCCATACCGATAACATGGCAGGTTCAATACTCACGATTTTTATAACATCGGGGGGTAGTAGGTTTTCTAGGTGTAATACTTTTAAAAACTCAACTTTAATGTCATTTTTATCAATAAAACTTCTTTTAACATTATTTAATAACCAACCGTCATCTACGCTGTAGGTGGCAGATTCCGCTGATGTTGCAAGCTTCATATTGTAGTTATCATCAAATGTAAATATCTCAATACCGGACAATTTTCCAGACGAACTAACGCTTTGAACATGAACATATTTATCTGCATCACGCATCCATAATCCTGAGTGGGTATTTAAACTCGCATTTTTATTTAGCGCTTTAAGCCATAATTGTTGTCCATATTGTTTAGAACTAGGCGCTACAAATTCGCCAATAATAAAACCAATAATAATGACAATAAATGCTGCTTTGAGTACTGAGATTGTAATTCGGTTTAAGGTAATTCCGGATGCTCGAATAACAATTAATTCACTACGATTAGCTAATGTCCCCATTCCAATCATAACGCCCAGTAATGATGCAACTGGAATAAATTCGTATGCTTGAGTTGGTAATGTTAAAAGCGTATATTGAATCGCTAGCCAAATGGTATAATTACCTTGGCCGATTTTACTAAACTCACCACTAAAATTAATGACAGCAAATAACGACGTTAATACCAAAATTACAATTGCGATATTACCAACAACAACCCGTCTAATATAGTGATCTAAAATTATCATTTATATTTTCATTCTCTTATGAAAAATGTAACGAATCCCGGATTGTTTCAATATAAACAGCATAGCAATGATAAACATAACCAAGTGTAACCACCAATAACTTGCTTCAATCGGAATACTGCCTTTTTCTAACCACACTCGGTTTATATTTAATAGATTTGCATACGATATATAAATTAATATCGCTATTGTTAATTTTGCATATTGACCTTGCCGTGGTGATGTACGGCTCAATGGCACCGCTAATATTGATAAAACTAAACATAAAAATATAAATGAAATTCGAGAATCTAATTCGATTTTATCTTTTAGTGCCGATGAAGCCAGCAATGTAGAGGTTTTAGTCGCTAACTTATGATAATAAATATCTTTAGGTGGTTTTTTTCTGATACGTATTCCATGTTTTTCAAAATGAACAATTGAGTAATTTTTATCACCCGGGTTACCTTGATAACGATAACCATTGGCAAGTTCAATAAAATCATCACCGGTTTCTTCATCAATAAACTTATAACCCGATTCTGCCGTAATAATAATATCGCCTTCTTCATTATTGGACTGTACAAAAATATTTTTTAGCTGAGATTTATCTTCGCTAACATGCTGTACATACAATGTACCTCTGCCTGCCGATAAATCACGAAAACGACCTGGACTAATACCTTTGATTTCTGATGATACTTTGGAGGTTGCCACAATCACATCGGTATGGTGTTGTGCCCACGGCGCGATTACCAAGGTCAAAAAACCAACAAATGCGGCAAATACAACTGACAGTACGATAACTGAACGTAATACTTTTAACTCGCCAATACCGCTTGCGGCCAGTGCTGCCATCTCATTATCTTTATACAAACGACTCAGCGCGAGTATTATCGAAAGATACATCGCTAACGGCAATATAAAAACTAAATTACCAATACTTTTAAACCCCATTAGCAACACAATTGTATTGACATGGAACAAGCCACGCGCGGCATCATCAAATAGACGAAGTAACAATGCACTCAGGAAAATCAGCAATAAAATAAAAGTGACCCCAAAAAAGGTCAACACTATTTCTTTTATAATATAGCGATCAATGATCAATGTTTGTTTTCCACTTAATATACTGATAATTTCTAATTATATATGATGTTAACAATAAACTTATTCTTATCTTGCAAAAAATGATGCACTATTTTACTTTATTTTGATAAATAGAAGATATTTTTCAAGCACTAGAGTACGACAGTTTTTTTCAAAATATTCTATAATCCACCGATATCGAAGTAGAGTGTACTAATTTACCGGTAACACCTATTATATACAAATAACTTATTGATTTTAGTATATTAATTCAGGTATTAATAATAATTTAATTTTTTAAGGACCACCAATGGAAATAAGTGTAAAAAGCGGTAACCCAGAAAAACAACGATCAGCTTGTGTTGTTGTAGGCATTTTTGAGCGCAGGAAGTTATCTCCCGCTGCTGAACAAATGGACGACGCTACAAATGGTTATATTTCCAGCATTTTGCGCCGCGGTGACCTTGAAGGCAAACTGGGCCAAGTGTTATTATTACATAATATTGAAAACGTACTATGTGATCGTATTCTCTTGGTCGGATGTGGTAAAGAACGCAATATTGGCTACACCCAATACCGTCAAATCATCATAGCATCAGTCAATACCCTTAACGACACCGGCGCGATGGATGCTGTCAGTTATTTAACTGATCTAAATATCAAAGGCAAAGATACCCATTGGAAAGTCCGACAAGCGGTTGAATGTATTCACCACACATTGTATAGCTTTGATAAATTAAAAAGTCAAAAAGATACCGAACGCCGTCCTATCCGAAAACTCATTTTAAATGTCCCAAATCGACGCGAACTTAACAGTGGTGAACGTGCTGTGCGCGAGGGTAATGCCATTGCCGAGGGCAGCCGCTTAGCACGTGAATTAGGCAATTTACCAGGTAATATCTGTACACCGACATACTTAGCCAAACAATCCATGAAAATGTCAACGCTATACCAAAACATGACAGTAACGGTGCTGGAACAGGATGAAATCGAACAACTGGGTATGGGCTCTTTTTTATCGGTTGCCCGCGGCAGTCGTCAAGCACCTAAATTAATCACGATTGAATACTCATATCCCGGTAATAGTTCAAAACCCTATGTATTCGTCGGTAAAGGCATTACTTTTGACTCTGGCGGCATATCACTAAAACCTTCTCCAGCTATGGATGAAATGAAATTTGATATGTGTGGCGCAGCCGGTGTCATCGGAACCATGGCCGCAATTGGTGAGCTTCAACCAGATATCAATGTCGTTGCAGTAATACCCAGTTGCGAAAATATGCCCGATGGTGATGCGAATAAACCAGGGGATATCGTGACTAGCATGTCAGGCATGACGATTGAAGTTTTAAACACCGATGCTGAAGGTCGTTTAATCTTGTGCGATGCATTAACCTACAGCGAAAAATTTAACCCTAACGTAGTTATCGACGTTGCAACGCTAACCGGTGCGTGTGTTGTCGCACTCGGTAGCCAAGCAGCGGGACTAATAGGTAACCACTCCCCCCTTGTTAACGAATTACTCGCAGCAGGCCAATACAGCGGTGATCGTGCTTGGGAGCTACCATTGTGGGATGAATACCAAGACCAACTTAAGAGTAATTTTGCTGATATTGCCAATATTGGTGGTAAAGAGGCTGGCACCATCACAGCGGCCTGTTTCTTGTCACGCTTCACCAAAAAATACCACTGGGCACATCTCGATATAGCCGGTGTAGCCTGGAATAGTGGTAAAAATAAAGGTGCTACCGGTAGGCCAGTACCTTTACTCACTCAATATTTATTAGACCAACTCTAAGTATTTGATTAATAAAGTCACTTTTTTTCACTAATAACGCAATAATTTTATTATTTTCTTCATTAAGTTATTAATTTCAATAACTTAATGAGGTTATGTAGAATTTAGATTAAAAAGTGAAACTCCTACGCAACATATCTAATGTATGATACTGTTATAACTATAACTTTGGTTGAGATTGGTATTTTTGTACAATATGTTAAGTAGTTTTTTTATTCCTTGGCACTTTAGCGTATTATGACTCGAATTGATTTCTACATTCTAGATAATGATACTCTTCAAGCACGTGAACACTTCGCATGTCGGTTAATTGAAAAAGTCCAATCGCAAGGGCACACTATTTTCGTTCAATCTACTGATGCTCAACATGCAAAATTATTTGATGATTTGCTCTGGTCATTCAAGCCTGAGGCTTTTGTTCCTCATGCTCGTTCGGATTCTGCAATTGCAAAAAGCTGTTCTGTAGTTATTGGTTCAGAGCAAATTGACAATCAAGAAAGTATTAAGAATGATGTATTAATTAATTTTAATCCGACTGTACCAAACTGCTTTAGCCATTACAGTCGCGTGGTTGAAATTGTAAATAAGCAAGATGATAACAGTACCGATGATGGTCGAGCACGATATAAATTCTATCAAGATCGTGGTTATAAAATTGAATCTCACAAAATAAGAGGCTAGTCGATATGAGTAAACGGGATTCCAGTAATAAAACAAATTTTGATGGCATCGATCCACAAAAATCACTTATAAAATCATTAGAGTCTATTAAATCTCTATTAAAACAAGGTGATTCAAAGATAAATGAAGCTCGAGAAAATATTGCTCGTGCAGATAGCATTGGTAGCGATACCATGGAAACTCGACTAAGTAAAAGAGATGCTAAAAAATTAGATTCTGCATCTTCGAGCTCAAATTCACTACCAAAACCTAATTTCAATACTGTATCGACTGAACTAGAACTCGATAGCAATTTTATGAATACCAATTTTGAAGAAATTATTCTCGATGCGTTACCAGAGAATAATATTTTTAACAACAACTTAAGCTCATCAAATACTAAACCTTATATAAATCCCAATGTAGCACCAAAATCCTCTGATGAATTCGATATGTCGATACCAGAAAGTGATAATACAGAATTAAATGATCTCTACGATCATGATTTAATCGTACCTATGTTAGAAGAAATTGTAATTCCTGAAGATCAGGATTCTTCACTTTTTAACATGGATAGTTCTGTTGAAATAAATATTGATTCAAGTTTAAACGATATCGAGGCTGAGCTTGATGAAATTGTGAATGGTATTGAGCAGCAAGAATTAAAATCCAGCTATAACGAAATCAAAAAAACAGATGATAATACCAAAGCAGATATTCTCACTTTTGAGTTGAATTCAAACCCTAAAAAGATTTCAAATAACAAATCTGAGATTGTCCCTGAACAAACTATATCAGAAATTAAAATATCCAAAGATCTTACTTCTGAAAAAAATAACCTAAAAGATGTCACCCCAAAAAATATAACTCCAAGCAATAAAATTTCAAAAGATAGTATAGCGGAAACAAAAGTATCGGAAGATTCAATTAACGATACAGCTGAAATTCAAAAACCATCATTTGATAAACCCTCTTTGAATATACCCAGAGTTAAGTCCAGTATTTCACTGGTTGAAGATTCACATATAGACATTCAAATAGATAACCCTGATAGCACTCAAAATACCGAGAGTTTGGATCATGTTGTCATTAAAGAAACTACTCAACAGAAAATGTCATCGGACAAAAGTTTGGACGACATTAAAGATGTAGAGTTATTAGCAATTGCAAAAGAAAATGCAGAACACTTAGCAAGCTCTACCGCAAAAGTTTTAGAACAAACCAACACTATTCCAGCTAAAACGGATAAAAACAACATTAGTGACGCGATATTAACACCAGCAATTGAGAGTGTTGATTATACAGATGGTATTTTAAGTAACCTTACAGGCAATAAGAAAAATAATTTCTCTGATATTACAGGACTCGACACACTAAATCTCAATACTGACAAATTGAATGCATTACAAAAAAGAGTAGAAATGCGTGTTCACAATCGATTAATTGAATTAATCGTCGATCTTGATGAAGAAATAAAAGAAATTCTTTCAGATGAGATCAAACATACAATCCAAACTGAAAAAGAAAACAACGAAAATTAGTTTTATAATAGCTGATCTCGTTATCTAAAAAATCCAAGTGTATTGCACACTATAGCGATCACCAACACTAGCAACAACGTCTTGTACTACCGCATTGAACTCATAAGGCGCAGTTACCGTTCGATTTATATAATTGATTGCCAATTTTTGCTTTGGTGTATATGAATATTGAAGACCATATGTCACAGCATCAATTGTACGCGCATCACCTTTAGTCCAAATAACACCATCAGTTTTATACAGTAATTCATGCTTTTCTAATCTAATCATAACTTCCCAGTGTTTAGTTAAAAACCGGCCATAATCAAGACTAATCGCACGAGACCGATTGTTCTGTTGTGCCGCATACATTAAATTTCCACCTTTAACCGACCCGGCAGGTGCAATAAAAACCATTCCATCAGCAAACATCAGCGCCAGATCCAATCTTTGTTTCGCTTTAAGTCCAAACAAGGCACCCTGAGCACGAATACCAATACCATAACGCTTTCGATTATATTCAGTTTTTAACGGATCAGATTCAAATATTCTCACGCCATTCTGTAACCAAGCATAATATTTAATGCCATGTTTCCATGGCCCCTTGCCTCCAGCTAAATCCTGTTCTGCAGACAAGTAATAATATTGTTCAAGCGCCTTATTCGCCCCCGCTGACTCATCGATACCACGACCGCGTCCAAGCATAAATGAATAAGTATAGTCCCAATCTGAATCTTTGAAGCTGTTAAAAACTTGGACACCCCAATCACGCGCACCATTAAAACCTGAACTCTGTTTGACAGGAGTTCCGGTATTACCATTAGTACCGCCACTAGGGGTAGCTCGATTATTACCAGTAGCAAACCGTTCTAACACTTCACGTGCGGCAAAGTCGGTAAATTCAATATAATCCTGAGCTACAATACCTTGATAAACTTCTTCTAAGCCCGGCGTTTTAAATAAGCCAAACCGTAATCTAGCCCCCGGAATATGATTGGCAGTCAGACTAAAATGATCCAAAGCGATAGCACGCTGACTGTCACCTAAAAAATCATACGTTATTAAGTTAGGGGCTAACTCAGTGAGGAAAAAATAATTCATTTTTTGTGTAAATTTATTACGCATTACACCTGTAAAATTTCCTCGAATACCAATTCGTGCTCGTCTAAAATGAAATTTTGAATTCTCTTCAAACCAAGGAGCTATCGTACTAGCACTTGCACGCTTACCTGCATTGGGTCCAACACTAATGTCACGTCCCAAATCACGGGTATAACTGTATTGCACAAAAACAAAAGGACGATGAATAACTTTTTTAGGTTCGGTGGCCTGTAACACCACCCAGTTCACTGCACCAACCGACGATATTTGAACTAACAAAAAAATAAACAGTAAACTCTTTATTCTTGCATAGTGGAGTACTCTCATAAAATTACCCTTTATTACAACTAACAAATATCATTTTAGTTCACTTTTAAATATTATTATTTTTTTAATTTAATTCCTTATTAAAAATACAAGTTTCATCTATCGATAAAACAATTAAATACCACCCTCCTCCTCTAAATTTAATGGTTAGCAATCCAATTACAACTCAAAAACGTACTATATTACTATAATACATCCTACGGATTTCTCCAGAGTTAATTTATTTAGTTAAATAATCCGGCTTAAAGCGATATATGAAAAGGAAATAATGGTGAAAAAAATTCATGTAATTATTGTATTGTTACTATTCCATAGTCTAATCAATGTTAATTCACCGGCATCACAAGCCAATGTAGCGCTAAGTAATAATTCCAGACCGACAATAATACTTAATTCAGCAGCTGATGCTCCATTTACAACCGAATCTCGAGATGGTTTTTTAGATGAGCTGGCAAAAAAGATGTTTCATAAAATTGGTTATGATCTAATCATTGAAGTATTACCTCCTGAACGGGCATTAAAAAGTGCCAACAGCGGTTTAATCGATGGAGAAATAATACGCGTAGCTGGTATGAATAAAGTCTATCCCAATTTAATTCGTGTTTCGAACAATATGATCACACTAAAGTTTGTTGCGTTTTCTAAAAAAACAATAGACATAACATCAGGCTGGTCAGCATTAAAAAACAAGGAAGTCGCCTTTATAACGGGTTGGAAAATTTATGAAAATCTAGTACCTAAAACTGCATCTATAACTAAGACCAATAATACACGCGAATTATTTATATTATTAAAAAAAGAACGAATCGATATAGTGCTCCACTCTCAATGGGGAGGAACGTATATGATAGACAAACTACAAATAAAAGATATTGTTATGCTACAACCAGCACTTGCAACTAAAAAAATGTTCATGTACTTACATAATAAACATAAATCATTAATTCCGAAATTAAATGCTGCGCTTATGGAAATTAAAAATAATGGCAGTTATAAAAAATTAGTCTCTGAACATTTAATACCACTTAGTAGTCAATAAAATATTAAGCAGTAAATTTATGAATACATCAATACCATTTCATAAAATCAAGTTATTCGAACGCATCGGGCCTCTTGCCAAAAAAATGGTGGTATACATAGTATTTGCAAGTACTTTAATTACAATTCTTACTTCGGCATTTCAACTTTTTCAAATATACAAAACTGATGTCAGCCGAATTCAACAACGGTTAAATGAAATTCGTAATAGTTACGGCGATAACATTGCTGCACGGGTGTGGGTCACAAACCAACAAGAGCTAGCTTTAACCTTACAAGGAATACTACGACTACCCGACATTGAATATATAGAAGTATATGAAAATTTAGAGTTAATCGCTAAGGAAGGACTACTAACCGATGTCGACACCATTAAATTAACATTTCCTCTAAAGTATACTTTTCGAAATAATTTATTACAAATAGGACAAATGCATGTCACCGCCAGTTTAACAAGAACCTACCAACACATCATTGACCAAGCTATTATTATAATAATAAGTAATGCAATAAAAACGTTTTTGATTAGCGGATTTATGTTGTATTTATTTTATCAGTTAGTTGCTAAGCATTTAACCACATTAGGACGTTTTGCTGAAATCATTAACATAAACTCATTAGATAATAAATTAAAATTAAATAGAATAAAAAAATCAGAAAAACTTGATGAACTTGATCATCTCGGCAACAGCCTCACCTCGTTACAAGAACGTTTAAAAAAATCGATGCTGGACCTAAACATTAGTCAGGCACTCGTTCAACTGTTACTCGATTCAACTGCTGAAGCGATCTATGGTATTGACAACTATGGTGAATGTACATTTGCCAATAATGCCTGTATCTCAATGCTAGGTTATACTGATGCCTCTGATTTATTAGGAAAAAATATGCACCAGTTAATTCATTATAAATATGCTGATGGCACAAATTACCCGGTTGACAACAGTCATATTTTTAAAGCTTTCAAAGAAAAAATTAAAACACATATTGATGATGAAGTATTATGGCGTAAAGACGGAAGTTGCTTTGCAGCAGAATATTGGTCACACCCTATATTTAAAAACAACGATTGCGTAGGCGCTGTGGTTACCTTTATAGATATAACTAAACGAGTAGAATCAGAACATGCGTTAAAAGAAAACGAAAATAATCTTGAAATAACACTCAATAGTATTGGTGATGCAGTGATTACCACAGACCCACAAGGAAAAATAAGACGCATGAACCCTGCTGCTCAATTGTTAACGGGCTGGTCATTAGAAGATGCTATGGGTAAAGCTTTAAAGGATATATTTAATATTATTAACTCAGTAACACGAGAAGCCATAATCAACCCAATTGATAAAGTCATTACCACAGGTGAAATAATTCACCTAAGTAATCACACTACATTAATATCTAAAAATGGTAATGAATATCATATATCAGATTCGGTCGCACCCATACGAGAAAATGACACAATTATGGGAATAGTATTGGTTTTTAATGATATAACGGAACAATATCAATTACGTGAATTAGCAGAAAAAAACAAACGTGATTTGCAAGCAATAATGAACCACTCTCCTGCTGTCATATACGTTAAAGATACACAAGGATGCTATACCTTTATTAACTATCAGTTTGAAAAACTATTTCATACTTCAAATGACCAGGTTTTAGGGAAAACAGATTATGAGCTATTCGATAAAAACATTGCCGATGAGTTTCAATTTAATGATAAAGCCGTCATAGCTGCAGGCCATGCTATCGAATCTGAAGAACAAGCAGCACTTGATGATGGTTTACACAGTTACATTTCAATTAAATTTCCATTACTTAATGAAAACAATGAAGTCTATGCCGTATGTGGCATTTCAACGGATATAACAGAGCGACGAGTTCAAGAGAAACAATTCCAACGTAGCCAAAAAATGGAAGCTCTCGGAAAACTAACCGGTGGAATTGCACATGATTATAATAATATACTGGGTATAGTTTTAGGATACTCTGAACAAATAAACCATTTTTTAGATGATCCTAAAATGTTAGTTAAAATTTCACAGCGTTTACAAAATGCTGCAACTCGCGGCTCAAAACTTGCTAAAAAACTACAATCCGTTTCTAATTACAATAAACCACCGACATTATCAGTAATCAATATTAATACTGTATTGCAAGATCAATATCATTTATTAGCAAAAACATTAACTGTACGTATCAACCTAACCTATGAGCTTGATAATTCATTATGGCCGGTCGAACTAGAAAGTAGTGATTTAGAAGATGCCATATTAAACTTGAGCATTAATGCGCTACATGCAATGGATTCTAAGGGCAACTTAACCATTAGCACCCGAAATGAACAACTTAATGATACCGATGTAAAAGCGTTAAATTTAACTGCAGGTGATTTTGTGCTACTCAGTGTGACCGATACAGGTTGTGGTATGGATGCAGCAACTAGAGACAAAATATTTGACCCTTTTTTCACAACAAATAAGAAACAAGGTACCGGTCTAGGCTTAAGTCAAGTCTATGCATTTGTTAAACGAAGTGGCGGCGCAATAAAGGTTTATTCCGAACCCAAACAGGGTAGTCGTTTTGTACTGTATTTGCCGAGAAGTCATCAAACAATCACTTCGATAGAGACAACTGATTTAGAACATCCTATCAGCAAAGGTTCTGAAACATTATTAGTCGTCGATGATGAACAAGATATGGTCGATTTGGCATACACTATATTTTCCTCCAACGGTTACCATGTTCTAACCGCCGCTGATGGCGAACAGGCCATGGCTATTGTTAAAAATAGCTCGGAGAACCCCATTGATTTAATTATTACCGATGTCATCATGCCAAACATGGATGGCTATCAATTAGCCGCTCAGATACTCAAAGACTACCCTCATATAAAAATACAAATGGTTAGTGGTTTTTCAGATGAGCGCCATAAGGGGGGGATGAATAAATCATTAAATGACAACATGTTATATAAGCCCTTCAGTTCTAATAAGTTATTAAAACGAATCAGAACTTTATTGGATGAAAAGAAAGCTTAAATACCATTTCTAATTAAATCGTGTTTTATAACGTTCATCCATATAACAAGCTTTATGTGGTAAATAACTCGGTATATTATAATACCGCTGTCGAATTTTTGCTAAAGTTGTTGCTCGATATTTTTCATATTGAAAATTATATCCAACAGCATAATACAATTCAGTCCCTCGAACTTTCATAGTATGCAATTGGTAAGATTCAAAAAAATCAGTATAATCTGCCAATTTTGGCACTTCACTTATAATTAATATATTCTTATTTTTTAATAATCGAAAATCTGTCACCACGTCATCTTGCCGAGCATGGTATGAACCATCGCCAAATACCATAATGTGTTTTTTTGCGTGATAACTTAATTGTGCCGATAACGCATAACTGTCAGTTGCAAAAATGAAATCTGACTTATACTCGGAGACTTGGGCTAACATTTCGTCGGGGTAATAACCAATAACCAATGTTTTATATAATTTTTCATTTGACTGAAATAAGCTAGGCGCACTAACAAGGATAAAACCAATCGCAATGACATGAAGCAACGAATAAACGGTCATAAATTTTAAACTTTTTTCCAATTGACTAACGCTAAACAAGGTTGCAATTCCAAGTACGAAAAATGGAATAAAACTAAATAACCAGTGTAAACCAATACTTTTAAAAAAAGATAATAAACCAAATAAAATGATAGGAATTATAAACAAAGCCAAATAAGTATTATCGCGTCCTTTATTCAAAAATAATTTAATCGATTTTAAATTTTTAATAAGGTAGTAAATACCCGGCGGCATAATAATTAATAACATGACCAGATATTTACCGGTACCTGCTATTGAAAAGCTACTACCCTGAGTTCGATTGATTAAATTAAATAAGTAGTTATTCCAACAGTTATTATAATTCCACGTGAGGTTAAGTGCGATAAAAGGTACTAACGCCACAAAAATTATCATCAATCCCATATACGGTTTTATGCCGCGCCTGACAAACACCACAGTATGAATCAAAAATGCAAAGGCTAATAATCCTGAGAAAAATTTGGACATAAATGCGAGTCCCAAAAAAAGTCCGCAAATTAAATACCAAGAGTACGAATCATTCTTTTGCGCTTTATAGTAACTAACACCGCATAAAAAACTCCACCAAATTAATGGTGTATCGGTAGTCATCAACACGGCTACTAAATTAACAGGAATAAGTAAATACAGGCTTGAAGCATAAATGGCGACCTTTTGGCTATTTTGATCGTCTCGATTATTTAACAAACGAAATATCATCCACGCGATTAACAACGAAAATACAATTGCGGGTAGTCGCAACCATAACGTCATATCAGATACAGACAAAAATACGGTTAATATCCACGCCACCATTGGGGTATGGTCATAATAACCATAGTCAGGATACTGAGCCCAAAATATAAAATAAGCTTCATCACCGGTCATCGGCAGTAGCACAGCGAAACAAATTTTAATTATTAATATAATTGCCATTAATAAATAAAAACGGTTTAGTAACGAGATATTTGAAAACATGTGTCTGATTAATTATTCCAGATTAAATAAGTGAAGTTTATTAGTTTTAGGTAATGTCTTATTTCGATTCTTAATTTATTCATATTATAGTGTAGTAACTTACGGCTAAATAAATTGAGTTAAAACTCGGTATATATAAATCAAAATCAATCCAGCTGCCTATTATTTACGTGATTCAGGTATAATTACCGCCATTATAGAAATAACATCATATCATAGCTAACCAGCGACCTAAACTGTGCCTTACAGGGCTCCAAAAAGGTCTGAACGAGACAGGGATAAAGGAAAATAGTGGATAAAATTTACAGCCCCGACCAAATAGAACAACGATGGTATAAAACCTGGGAAGATAATAATTATTTTTCACCGTCGTCTAACGGTAACCCCTATTGCATTATGATTCCACCACCGAATGTCACCGGTAGTCTGCATATGGGCCATGCCTTCCAAGACACTATTATGGATAGTCTGACGCGTTATCACCGTATGTTAGGCGATAATACCCTATGGCAGGCTGGTATGGACCACGCGGGTATCGCAACTCAAATGGTGGTAGAACGGCAATTAAATGCCGAAGGCAAAACTCGCTTTGATCTTGGCCGAGATGCTTTTATTGAAAAAATCTGGGATTGGAAACAGCAATCAGGCGGTACTATTACCCAGCAGTTACGTCGAATGGGCTCCTCCCTAGATTGGTCTGGCGAACGATTTACTATGGACGATGGTCTATCAGGAGCCGTAAAAGAAGTCTTTGTAAAACTCTATGACGAAGACATCATTTATCGTGGTAAGCGTCTGGTTAACTGGGATCCGGTACTACACACCGCATTATCCGATCTTGAAGTCATATCGGAAGAGGAAAATGGCCACATGTGGCATATTCGGTACCCTATCGAGAATTCTGAAAATCATCTAATCGTTGCAACCACACGTCCCGAAACACTATTTGGTGATAGTGCCGTCGCAGTCCACCCTGATGATGAACGTTATCAAGATATTATTGGTAAAAATATCATACTGCCATTAACAAACCGAAAAATACCTATTATTGCCGATGATTATGTTGATCCTGAATTTGGCACAGGTTGTGTCAAAATTACACCAGGACACGATTTTAACGATTATGAAATGGGCAAACGGCACGATCTTGAAATAATTAATATTTTTACCATTGATGCTAAAACCAATGACAATGTCCCTGAAAAATACCGGAATCTGGATCGTTATGTTGCTCGCAAACAGGCTGTTGCCGATTTAAAAGTATCGGGTTTACTTGAAAAAGTTGTAGACCACAAACTAATGGTACCGCGCGGTGATCGTTCACATTCAGTGGTAGAACCATATTTAACGGATCAATGGTATGTTAAAGTCGAATCACTAGCCAAACCCGCTATCGAGGCGGTTGAAAACGGCGATATTAAGTTTGTTCCTGACAATTGGAAAAATACCTATTATGAATGGATGCGCAATATTCAAGACTGGTGTATCAGCCGGCAAATCTGGTGGGGACACCGAATCCCGGCTTGGTACGATGAAGATGGTAATGTCTATGTTGCCCATACCGAACAACAAGTACGTGCCAAACATAATTTAAGTGACAATATTGTATTAAAACAAGATGAGGATGTACTCGATACTTGGTTTTCATCAGCTCTATGGCCTTTTTCAACTCTAGGTTGGCCTGAACAAACTGAGGCTTTAGATACTTTTTATCCAACATCGGTTTTAGTTACCGGCTTTGATATCATTTTCTTTTGGGTCGCCCGTATGATCATGATGGGAATTAAATTTACCGGAAAAATACCATTTAAAGAAATCTACATTCATGGCTTGGTGCGCGACTCCCACGGTCAAAAAATGTCAAAGTCAAAAGGTAATGTGTTAGATCCAATTGATTTAATTGATGGTATAACTCTGGAAGAATTGGTTAGCAAACGTACCTCGGGTTTAATGCAACCACAAATGGCTAAAAAAATTGACAAACAAACTCGAAAAGATTATCCCGACGGTATCCCTGCTTTAGGAACGGATGCGCTGCGATTTACATTTGCCTCACTCGCATCAACCGGTCGTGATATTAATTTTGATTTGCAACGAATTGAAGGTTATCGAAATTTTTGTAATAAATTATGGAATGCCGCTCGTTATGTTCTAATGAATACTGAAGGTGAAGACTGTGGTCAACAAAATGGTGAGGTCGAATTAAATGCTGCCGACAAATGGATTGTTTCTTTATTACAATCTAAAGCTCAAGAAATAGAAAAATCATTTAAAACCTATCGTCTCGATTTCATTGCTCAATCCATTTATGAATTTACCTGGAATGAATATTGTGATTGGTATTTAGAGTTATCAAAATCGGTATTATCTGATGAAAACTCTTCTAAGGAACAATTACGCGGCACCAGACAAACCTTAGTACGCGTATTGGAAACTTTATTACGTTTAGCGCATCCTGTTATACCTTATATAACCGAAGAAATTTGGCAACGAGTTGCACCACTTGCTGCGGCAAGCGGTGATACCATCATGTTACAAGCTTATCCGGTTTATAATTCGGATTTAATCGATAGTGACAGTGAACAAGATATTGATTGGGTTAAACAATTTATTGTTGCAATACGCCAAATTAGAAGCGGCATGAATATTGACCCTCGTAAAAAATTACCTATATTACTGCAACATGGTTCAGCACAAGATAAGCAACGACTCGATAACTACCAACGTTATTTAATTGATATTGGTCGAATCGATGCAATTCAATGGTTAGAAGACTCAGACCAAGCACCGGACTCTGCTACTGCGTTATTGGGTAATATGCAAATATTAATTCCTATGGCAGGCATTATCGACAAACAAGCAGAATTAATACGTTTGCAAAAAGAATTAGAAAAAATTGACAAAGAGTTGACTCAAGTCACTGGGAAATTGAATAACCAAAAATTTGTTGGTAAGGCTCCAGAAGAAGTCGTTAATAAAGTTAAAGCCCGTGCTGAAGAGTTAAAAATATCGCAAGAAAATATTCAAGCTCAGTTGGGACGTGTAAAGAATATGACTGACTAAATTAGGACATGGAATTGGGATAGCTCTATCAAAACCGTGTGCCTCAGGACGTAACCTAGGTTGCCCTCTCTTGCTTCGCATTCACCTTACGGCACCCGAGAAATACTTAATGAAACCTATGGTTTCTAAAGTGTGTATTGATAGGGCTACCCCGGTTTCATGACCGGGTTTAAACTACAAATTAATCTAAAACTGAAAGAGCAACAGCCTCCAACTTTTAAAAAAAATATTACAAATTCAGTTTAATTAAACACCCGCAAAGTACATTACTGTTTTAACAACACTCACAATTAATAAAATAAAAACTGTTACAATTATTAATGCTACAAACACATAAGCAGAAAATTTTCCGTGTTGAAAATCGCGTTTCCGATTTTCAGCACTTTGTACCCCTAGTAATCCTGCTAAAACGCTTTTAACAATCTGCCAAAAAGAAGGTGCTTTATTATTATCGTTCATATTGAATACCACTTTTAAATGAATGAATAATTACTCTCGTTCTAAACTTGCTTTAATTGCTTTTTTCTCATCAACAAAATATAACAGAATACCGCCTACAATAAATAACACTAATATAGACAACATTGAGTAACGAGAATTTGTGGTAATAATTGCAACTCCACCTACCAGCAATGGTCCCAAAACGGCTGCAAATTTACCCATCATGTTATAAAATCCAAAAAATTCGGCTGCTTTACTAGGCGGGATAATTCGAGAA
Source organism: uncultured Thioalkalispiraceae bacterium (assembly GCA_964420605.1). GTDB lineage: Bacteria > Pseudomonadota > Gammaproteobacteria > UBA6429 > Thiohalophilaceae > CAYQUC01. Next base: position 10,937 of record CAYQUC010000007.1, on the reverse strand, counting down.
AATAACGAGCGACTTAAAGCTTGTACCCCACCCTGCACCAGACCAATGACGATGGCCATGGCATAAAATTCTTCCGCTGTCTGCATCGATACCGCATAAAGAGTTACTAAAATATAAACTCCTATAGCAATTAAAATTCCGCGTTTTGGACCGTACTTATTACCAATAAATCCAAATACAATTGCTGCAGGAAAACCGACAAATTGAGTAATCATTATTGCCGTAATCAAATTACCAGTATCAAGACCTAGTGCAAGCCCATAATCAACTGACATTCTAATTATTGTATCGACACCATCAATGTACAACCAATATGCAATTAAAAATAAAAGTACTATTTTGTATTTTTTAATTTCATGAAATGTAGAATTTAATTGCGTTAGACTCGATGTTATTATCTTGAACCATGTTGTTGGTTTTCCAAGCTTTGGTTCAGGGACATATAGCATCAATGGAATTGAAAATAATAACCACCATACCGCAACAGTTATAAATGAAACTCGAACGGCGATAGTTTTGTCCAGCAAACCAAACCACTCGGGATTAGAGACTAGGATGATATTAAAAACAAACAACAAACCACCACCGATGTAACCAAAACCATAACCCAAACTTGAAATTATATCCAATTCATTAGTTTCAGATATATTAATTAATAACGAATCATAAAAAATATTGGCTCCCATAAAACCAATGCTAGCAAAAACGTATAAACAAACAGCAATTAACCACTCTCCCTCAGCGATAAAATAAAGTCCGGAAGTCATTAACATGCCAATAACCGCAAAAAACAATAAAAAATATTTTTTTGAATGGCTATTATCTGCGATTGCACCAATCACTGGAGCAATAAAAACAATAATAATACTTGCCAATGAATTAGATACACCTAGGTGGAAAGTACTGGTGGTTGCATCAACATCAGAATGCCAGTAACTTTTAAAAAATAGTGGGTAAAATACCGTTAAGATACAAACGGCAAACGCAGAATTAGCCCAGTCATATAAAACCCATGAATAAACTGTTTTGTTTTTTGAAATCCCATCATTAGATGTAAAATTAAGACGTTTCATTTATAGCTCATTTAGAGTAAAAACAACGCTAATAGTACATTATATTAATTTTATTTTATAGTTTATAAAGTTCTTTATCGTCGTTGATTTGGGTGTGTATTTCGCAGGCGATGACGTTGTGCTGGTGTTAAATTATTAAAACGTTGATTAACACGTTGGCGTATGCGTTTTCGCATTTTTTGACGTTCGGCTGGTGACATTTTTTTCCAGCGGTGTTTTAATTTTTTGCGTTTTTCAGGCGTAAGATTTTGATACCATTGCCTCGCTGCACGAATTTTCATTTGTTCATTCGGGGCGAGCTTATTAAACTTTTTAAATCGTTTACGAAACTCTTGTCGTTCAGTCCTTGATAAATTGCGCCATTTTTTCAAGCGTTGCCTGGCAAACTGACGTTGTTTAGGGCTCATTTTGTGCCAACGTTCAACACCTTTTTTAAGTCGAATTCTTTTTTTAATATCAATGGAATCCCATTTACCAGAATAACGTTTTAGTATTTTTTTCTGAGAATTCGACAATGAGGACCAATCGTGGCTTTGCTCGCTCAATTGGATTTTTTTAACTCCAATGTCAGCAACAACATCAGAATAACTGATATTAGTAATTGATACTCCAGCAATAAGCAACAGTGTAAATATTATCCTGTTTAAATGTTTAGTTCTGCTCATCGCTTTTTCCTTTTTCCAAATCTTCATCTGACACATCTATATCAACCAATAATGTTGGGTCAAACCATTGACCATCTTTAGTTTCAAAACTACCAATAAAATCTAACAACTCTAAATCAGGGCTTTCTTCATTAGCTAGTACTGATTTACTAATGGCGCTAACAAGAATAATGACTGCCGTTGTTATTTTAACTTTCATGTTCTACGCTATTTGCAATCCAGAGGTAAAAATCAAGTTCTTCTAGCAACTCAAATTCTTCGCTAATCGCAACGATATCAATATCGTAGTGCTCGGTAGGTTCGTCGACTGTAACAATGGTAAAGGTAAACCCGACAGTCAAGATAATCAGCACGACACTCGACAAAACATAATTTTTAGTAAATGGTCCCCTAAATAATTTAGACTTAAGTAATGCCCCTAAATTTGGTTTATTTTTTACTGATTCTAATGCAGTGCGTCGAGCGGCACGTAATTGTCCTAATGTAGTTGCATCAAGTGTGGATTGTGATTTTTTTACTTTATTTTGTAAATTCTGAATTAATTTATCATCATCATTCATTATCAAAATCCTTAAGGTTAATTTTTAATGATTTTAACGCACGTGATAGCTGCGTTTTAATCGTGCCATCCGAAACCTTCATTACTTGTGCTACATCTTTAACGCTCATGCCATCAATAATTCTTAACATAAAAACTTGCTGTTGTTTTGTGGGTAATTGCGCAACGCCCAATTCCATCTGCTGCAACATTTGTTCATTACTCACTTGTACTGCTGGAGAATCTGATTCTTTAGAGGCCGACTGTTCAATTAAATCGATTTGTTTGTCGTCACCGCTAAACCACACTCGCCATCTGGATCGTACTTTCTGGCTGCGGTAAAAGTCGCGTATCGTATTTTGTAATATACGAAAAAAAAGTGGTTGCCATTCAGCCTTCGATTTATGTGCATACTTTTGTACCAATGTAATCATGGTATCTTGTACGATATCTAGAGCATCTTCATGGTGTCGAGTTGCTACCAGTGCAAGACGATAAGCACGCTGCTCGATACTTGCTAGAAAATCATCCAATAATACCTGTTTATCCAGAATTGTTCTCCAACTGCAGTACTTAAACTGTGATCATAATCTACTGCGTCAGAAACCAAATTACAATCACGATAAGCTACAAGTTACTTTCGGTGAGCTCGTTGTACTCTAGATTGATGTTGTCGTACTGCTCGTGCATGTAAACGTTTACCTTTGCGATCTAACTTGGCATTAATACGTTTGCCTTTAGCATCGAGTCTTTGGTTAATACGGTGACCTTTGGCATCTAACTTTTTATTTAAACGTTCACCTTTTTTTGCTAGCTTCGCAGCTAGTTCACTATCACCGCGTTCGGCCGCACGTTTTGCCGCAGCATCAAACTTTGCCTGGATTTTATCGCCTTTTGCATCCAATTTTGCCTCGATTTTATTACCTTTGATATCCAATTTATGTTCAATTTTGTTACCACGTAAATCCAGGCGATGCTCAATTCTGTCACCATATCGAAATTGTTGATTACTATTAGTTATTGCTATTGTTTCAGTATTTGCGTAGAGCGAATAACTACTTAACATGGCGTATGTTACGATTGCTGCGGTACTAATTGTTTTATAAGACATTTTATTCTCCAATAATTCGGGGTTATACAATCAATAACGACTAACTCGAAAATTGGTTGACATAGTTGTGTAAAAAACGACGAAAAACCAAATTCAATAATAATTATCGCAACGAATTAACGCAAATTAACTAGTTAACCCTTTATTCTATAATTAAATAACGGACTTATTATATAACCCATTAAATATCAATGGGTTAACTTAATTCCATTCAATCAGAATTACATTACCATTTCAGATTTATCGCGACACCAAAACTATCCGGTCCGATGAATGGCATATACGCAATTGAGTTAGTTTTAGTGTTTGTTGTCGATACCGTGTCGGTCGCTTCGTAAGCTAAATACCAGCCTAATACTGCTTGAGAGAAATAATGTGAATTGTCATTGACTCTTGACCATGCGGTAAATGTCGATGCGGTATACATCAAATATTTGACTAGTTTATTATTGTCATACATTCTAGCAACAGTCATAAATGGTACTGCGCCAATAAAGGCATGACCACTAACCCCATTAGAATCATTAAACGGTTTCCAGTTAGAGCTATCGAGAGTTTCTTCAGGACGTGAAGCTCCAGTTAATTGTTGAGTCAACAAAGTGGCTGGCCCTCCAACAATATAGGCTCTTATGGTGTTTTGGCCCCAGCGCCCCACAGCTGAGCGCTCACCAGAGGTTTCAAGATAATGCGAGGTTAACGCTGTTGCTAGGGACAATGTAATTAAATATTTACCTTCACCAAAAGTTTTTGTAAATTTTGCAAAGTCATCGGTTCCCGGACTTCGGGTATTGTTCTGATAGTCATCTTGAATATCTTGATCTAGATTGGTATTCGCAAATACCGCACCGCCAGCAAACACAAATCCAGCTCGAATTAAGCGATCTGAACTATAAAACTCAGAATAATCTTTTTTAACTGTGTCAAAAAATGACTCATTGTTAGTCTCAGCAATTGCAGGAACAGCAAATAAAAGACTAGCAGTAACTAAACTCAGGCGAATGAGTAAATTAAAGCCCTTAAACATAAATAGAGGTTTAATTGAAGACTCTCGCTTAGTCAGTGATAGTCTAGATTGGATAAAAATATTTGTATTCCAGTTATTTGTATACATGATTGATTCCTACGTGTATTACGGCACCATTAAAAATAGTATAAATAGCCCCAAGGCTGATCGTCGCTAAAATGCGAAATTAGTTATGTCGCTAATTATAAGCACGAATGAATCAAGATCAACTAACAATCAATCACTGATTCATTTCAGTATTCGACTAAAGTGACTCCAAGGCAACTGCAGTGATTCAAAAATGTCGGTAAATTTAGTCCATAAGCTTAATCCATAATCTGAGCAAACAGTTTAATGCTGCCAAAGCAGCATTTTTACCATAATAAAGCCGGTAATTCATTGTCGTTTAACTAAAAATTCTTTATAATAGCCCAGTTATAGTAGTCTGTTAATTGCCGTTAAAGACGGTTAACAATGCAAATT